>CATPBP010000210.1 GCA_955652675.1 Candidatus Dormiibacterota bacterium
CCAAGGCGCCGTCGTGGATCGGTGGCTCCGGGCTAAGCGTCAGCCGACGGTGAGCAGGACGGCGCCCGCGACCACGGCGGCGGCTCCGGTCAACTTGAGCCAGACGCCCTCCCGCTCACCGAGCCGGAGGACGCCCCAGAGCGCGACCAGGACCACGCCGGACTCCCGCAGCGGCGCCACCAGCGCAAGCGGCGAGAAGCTGAGCGCCGCCAGGACGAGGAAATAGGAGGCGACTATCAGGACGCCTACGGCAGGCGCTCCCCGCAGCCGGACGCCGCGGAAGGGGACGAGCGCCAGGGAGAGTCCGGCGAAAACCAGCCAGCTGTAGAGCCAGAAGGGACCCAGCCGCACACCGCGGCTGTCAATCGCGGTGTAGGCGGCGATGCAGACCCCGGTCAGGAGAGCGAGACCCAGCGAGGCGCGTCTTCCCCGAGGGGGCCTGACGAGCCAGATGCCTGCCAGCAGCGACAGGATCCCACCCAGCTGAATCCAATCGAGCTGCTCGCGAAAGAGGACCAGCCCCACAGTCACGGCCAGCAGGGGAGCGGTTCCCCGGGCCACGGGGTACACCGAAGACACGTCGCCGCGGACGTAGGCCGCCGAGAGCAGGTGGAGATACGCCAGCTCCAGCAGCACCGACGTGCCGACCAGTACCCAGCCAAGACCTGAAAGGCCAGGCCGGCCTCCTGCGAGCCACAGCTTCAGGACGGCCGGCGCGGCCACGACGGTCCCCACCGGAATCGCCTGGGCGGCCAGCCCAAGGGGGTTGGCGGCCTCTTTGAGCCGGACGTTCCAGGCGGCATGGAACACCGCGGCCAGGAGAACCAGCCCGATCGCGATTCCTGTCACCCGAGCCCGCAGCGAAGGTACCCGGAGGCCGTCGGTCCGGTGTAGGTCGTGGGAACTTGATCGGTCCTAAAGAAGCCTTCGGCAAGCCGCAGGGGGCGGCCGGTAAGCCTCTCGACGGACACACCGGATGGCTGCGGCTCCCCTGAGGTGACGCCCGGCGGCGGCATATGACCGTTGGACGCGACCAGGCCGCAAGCCTCAGGCGTTAGCCTTCTGGGACAACCACCCAGGGAGAATAGAAACACGATGGGAATATTCGGTGAGATCCGGCGCGAGTTCATCGCCCGCCCGGACCAGGCCAAGGGCCAGATGCTTTACAAGTGGCCCGACACGAACATCCGCAAGATGACCCAGCTCACCGTGGAGCAGGACGAGCTGGCGGTCTTCTTTCGTGACGGACGCGTCCAGGGCACCGTCTCGCCCGGACGCTCAACGCTCGACAGCTCCGAGATCCCCTTCCTCGGCATGCTCGTCGACGCGGCTTCGGGCGGCAACCTCTTCAAGACGGAGATCTACTTCATCTCCACCCGCGAGTTCCCCAACCTGCCCTTCGGCGGGATGATCGACAACGTGGTCGATCCCGAGACCACCCTCGCCATCGGACTGCGCGTCTTCGGTGAGTACTCGCTCAAGGTCGTCGAACCACAGTCCCTGATCCTGAACCTGGTCGGCACCCGGAATATCCAGACCAACGACCAGATCACGGACTGGATGCGCGAGCAGCTCCTCAAGGTGCTGCGGACAGACGTCGTGACCCACGTCGTGTCCCAGAACTGGCCGATCCTGGGCATCGCCGCCCATACCGAGGAGATTGAGCAGGAGACGCTCCAGAAGGTGCAGAGCTACGTGGCCTCCTACGGCCTGCAGATCGTGCGCCTGGGCAACTTCACCATCTCGATCAAGGAAGAGGACGAGGAGACCCTCAAGCGCTACCGCAAGGACGCCCAGTACAGCCGGCTGGCCGGCGGCTTCCAGCAGTACAGCGTGGGCGAGGCCCTGCAGGGTGTCGGTGAGGGCGCGGCCGAGGGCGGCGGCGCAGGCAATCCGGCGGTGCTCGGCATCGGGCTCGGGCTCGGCGGGATGGTGACCGGAGCCGGTCAGACCGTGGCCGCCGGCGGCCAGGTGCAGGTCCGCTGTGGAAAGTGCGGAACGCTGAACAGCGAGAACGCCAAGTTCTGCTCCAACTGCGGGCAGACGCTTGCACCGGCGCCCGCACCGGCCGGTGCCGTGGTGGCCTGTCCCAGCTGCGGCACGCAGAACGCTGCCACGGCAAAGTTCTGCGCGAACTGCGGCACGTCGCTCCAGGCGCCCGCGGCGCTGACCTGCCCCAAGTGCGGCACCGAGAGCTCGCCCGGAACCAGGTTCTGTCCCAATTGCGGGACCAACCTGGAGGAGCCTTCGCCGGCGCCTACTTCCACCCCACCGCCCAGCCAACCCCCGAGCTAGCCGGCTTCAGGTGAGGCGTCAGTTTCGCCGCATGCTCCGCTGGGCGGCGGTTCTCCTGCTGGTGGCGGCAATGCTGCTCGGTGTCCCCACCGCCGCCTTTGCTCGGGGCGGTGGCGGCGGTCACTCGGGTGGCGGAGGCGGCTCGAGCGGTGGCGGCGGTTCCAGCGGTGGCGGCGGTTCCAGCGGTGGCGGTGGCTTCTCCGGAGGCAGCGGCAGCTCGGGCGGCGGTGGTGGCTTCACAGGCTTCGATCCTGGTCTCCTGCTGCTCGTCGTGGCGGTCCTCGTGATCGGCGTCGGTATCTACTACGTGTCACACCGCCACCCCCAGGCCCATAACGATTTCCAGCCACCCGACTGGCAGTCGGAGGGCTGGAGCCGCGGGGAGGTGGCGACCGGCCCAAGTCAGGAGGTGGTCGCCGGGATGGCTGCGATCAAGGCGGCTGACCCGGACTTCGAGCACGAGACTTTCCTGCAGCGAGCGGAGATGGCCTTCCTGCTGGTCAAGCGGGCCTATCAGGACCGCAACGCGCACGGCGCCCGTGCCTTTCTCTCGACCGCCACCTGGCAGCCCTGGGGCCAGGAGGTGGAGTCACTGGCGGCTCAGCACCAGCGACCGCTGCTCGAGAACCTGAACGTGCGCGGGATGCAGGTTGCCAGCGCCAGCCACGGTCCAGCCGGGGACTCGATCCAGGTGCATTTGGACTACGTCGCCGCCGTCCACTTCGATGACGACCGCACCGGCAAGCTGGTGTCCGGAACCAGGGAGGACCAGCGCCTGGCCGAGCTCTGGACCTTCCAGCGCCTCCCGGGAGCGAAGACGCTGATATCCGGGGGCGCGACGGCGTCGAAGTGTCCCAACTGCGGCGGGCTCCTGAAGCTGAACGACGACGGCGTCTGCGACTACTGCGGGGCCGACATCGCGAGCGGCCGGTACGACTGGGTCGTCACCAGCATGACCTCGGACCAGTTCCGCGGGGTATCGACGGCGGCCGACGCCGGGGGCGCCCAGATGGACCGGGAGACCGGGATCGCGGCGATCAAGGCGAGTGATCCCAAGTTCGAGGAGGAGGCCTTCCGGGGTCGAGGGCAGCAGGCCTTCTACGCTCTCCAGCAGGCCTGGCAGGACCGCGACCTGAGCGCGAGCCGGCCCTTCATGAGCCCCGGACTCTACCTGGGCTGGTCGAGCCAGGTGCAGCAGCTCATTGACCTGCACAAGAAGAACGTGCTGGAGGGCTTGAAGCTGGACGCCATCGACGTCGTCAAGGTGGTGCACGGAACCGCCCTCGACGACGTCACGGTCAGGGTGACCGCCACCTGCGCCGACTACGAGGTGGACGAGCAAACCGGGAAGATGATCTTCGGCAGCAAGTCGCCCTCACAGTTCAGCGAGTACTGGACGTTTCAGCGCTCGGTCGGGGTCCAGACGACCGGCAGGAGCGTTCTGGACAAGGTGTGCCCGAACTGCGGCGCACCTTTGGAAATCAACCAGGTCGGAGAGTGTCGCTACTGCAAAGCGGCGGTGACCAGCGGCCGCTTCGACTGGGTACTTTCGAGGATCGAACAGGAAAATGAGTACTCCGGATGAACAACTGAAGCCGAACGACGAGCTCAAGCCGGGTGCCGGAAGGCCGCTCGTGGAGGGACCGCCGGAATCCGTCGGCGACCCCATCCCGGACCGGACGATCAATCGCGCCGCGGGGATGACGGGCCTTGTGCTGCTCGTTGTCGCCGGAATCGTGACGCTGGTGGTGCTGGTCTTGATCGTCCTCGCCATCACCGGCCACATTCACTAAGCCCGGTGGATCCGGGCTAAGCGCGCTGGCTGACGGTCCGCCTGCCTTCAGAGGACCATCCGGAAAACCGCGGCGGCCCGCGGCGGCGGCGAGGAGAATTACCATCGGAGAGCGGCGGATTGCGCTCCGCGATCGAGCTGCTGACGGGACCTGAGGTGGTCCGGGTCAGGCATGCGCCTCCTCCGATTGCTCCTGGCTCTTCCTCGACTTGACCAGGAGCCACAGCCGGCGCTGGTGCCGCCCCGAGGTTGTGGCGTTCGCAACCGGTTCCGGCGCTAATACGCCAGACACCGGCAGGAGCGTTGAACGCTGCCCGGCGGCCGTTGCTTTCGCATCGCCGCCGCGGCCTGTCTGGTGGCGCCTCCCTCGACAGAGGCGGCGGTTCTGGTAGCGATCTGGAGCAGCCCCGGCTATGAACCTCTACATCGCTCGCTGAGCGCGCTCGGTGAGCGAGGGGCCCCGCTAGCCCTCCTCGTCAATTTGAGCTTATGTGTCCTGGGCGCCTCCGTGCTCACGCTCGCCCTGGCGCTCGAACGCACGATCGGCGCCGGTGGCCGCGGGGGCGTCATCCTTCTCGGTCTCGGTGCTGCTCGCGCTCCGGCAGCTGCGAGCCGGCGTCTGGGAGGTTCGCAAGACCCGGGCGTGGCGAGAGCCAGAACGACCCAGAACGCCAGCGCTGGCCGCACTGCCGCGTTCAGAGCTTCAGCCGAGGAAGGCCGGTCAGAAGAATCGCCGCGCCCAGAAGCGCGAGAGGCAAAGCGGAGGGCAGCCGTGGCAGGTAGCCCGCCGCTGCCCGATTCGCAGGCTGCCCACCTCCCGCGCCGGTGTGGGCCGCGCCCTCCGGAACGGCGTCCGCCGTCATCGCGTCGTAGAACTCGACCACCTCGACCGGCCTGCCCATGCCCCCGGTCGCGGCAAGGCTGGGCATGTGCCCCCCCGGCGCGACGTAGTTCCTGACCATGGCCAGCACCTTCCCGCTGGTCCCGTCCTTGATCTCGACTCGTAGACGCCCTTCGCCCTTCAGCATCTGGCCGTAGGGCGAAGCCTGCATCGAGCCGAGGCTGGAGAAGTTGGTCTCGAGGCCGCGCACGGTGACGTCGATGGTCAGGTCGGAAGTCGCGTTGATGAAGCGGGCCTGGCAGACGTCGGGTGTCGGCATGCTGGAGGACCCGTCGTCGAAGACACTCGCCTTCATGCCCTCGGAAGGTGCGGCGGTCATGACGCTGTAGTAGCCGCCGGGCTTGAGCATCTCCTCCCCTTTGGCGAGCGGAGCAGAACCGGCTGCCGATCCGGCCTTCCGCACCTCGTCTGGTCATGGCATCGAGAGCTGGCCGAGGACTGTGGGGTGGCGGGCGCCGGTGGCGTTGGGTAGGCCGGCGGGGATTCGCTCCCAGCCGGCGAAAGCAAGGAGGGCGAAGGCCAGCGCCTCCTTGACCCGCGCGCCGACGCCGAAAGCGTCTGTGGGCAGCACCCGGAAGCGCTCCTTAAGGTCGTGAACCAGCGCCCGGTTGTAGACGCCGCCGCCGGAGATCAGCAGCCGGTCGATCCGGTACCCGGACAGAGCCTGGGCCACCGACTCGGCGGTGAGGGCGACAAGGGTCGCCATCAGGTCCGCCCGAGGCAGGCCTCGGTCCAGCGCCCGCTGGGCGTAATGCCGCCCGAACTCCTCCCGCCCGCACGACTTGGGGGGCTTCTGCGCGAAGAAGGGGTGCTCGAGGAGATCCTGCAGCAGTCCCTGGTCGGCCTTTCCGAGCAGCCCCGCGGAACCACCGTGATCGCCGCCCAGGGCGTCGATCACCATGTTGGCCGGCCCCACGTCAAAGGCCGTAAGGTCGTCCAGGCCGCCCCCGGCGGGAAGCACAGTCACGGTCGCGATGGCGCCCAGGTTCAAGCAGGCACGAGTCTCCTTCTCGTCGGCCAGCAGGTGCCAGTCCGCGAAGGCCGCAAGCGGAGCTCCCTGCCCACCGGCGGCGACGTCTGCCGCTCGGAAGTTGGCGATCACAGGCACCCCGGTCCGCTCCACGATCACGGCCGGCTCGCCGAGCTGCAGGGTGACGCCCTCGCCTGGCAGGTGGGTGACCGTCTGGCCGTGAGAGCCGACCAGGTCCGCTCGCCCTCGTCCGCTCATCACGCCCAGGGCGGCCTCACCCAGGCAGCCTCCGAGCTCCCAGTGCAGACGGCCCAGCTCGGAGGGGTCGGCGTCCGGCTCCAGGATGCGCTTCCGAAGCGGCGCCGGATAAGGCGTCCAGCGCGAGGTCAAGGGGCGAGCACAGATCTGGCTCCCCTCCCCCCGATCCACCTCGGCCAGGACTGCGTCGATGCCGTCCGCCGAGGTTCCCGAGATCAGCCCAACTACCCTCATTGCCTGGCCCTCCCTCCCGGGCGACGCGGGCAACGCGGCCGCGCCCCCCACACTTCCGCACGGCCGGTGGGGGCCTGCGCCTGGTCGGTGTACCCACAGGAGGCCCGCCGGCCCCTGGCGGCCCGCGCGACGTAGACCTCGAAGGTGAGTGTGGTGAGCCTCTCTGGACGCGCGAAGGTGAGCATCGTCACCTTGTCCCCTCCTGAATAGTCGAAGCGCTGCCAGCGGGTAGACATCGCGGCTAAATCTAGTCCGCTGGCATGGTATGTCGCTTCTGGAGCTGGGCGCACACTATCGGCCATGCTGGAGATAGAGCTGTTCAACCCATCGCAACTGGGGCCGGGCGTCGGCTTCTCACATGCCGCCGCAGCCGGACCACTGGTCATGCTTGGCGGCCAGGTGGCCTGTGATTCATCAGGTCGAGTGCTGGCCCCTGGAGACATCGTCGGTCAGTTCAGGGTGGCGATCGCGAACGTGGCGACGGCCCTCGAAGCCGCTGGCAGTTCACCGCCCCAGGCTCTCAAGCTCACCTACTTCGTGACCGACGTCGGAGCCTATCGCGCGAACTTGACAGCCATCGGCGAAGCCTATCGAGAGGTGTTCGGCCGGCACTATCCGGCGGCCAGTCTCTTTGAGGTGAGCGCACTGTTCGCCCCCGATGCGATGGTCGAGATCGAGTGTCTCGCCGTCCGCCGAGCGACCTGAACTCGCCGCCGGGGCGCACAGAGCAGCCTCGGCTAGACTGCTGCGGCATTGCATTGGCATGGGCGCCGGCTGCGAGGTCGCCGGCGTCCCGAGGGGGTCGAAGGAGAGCGCGATGGACAGCGCTGTCGTGGTCCGTCAGCCGCCTGAGCGCGGCTACTGGAACCCGGTTACGGAAACGATGCCGCGCGAGGAGCTGCGGGGACTGCAGTGGCACAAACTGCGGACCTCGCTCGCCCACGCACGCCGGGGATCACCGTTCTGGCGTGCGCGGATACCGGACGGGATCGCATCACTTGACGACTACATCGCCCGAATGCCCATCCTCACCCGCGAGGAGATCGTGAGCGCGGAGGCGACGAACCCGCCCTACGGCGACTTTCCCTCCTGCGATCCCCGGCTCGCCATCCGTCATCACCAGACCAGCGGCACCTCGGGCAGACCGCCAGTGCGAACCTTCGACACCGCCCGGGATTGGGCCTGGGCAGCGGACATGTGGTGCACGGGCCTCTATGGGATGGGGGTGCGCCCCTACGATCGGGCTGCTGTCGCTTTCGGCTATGGACTATTCATCGGCTTCTGGGGCCTTCACTACGCGCTGGAGAAGATCGGCGTTGCGACCATCCCGACCGGCTCCTTCGACTCTGAAGGCCGCGTCCGCCTGCTTCTCGAGCAGGGCATCACCGTGCTGGCCTGCACCCCCACCTATGCCCTCCGGCTCGCGCTGACGGCGAGGCAGATGGGCATCGACCTGGCTCGAGAATCAGAGGTTCGGATCGTGGTCTGCTCAGGCGAGCCACGGCCGGAGGCCACCAAACAGGCCATAGCCGACGCCTTCGGGGCCTTTGTCGGGGACAGCGCGGGGATGACCGAGGCTGCCACCATCTTCATGTTCGAATGCATCGAAGAGCCCGGCGGATGCCACATCATCGAATCGGACTTCATAGAGGAGGTCCTGGACCCGGACACCCTGCGCCCCGTGCCCTACGGTGAGACCGGGGTGCGAGTCATGACCAGTCTCGGCCGCGAGGGGATCCAGGCGTTCCGGTACTGGACCAACGACCTGGTGGTCAAGCGGCCCTGGTCGGAGTGCGAGTGCGGGCGGACCTGGGACTGGTACGAGGGCGGCATCCGCGGCCGGCAAGACGACATGCGTAAAGTTCGTGGAGTCTTTTTCATCCCGGTCATGGTCGAGGACGTTGTACGAGCCTTTCCGGAGGTGGACGAGTTCCAGAGCAGCCTGCGAACAATCGAGGAGCTGGACACGCTGGTGGTGCGAATCGAGCCGAGACCCGACGTGCCCAGCGAGCAATACGGGGAGCTGGCGGAACGCGTGGGCGACCAGATCAAGCGCCAGATCTCCCTCACCCCCATCGTGGAGGTCGCCACGCCCGGCGGCCTGCCCCGATTCGAGATGAAGGCGAGGCGCTTCCAGGATGAGCGAAGCAGGCCCGCGACTCACGCCTGACGAGGAACAGCGTCTCCTCCGCTGCTACGCGGACCTGAAGCAGCTTGCCGTCCACTGCCAGGTGCCCTCCGTTCGGGCCGCCGCCCGAGCCGCCCTGGCCCAGGTCCACGCCGCCCTCAACGGGCAGGGCCTGGCCTACGAGCTCTACTCAGCCGACTGGCCCGAGGAAGACAAGCTCTAACGGCGGCGGCCTCCCTCCTCTTTGCCGGGCCCCACAATCTCCGGCATGAAAACAGGCCACTACGACGCCATCGTGATCGGCGCGGGCCAGGCAGGCGTTCCCCTCTCCGTAAGCCTCGGCCAGGCGGGGCGGCGCACAGCTCTGCTGGAGAGGGCCTTCGTCGGAGGGACCTGCATCAACTACGGGTGCACGCCGACCAAGACCATGGTCGCGAGCGGCAGGGTCGCCTACCTGGCTGGGCGGGCCGCGGACTATGGCCTCCGAGTCGGCTCCGTCGAGGTCGACATGAGGGCCGTGCGTCAGCGCAAGCGGGAGGTGGTCGAGAGCTTCCGAGAGAGCACCAGACGGCAGGTCGAATCTGCTTCCAATGTCGATTTGATCTTCGCTCAGGCCGCCTTCTGCGGCGAGCGAACCATCAGGCTCGACGGCGGCCGGGAAGGCGCTTCAGCCGACCTCTCGGCGGACCTCGTGTTCATCAACTCCGGCTGCAGCCCGGCGCGCCCAGCCTTCCTGGAGGGCCTCCCGGTTCTGGATTCGACCTCGGTCATGGAACTGGACGAGGTCCCCGGACACCTCATCGTGCTGGGCGGCGGCTACGTCGGTCTGGAGTTCGCCCAGCTCTTCCGCCGGCTGGGCAGCCAGGTCACGGTCGTCCAGCGGGGCCCACAGCTTCTCGTTCAGGAGGACCCCGACGTGGCGGAAGCCGTTGCCGCGATCCTGAGCCAAGACGGTGTGGAGGTCCTGCTCCAGGCCTCCGCCCTCGGCGCGGCTCAGGGCAAGGATGGCTCGATCACGCTGGACGTGCGAGCCCCGGAGGGCGAGCGCACTCTGGTCGGCACCCATCTCCTGGCGGCCGCCGGCCGCACGCCGAACACCGCCGATCTGAGCCTCGAAAGTGTCGGCGTGGAGATCGACGACCAAGGCTACATCAAGGTCGACAACCGGCTGCAGACCAGCGCACCCGGTGTCTATGCCCTCGGTGATATCAAAGGAGGGCCGGCCTTCACGCACATCTCCTACGACGACTTCCGCATCATCCGCACCAACCTGCTCGAGGGCGGGTCAGCGACTACCGACGGAAGGCTTGTGCCCTACACCGTCTTCATCGATCCCCAGCTGGGCAGGGTGGGGATGAGCGAGACGCAGGCCCGGGCCGAGGGTCGCCAGGTGCGGGTAGCGAAGCAGCCCATGACCTCCGTCGCGCGCGCCGTCGAAGTCGACGAGAGCCGCGGCCTGATGAAGGCAGTGGTAGACGCAGAGAGTTCAGAGATCCTGGGCTGCGCGATCCTCGGGATCGAAGGGGGCGAGCTGATGGCGCTGCTCGAGGTCGCAATGCTGGGCGGCCTGCGCTACCCGGTGCTCCGCGACGCGATCTTCGCCCATCCGACCCTCGCCGAGTCGCTCAACAACCTGTTCGGTAGCTTCGTGGAGTGATAGCGGCCTTGCCTGATTACGCGCTGATCGGCTGCCTTTAGGATGGCTTGACACATGGTGTCAAGGACTGTGGACCTTGGCGGCCCCGTCCACTACTTCGACTTCGGTGGCAGCGGCCCCCCGCTGGTCTGCGTTCACGGCCTCGGTGGGGCAGCCTTGAACTGGATGGCGGTGGGCGCGGGCCTGGCCCGAGGACACCGGGTGCTGGCCCCGGATCTGCGCGGCTTCGGCAAGACGCCGCTGGGCAGCCACTCAGCAGCCATCGACGCCAACCAGATGCTTCTCGATCGGTTTATCAGGGAGGTCGCCGGCTCTCCAAGCGTGGTGGTGGGGCACTCCATGGGCGGTCTCCTGGCCACGCTGCAGGCTGCCCGCCACCCCGAGACGGTCAGCGCCACGGCGCTCGCCGACCCCGCGCTCCCCTGGCGTGGCCGGCTCCGCTTCGACGCACCCATCTGGGCCTTCTTCAGCCTCATGATGGTGCCCCGGCTCGCCGAGTGGCAGCTACGACGCCGGCTGTTGCGCCTGGGGCCTGACCGCATCTCGGCCCAGACGCTGACCATCTGTACGGTCGATCCATATCGTGTCCCGCCAGAGGCCCGGCAGGCGCATCTCGAGCTGGCGCGCGAGCGTGCCGGACTGCCGGACGGCGAGCGCGCGCTGGCGCAGGCCGCCCGCTCCCTGCTCAGGATGCTGACACGGCGCAGCTTCAGCCAGCTGTACGAGCGGGTTCGCGGCCCCGTTCTCATCGTGCATGGGGAGCGCGACCGGCTCGTACCGGTCGAGTTCTCGCTTGCCATCGGGCGCCGGTATGACTGGTCGGTCCAGGTCCTGCCGGACGTCGGGCACATCCCGATGCTCGAGGTCCCCGACCGCTTCGTGGAGGTCAGCCTCGACTGGCTGGACAGGTTGCCGCGGGCACAGGCGGTATAGCGGTGGTGCGTCGGACGGGACGGTAGCTCGATGACCACCGGCACGCCACCACCCTCGCCCTCTCGGCGTGGGCGCTTCGGGGGACGTGGCCTGCCGCCACTGCGGTACACGGGACGCTGGCACAATCAGCCGCCGGTCTGGCTGGAGGGTAGAGCCGCGCTGGAGTACTTGCGCCTGGTTCGCCACCCGGTCTTCGCCGGCGCCGGCGTGCAGCCAGGCGGCGGCCGCCCGGTGCTGCTGATTCCGGGGTTCATGGCGGGCGACAGCTCGCTTTCGGTCATGCGGTCCTGGCTGCTGCGCTTCGGCTACCGCGTCGAGCTGCCCGGACTCGTGTTCAACGTCCGCTATTCGGAGCTGGTGGCGCGGAAGATCACGGTGCGGCTGCTGAAGCTGAACGGGTGGCTGGGCCGCCGGGTGACGATAGTGGGCCACAGCCGGGGTGGGCTTCTCGCCAAGGTCGTGGCCGATCGCCACCCCTCCGCGGTCGAGCGCGTGATCACCCTCGGCTCGCCGCTTGGCGACCCCTACGACATCCACCCCATCACGATGGCCGGAGTTCGCCTGGCGCACGCCCTGAACATGCTCCGCTACGCTCACGGGGCCAGCGTCGAGCAAAGCTTCCTGCGCGAGCTGGAGGCACCGCCCCGGGTACCGCTGACCTCGATCTACTCCCGCAGCGACGGGATCGTGCACTGGCAGGCGTGCCTACGCCCCGAGGCGGAATGCCTGGAAGTGGACGGCAGCCACGTGGGCCTCGGCGTCAACCTGCAGGTCTACCGGCTGCTGGCTCGGCTCCTGGCATACCCCAACGGGGCCGCGACCGAGGAGGGCGGGAGCCGCCCTTCCGGCCCCACGGCCGCCGAAAACTAGGGGCCTGCGAGAGGTCAGCCGGCTACGGCCGGCTCCGCTTCTCGAGGCTGCGTCAAGG
>CATPBP010000211.1 GCA_955652675.1 Candidatus Dormiibacterota bacterium
GGCACCATCCAGTGGAGCTACGGACTGGACAGTTATGGCGGTACGACCTTCGTCAACGCCGGGATTCAGCGCATGACTGCGAACCTATTGGCGAACTTCGTGGCCTGATCCCGGAATTGCCGGATGGCGGCCAGTTTCCGCGGCCTACTCGAACATCGGGAAAGGTTCGGCCAGCACGTAGGAGGGATCATCTAGGCCGCGCATGCCGATCTGTTTGGCCGGTACACCTGCAACCACCGAGAGCGCCGGCACGTCCTTGGTGACCACCGCCCCGGCCGCCACCACGGAGCCTCGGCCGACCGTCACCCCTGGCAAGATCATCGCACGCATCCCAATCCAGACATGGTCTTCGATCACAACCGGTCGACTCTCCACCGCGAAATCCGGGGCCTCGGGACGATGCTGAGTCGTGATGATCGCCACTTCAGCCGAGACGCTCACGTTCTCGCCTATGCGCAGCGGGCCGCGCGCGTCCAACAGGCAGCCCCGGTTTATGCGGCTGTGGGCACCAATGCTCAAGTAACCGTCCTTGCGCAGGCGGCTCGGACCGAAGAACCAGATACGACAGTCGAGGTGGACACCCGCGTTCTCACCCAACCTGACGCCCAGGACTCTCCGGTACCAGGCGTGGCGGAGTCGGTACGACGGCACGTGGGAGACCACGTGGTTGTTTGCATAGCTCAACAGGCGGATCGCCGTGAGCCTGGCGCCGCCCTCTCGCAAGCGAGAGCCCCCAGTGCGGGCCTCGCCGGGCCGTGGAAATGAGCCGTCCATGCAGCCGAGCCAAAGGCTAGTGAGCCGAGGCGGACCCAGAAATGGGCGAGGGCGGATGCCGGACTGCCTGGAGTCCTGGACCTCCCGGGACATCGGCCTCACCATGTAGGGCCTAGCGGGCGAGGCGCCTCGGCTTCCCATTTACCAGAGCGGAGGCGCCCTCCTAAATTCAAGTGGTCTTTTGAAGACGGAAGCCCACACCACCACTGCCGAACTGGCGCTCACCTCCGACCACGAGGCGGTCACCTCGTCCGCGCTGTCCGATGCCGCCGGCACGGCTCGGCCTCGAGTCGCCCGCAACATTGGCCTCCTCAGTGGCGGTCAGCTGCTGACCTGGATGCTGACCTTGGCCTGGACGCTGTTCGTTCCGCGCCTGATCGGACCCAATGGGATGGGCTTGATAGTGATGGCCACGGCCACCAGCGGAATACTCGTCGGGCTGGCGGGCCTGGGCAGCCGACCCATGCTCGTCAAAGAGATAGCCGCCGACCGCTCTCGAGCCCCGCAGCTCCTGGGCACTGCCTTAGTCGTGCGTACCACCCTAATTCTGCCCTCCGCGGCTCTCACCCTCCTCTATGTCCGTCTCGCTGGGTTCAACGGCGCCCAGTCCGCGGCGGTATTTCTCGGACTCGGGCTGGCCGCATTCACGCTGGTAAGCGAGGTGGCCCAGGCGGCTCTCCAGGGCATCGAGCGAATGGAATACCTTGCCGGAGCCGAGATCCTCAACAAGGCTCTCCAGGCGCTGGTCGGAATCCCGATGGCGGTGCTCGGGTTCGGCGCCACCTGGCTAATCATGCTGCAGGTCGGCGCCGCGGCATTGCTCACCGGGCTGAACCTGGTCTGGGCACGGCGGTTCCGTATCGACTGGGGTCTGAACACCAGGAGAATCCTCTCCTTCCTGACCGACAGCCTGGCGTACTGGGCCTACGCAGTCTTCTTCACGTTCTACCTATGGATCGACGCCACCATGCTCTCGCTCATGACGCCCGAGCAGGTGGTCGGCTGGTATGGAGTCCCCACCCGCATCTTCCAGACACTCATGTTCATACCTGTGATCCTCTCCACGGCCTGGCTCCCCGGACTGGCGGCAGCCTACAGCCGCAGTCCAGACGACCTGAAGGTGGCGGCCCGGATGCCGCTGGAGCTGGTCACCATGCTGGGTCTTCCGATCGCCGCCGGGGTGGCACTGGTGGCCCGGCCTGTCACGCTGCTCCTCTACGGGCCCTCATACGAGGCCTCCATCCCGGTGCTCGAGGTGCTGGCCCTGACCTGCGTGCCGATGTACCTCAACATCATCGTCAACCAGATCCTGATCGCCAGCAACAGGCAGCTGGTCTGGACGCGAGTTATGGTCCTGGCCAGCTTCGTCAACCCAGCCCTGAACCTGGTCCTGATTCGCTACTTCCAGGATCACCTCGGCAACGGCGCGATCGGCTCCGCCATTAGCCTGTTCGCCACCGAGGTCCTGATCGTGACCCTGGCCATCTGGGTCATCCGCCGCTTCGTCGATCCGCGCATAGTCTGGCGGCTTGGTCGCGCAGTGCTGGCCACGGCTGGGATGGCGACTGTCGCCTGGTTCTCGTCCCGTCTGGGCCTGGTCCCGGAGGTCCTGGCCGGCGCGGCCTCGTTCGCACTGCTAGTGGTGCTGCTGCGCGTGCTCTCTCCCGAGGAGTGGAGCGAGTTGGGCAGGCTTGCGGAGAGAGTGCCGATCTGGTCGCGTCTCCGCCGTAGCAGCAGAGGTTGACGGACAGAACGTTGCGGGTCCTGGTGGTCGCCTCAGACGTTCCCTATCCCCCCAGGTGGGGAGCCGCCATGCGGAACTTTCACTTCATCAAGCACCTCGCCCGGAGCCATCAGGTGTGGCTCGTCGCCTACGGTGGGCCTGAGGCCGCCAGTGGCATGGCAGCCCTGGAGGCGTTGGGGATCCGAGTGAGGGCGGTCCCACCCCCGCGGTCCGTCAACAAGCGCTTGATCCAGCTTTCCTGCGTCCTCTCCGGCCGCTCCTATCTCAGCCGCGGGGTCGAGACGCCGCGGCTACAGCGGGCCGTCGACGAACTTCTGGGTCGGGAGGGCGTCGACGTGGTCCTGCTTGAGGGCGCTCGACTGGCCATTATCGACGTGCGCTCGGGCATCCCTGTAGTCCTCGACGAACACAACATCGAGTACGAGGTACTAAAGCGGACGTATCTGACCGAGCGCTCTCCTCTACGCAAGGCTTACGCATACCTCGAATACCGTAACGTCCGTCGCGAGGAGCTGGCGACCTGGCACCGAGTGGACCGGTGTGTCTTCACGTCGGAACGTGAACGCGCCCTGGCCACCGAGCAGTCCGGCGACACCCCGTCGGCCGTCGTCCCCAACGGCGTGGACCTCGATTACTTCAGCCCTTCGCTGGAGGCCGTCGACCGTGACAGCCTGGTCTTCAGCGGCAGGATGGAGTACAGACCGAACACCGACGCGGCCGTTTTCTTCGCGCGTGAGGTGCTTCCTTTGATCCTTCGCAAGCGCCCTCGGACGGTACTGACCGTGGTGGGAGCGGAGCCGCCTCGAGAAGTTCGGAAGCTGGCCGGCGCAAATGTCGTCGTCACGGGGGCGGTGGCCGACGTTCGGCCCTACTGCCGGCGTGCTGCGGTCCTGCTCGCCCCGATACGGTTCGGGGGCGGCACTCGGCTCAAGGTGCTGGAAGCCATGGCCATGGCCAAGCCTCTGGTCTCCACAGCGGTCGGCTGCGAAGGCATAAACGCGCGCTCAGGTGAACACCTGCTGGTGGCGGACTCGCCTATCGACATGGCGGCCGCGGTGCTTCGGCTGCTCGAGGACCGGGACCTCGCGACCGCAATCGCGCGCAGGGGCCTGGCATTGGTGAAGTCCAGCTACGGGTGGCCTTTGCTGGCCGGCCAACTGGAGGCGGTTCTATTGGAGGAGTCGAAACGGGCGCACCGCCGCGACCCTGCCGTGACCACAGCGGTCCCCGACGGCGCCTGACAGGACCAGGACTTCCCGCCGCTCTGAGGCCTGCGGGGTGTGGCTTGCCTTTGGCTAGTAAGCCCCCTGCCGGCGGACCACGACAAGGAAAGTCCACCAGATAAGCTGAAGGTCCCACCAGAAGCTCCAGTGATCGATGTAGTCCAGGTCGATGGCGAGTGCCTCGTCGAAGTTCAAGGCCGCGCGGCCGCTCACTTGCCAGAGGCCGGCCAGGCCCGGCTTGATGGCAAACCGGCGGCGGTGCTCCGGGTTTTTGAGGTCGAACTCCTGAGGCAGCCGGGGCCTCGGGCCTACCAAGCTCATGTGTCCGATCACAACGTTGGCGAGCTGCGGCAGTTCGTCCAGGCTCGTAGCTCGCAGAAACCGCCCGACGCGAGTCACCCTTGGATCGTTTCTCGCCTTGAAGAGCGGCGGTTTGGCCTCGTTTAGATGCTCGACTTCGGCGCGCCTCCCCTCGGCGTTTGGAACCATTGTGCGGAGCTTGAGCATCCAGAAGGGCTTGCCCTGGTATCCGAGTCGGCGCTGGCGGAATAATGGATTGCCGGGGGACTCCACCATTATCGCCAGCATCAAGACCATGAGGACTAGGATCGCGACCGACAGAGCGATGCCTCCGACTATGACGTCGAAGGCACGCTTGAGCGCAAACCATCTGAAGCTACTGGCCTCAACCTCTCCCGGAAGGCTGTCCCAGCGGAGGTCGATGGCCGCCACGACTGACTTTCTCTACGCGGTTCCGGCGGTTGGCAGCTCAGGATCCACGGATTCGAGCGTCTCTATGTCGACCGGCTTGCCTCGCTGCCTCAGCGATTCCTCCGCGGCCTCCAGTATGCGGACCAGGCGTAGGCCAGCATCACCATCGGTGAGTGGCTTCACTCCCGCGCGAATGCAGTCGACAAAGTGCTGGGCCTCGGTACGAAGGCCTTCGACAAGTGAGACCTTCGGCGCCCACATGTCTCCGGTCCGATAGCCCACCAGGGACTCGTAGAGACGTTCCTGACCGCTTCTCAGCGTGACGCCCTTGTCGTACAGCTTCACCTTCTCGCTCGGTTCCAGGTCGTCATACACGATCATCTGGCGGTCACCCCCGATGAGAGTCCGGCGCACCTTAACCGGAGCCAACCAGTTGACGTGATGGTGAGCTATGAGGTCGCCCGCGAAGAAGCAGGTCAGATACGCCAAGTTCGCGGGATGGCCGGGCAGGTGGGCCGCACCGGTCGCAGCAACCGCGAGAGCGTCGTCAGCCAGGATGTAGTCCATGATCGACAGGTCGTGTACGGCGAGGTCCCACAACACGCTCACGTCAGTCTGGAACAGTCCAAGATTGATTCGAACGGAGTCGTAGTACTGGAGCCGGCCCAGGCTCCCGGCGTCAACCAGCTCCTTTATCTTGCGAACAGCCCCTGTATAGAGAAAGGTGTGATCCACCAGGAGCACCCGGTTCCTCTCCCGGGCGGTTCGAACCAGCGTGGCAGCGCTCTTTGAACTATCCGTCAGAGGCTTCGACATGAGTAGGTGCTTGTTCGCTTGAAGCGCCTCCATTCCCAGCCGGTAGTGCGTGGCGACGGGTGTTGCAACGACGATGGCATCGATGTCCGGGTCGGCAAACAGGTCATGGCAATCCGTCGTGACCGCGACCTTCGAGTAGCGTGCCCGCACGAGCGCAAGCCGCTCAACGCTCGTGTCACTTACCGCCGCAACCTCCGCACCTTCGGTTTCGACTAGGTTCCTTACCAGGTTCGGACCCCAGTATCCATAACCGATGACTCCGATGCGCACCGGTCGCGGCCTCTCTCTTGGACGCCTTCGTCGGACCGGGACCGGAGCCATTCTCATGCGATTGGGTGTCAGGGTTGCCATCTTGTTCGAGCGTAGATTTGAACCGGCCAAATACAAATAGGCGCTCTCGAAAGAAGAGTGCTTAGCGACTATTGTGTTGGGCTATTTGTCCCAAGGCATCGTTGGCCGCACCTGGTGGGACTCGCACGCAAGCCTCAGCTGCCTTGCGATTTTCGTCTGCGAGCCAGGAGGGCCCATAAAATCAGGCCCAAGGCGAGAAGCCCCCCCCCAGCCGCGGTCAGGAGGGGCGGCGAGATTGCACGGCCGACGGGCTTCTTGGCCACCTCGGCTGTGGATGGCATAGCCGCGCCCGGCGTGCGTTGGGTCAAGTCTTCGCGATAGACGAAACCGTACGCGGTGGGAACCCCGCTGTAGGCCGTAATGAGAGCTGTGCATTTCTTCCACGTGTTCCACGCCCACGCCATGTACGAGATGCCGTTGCCGTCGGCGAAAGGTAGATATGCGTCCAGAAAGCCGCCGTGGCAGTCGTCCTCACCGACCTCACTCGTCGTCACTGGCACGTGCGTGCTCACCGGAAGCACCGTCTTCTGCCAGCAGCTTAAGTTGTGGCAGGCGTTGAAGTTGTACACGTGGAATTCCGCAATGAGGCTGCGACGGGAATCGCGCGGCTGGAAATCGAGCCAGGAGCTCAGATCGTTCGCCCGGTCGATGCCGGGAAGCGCTATCGGCTGCTCCGCCCCGGCGGAGCGGATCACGTTGACCAGGTCCTGCATTCCTACGGCGGAATACGGGGTCGGACAGGTCGCTCCTCCGTCTCTCCAGCAGGCCCAGCCGATGTCATGAGGTTCACCGTAGGCGCCGAAGAATACGGCTGGGTCGTCGCGAAAGGCGACCGCTACAGACCGCCAGAAGTCGGCTGCGTGATCTGCATCCGGCATCGGAAACTGGCTGGTGGCCTGCTGTTGGCCGGGCGCCACCCACGTCAGCGAGAGCTCCACGAACTGACCGTAGCGGTGGAGGAGCCGGACGTAGTCGATTAGCGCCGTACGGTAGCTTTGGCCCGAAAAAGCTGGCGACACGCCGTTGAGTCCTAGCCAGCAGTCTTCATTGAGCGGCACCCGCACCGCGTTAACGCGCCAGTCTGCAATTGCCCGTACGGACGGTTCGTCACTTGGCCCGTCGAAGATGCCGGATCCTTGGATGCAACTGAACTCAGTTCCTGACCGGTTGACGCCGACGAGTTGAACCGGGCGGCCAACCCCATTCAGGAGCCGGTTTCCGACCACTCGCAGCGCCATGGGTCCGGGGTCGTCCACCGCCTGTACGTTGGCCGTACTGGTCCCCAGCCAACCCAGGACGAGCAGGAAGGGAACGACCCAAAAACATCCGGGCCGGGGCCCCCGGGTCAACTCAGCGAGGTACCCGGCCAGCGATCAGAGCCACCGCGGTGCAAAGGAGGATCATGAGGTCCAGTCGGAGCGAGATCTCCAGGACATAACGATGGTCACTGGACATGGCGGCCTCAGTGGTGCCCTCCTCCCGGTCGAGCTGCCAGAGGCAGGTCAATCCCGGCTTCACCCGTAGGCGGATCCAGTCCCAGGGCCGGTAATCCTCCACCTCGTAAGGGAGCGGCGGCCGGGGTCCGACCAGGCTCATGTCCCGCCGCAGGACGTTAAACAGCTGGGGCAGACGATCGAGCTTGGTCCGAAGCAGTCCCCTGCCCATTCGGGTCAGGCCTGGGGATTCACGATGAATCTCCAAGGGGGCGTGCGCCAGCGTTTGCTGCCATAGCTCGGAGCAGACATCGACAGACCGGAACCGGATCACGCGAATCCGACGGCCGTGCTGGCCAATTCGAGTCTGAACGAACAGGACAGGGCCTGGCGAATCCAGCTTGATAGCGACGGCGATGACCAGGAGCAACGGCGAGAGCAAAACCAGGATGACCGCGCTTAATGCGACGTCAAGGGCGGGCTTGACGACCCGCTGGTAGGCAGACGGCCTTGGGCGCGGTCGGTGGAGCTCCCTGCCGACTTGGACGCGTTCACTATCGACCATGGCACCCATTCCGACTGATGCAAATAGCCTGGTCACACGCGACTGACCTGGATATGGGCGATGACCGCCTTCCAGCCGTCAAATGCCCCACCGGCAACTGGGGCGATCCCGCCCTCGGGGGACCCGATCCAACTAGAACGGTCAAGCCTTGGGGCTCGTCAGCGGCTCCGGCGCCTGCACCAGCGGCCGCATCACCTCCTCGAGCCGACGACGCGCAAGAAGGACTGTGGGCGTTTCGCGCTTGTTTCGCTGGAGGCGCTCGCGAGCATCGTCGATCGCTCTCCGAAGCTCAGGATCTCCCTCCACCCTGACTAGCTCTGCCTCAGCGGCCTCAATCGTCGAACGGTGTCTTATCACCGCCTCCAGCTCATGCTCCACCTCCTTCAACCGCCCATCCCAGCTCCGCTTGGCGATCTCAGCCTGCCGAGCCTGCTGGCGGATCAGCTCGGCGAATTGCCGGACGTCCCCGCTCGGCTGCTGCGGACAGGCGACGATGGCCGATCCGGCCGATCCGGTCAGAAGGAGGAAGGCTCCGTCGTCCTCTTTCGTCAGGGCGGTCAAGAACCTTAAGGCCTCAGGGCTCTCGAGCGATACGAGGTCTGCTAGCGGCTCGCGGTGCTTGTGCCATAGCTCCCGGGCTGTCCCGACGTATACCTTCAGCCCCGAAACGGGGAGCACTCCCGCGGGGGTTTCCAAGCGTCGGAAGAAGAGGCGAAGTCCACCGAATTCAGACAGGTGCTCGTCACGGTCGAGATCTCGGGCCGCCCGCAGTCGCGCAAGCGTCTCGGCTGGGGCCGGCCGGCGCCTGGACCTGGCGGTGTGGACCGCGTCTCGGGCACGGTTGATGGCGTCCAGCCTTGCGCGCTCCGCCGCCTCAAGGGCCGTTTGGGCCGAGACCACGGTGTCTGCGTGCACCAGCTCAGCTTTCGCCAATCCGGCCAAGACGGCGTTCAGCAGGACGGCGTGCTCCTCAAGAGCGTGGGCCACGTCCAGCTGGTCGTCCGCGTCCTTGGTGGTGGGCTGGGACACGCTGCGCGCCACACGCAAGAGCAGCATCCGATGCTTACCACTCAAGGAACGCCGGTCCGCCTCCAACTGGCGATGGGCGACATCGGCTGGGCCTCTACCGGCACGATCGGCGCCCGAGCCGTTGGCGTGAACCGTCTTCTCGATTTGGCGCAACCGGGCGATCAGCTTCTGGGCTTGACCGATCGCTTGCTTTACCTCTGTTTCCGGCTGCCAGTCCGATGTCCGCTCAACCAGGACGGCTCCCGCCCTCAGGTAGCGGTCTTCCGCAAGCTGCAACAAGCTTGCCGCAACACCGGCCGGAGCCTTGTCCCGAAGGCTGGCGGTCGCCTGCCAGCTATCCCCGTCCCAGCGCCAGAGGCTGTCCGCCGTCGTTGCAGACACCCAGCGGCGACCATTCCACCACCAGTTCCCATCGTCGGATAGCTCTTTGCGCGTAGAGCCACGAGCCCCGGTGTCGACCGCTACCTCGACCGCCCTGTCGAGGGCCGCTTTCAGCCGGGACGGGTGCCGGGCAGGCAGGCTCGCAGCCAACGGTTGGTCCCCGAGAGCAAACGTCTCCTCCTGAGCCTCCTGCACCCGCCGTGCGACCTCCAAGACGCCGAGGAGGCAACCCATGAAGATCGCCACCCGGAACCAGAAGAGGCCGAGATCGAGATAGCCAAGGATCAGGTAGTTGATGAGGGCGCAGACAACGAAAGCGCCGTACAACGCCAGCCGCAGGTCTCGGGCGCGTAGCAGCCGACAGGCGCTGATCACGGCGAAGCCGATCACTGACCAGAAGGCCAGTGCGCCGATCGCGCCCAGACGCATCCAAATATAGAGGACGTTGTTGTGGGGGATGAACTTTATGAAGGGGTCGATTCGGCTCAGATCCACAATCGGGATCACATAGTCGATCGGGATCCCATAGCCGACCCCCACCAGTGGCGAACGCTTCACGTTTATCTGGAGGTTGGCATTCTCGACCTGCCGGTACAGATCGGACGAGGCATCTCGAACGCTGGGCGAGAAGGTCGACTGAATGGCGCGGGCAGGCTGAGCGAGGAGCCCGGTGTGGTCCCAGTAGAGCGGCAGGTACACGGCAGTGGCGATCGAGACCACAACCAGCACGCCCGCGGCGAATCGGCGCCGATCCGGAAGGCGGATCCACGCCAGCAAAAGCAGCACCAAGAAGCAGGCGCCGAGCTGCAGCCAGGACGTACGGCGGTTGTTGGCCAGGTCGACCACGATCACCAGCGGCAGCAACATCGTCGACAAGCGTCGGAGCGTACCTGGTAGATGAAAGAGCCAGAGCGCCGCGACGAGCACAAAGAACAGAACGAAAAAAAGGGAATCCTCGTGACTCAGGAGATAGTCGCCGAAGTCGTGGCCGCCCGCGACCGCCGTCACGACGAGAACCAGACCCTGCACTGTCTTTATCGCGATGGCGACCACGAACGCCCAGAGGAAACCGCTGACGACCCCGATTGCGCTAGGGAGTTGAGTGGCGAGGAGATACATGACCCCGACGTAGACCAGTGGACGCATTTCCCACAGCGCCATCTTGTAGTCGCCACCCGCCGCCACCCCGTGCACCGCGCCCGCCAACACCAGCCCGACGAGAACCGCCAGACCAAGGGTTAGCGGCGTGCGGGGAAAGACAGCCCGTCGCTGTCCGGCTCTGACCAGAAGCACGAGCAGAACGATGGCCAGCAAGATCTCCATCGGGTTGACGTAGACGCCTGATAGCCCGAATCCGTCGCTGAGGCTCGTAAAGAGCGGGACGTGGTCGGTAAGGTCCCCGCTGCGCACGCCGATCCGGTACTGCTCGACCAGGAGCGCGAAGAAGGCGAGACCGATTACGGTTAGCGCGTACCTCCGCCACGCCAGGAAGGGCAACAGAAGCACGAGGGTGGCTGGCAGAGCCAACGTCTTGTTCGTGCTTGCCAAAACACCCGCCAGCAAGCCCGCGGCCGCAGCCGCCACCATTGAGCCGGCAAGCACCGCCGCCGCCTGCCTGCTCTGTTCGCGCTGGTCCGCACTGGTGTGCGCGAGGCCGCCTTCGATCATCTGGAAGACATCTGCGTGAACCAGACAATCAACACGGCGGCTGCCACGATGACCACCGCGACGCTGTTGAATGTGGCGTTGGACGACCGGCGCAGGCCGACTATCAAAAATCCCACCAAGCTCAGCACCACCCACTGCATCGGGGCGCGGGGGGTTAGGCTACGGCGCCGGGGTCCGGCGACGGCCTCGAACTCTCCAGTTGCGGTTCCTTGTCGGTAGCGGCCTGAAGCGATTGAAGGGGAATCGTCCCGATCACCTTCAGGTTGAGAGATCGCTCGACGTCGCCGGCGGTCGAAAAGGTCCGGCTGGTGTAGACGAGGACCACCAGGGCGACCAGGGCGACCAGCAGCCCAATGCCGAGCCCTCCGCCGATGGCGAACAACACTGTCTTCAGCAGACTGGTCGGCCTCTGCGGCAGCAGCGGCGGATCGATGACCCGGAACTGTGAGCTGTTGCCCTCGCTTAGGTTGCTCTGCTGGACTCTCGCCTGGTCCTGCTGTTGGAGGAGTTCGCCATAGTGCTGGTGCGCCTGGTTGGCCACTTCCTGGAGACCGTTAAACGTGGCGTCCGGCGGCGGCTGAGGGACGCGCAGCTCTGGATGCTGCGCCAGGTATCGGGCTACGGCTGCGTCGGCGTCGTTGACCTGCTTCTGCTGGTTGGTCACCTGCTGGTCGTAGAAGGTCAACTGGTGCTGGTTCTGGACACGCTGCGCTGTCAGCACCTCTTCAGAGAACTGATCGAGCATGGCCGTCACGGTGCCCGCGGCTACCTTCGCGTCGGTGTAGTCGAACAGCACGGTGACGATCTGAGGCCCCGTCGCCACGACTTTGACCCGCTTCTGGAGCACGCCCTGCAGGGCATCGTCGAATGCCTGCTGGCCCCCGTTGTCCACGGCGCCGCCGTGAACGCGCTCGACCAACCCCGAAGCAGCGGTGAGTGGATCCGGGGCCGGCATGTGACCTGGTTGCTTCAGGTACTTGGTCAGCGGTCCTCGGTTCGCTACCGCAACGCAGAAGGAGCGCGTGTTTAGGAGCTCGAGGAAAACGCTCGTGGCGACGTCCGCAGGCGTGAGATAGGTGTTCGCCTGCGTGGCGTCCCCAGCGATCGAGGTCGACTGGAACCACATGCGGCCAGCCGCCTCATATGTCCTCGGTTGAACAACCACGAAGCCGATGCTGATGATCAGGGCAATGCCGACCACCGCGACCAGAGCCCGATTGTGACGGAAGAAGGTCTCTAGATAGGTTTGCATGGTCCTAGGAGAAGAATCGCCGGAGCCAGCGCGGCATGCTGGACCGGGTTCCGTTCAATATCACGACAGGGTGGCTCTGGAGCGAGGAAGTGGCCTCCCGCACCCTGGAGATGGGAGTCGTGTCTGCTCGGATGACGAGCAGCGGGTTCTCGAACGCCTCTGCCAAAAGGACACCGCTCGGTGACCCCAAGAGGGCGGGCAGATCCGCGACGATGGCTTCGAAATCCATCTGCAGCTCGGAGAGCAGGCCGGAGGCCACGAGCTCGTTGGCGAGTCTGGAAGGCGCGGTCCCGATCTCTCCGGCGGCCATCAACGTCACGCCCTCCCCGACCTTGCGAAGGGCGCTGTCGACCGAGGCACGGCCGCGCACAACGTCTGAAATGCCTGGAACCGAATTCACGCCGAACCTAGTCGCGAGGCCCGGGCCGTCGAAGTCCGCGTCGAGGAGCAAGGTCGTGCGACCGTAATCACGGGCCTGCGCGAACGCCATCGCGGTCGCTATCGAGCTGCGCCCCTCGCCTCGAACCGAGCTCAAGACTCCAAGCCGCTCCACCTTCGGGCCGCCCAGATGACGCATCGCGTGGCTGCAGGCGTCGACGAGGTCGGTATCGACATACCGCGGACAAGCTTCGGCACCCTTCGAACGGCGAGCGAAGCCGGGCAATCGCACCCGCGATGTCGACACGGCCAACGCCGAAGTAGCGTTGGCTACGGGATGTCCGGACATAGGCTCATGACGTTGTGGTGAGTCTATGGGCACCCAGTCGAGATCGAGAATAGGTCGCTCTGGGACACCCAGGCCGTTTGTCCCGGATGGTTACGGCCGAATGTCCTTGAGCTGGCGCTACATCCTGCTTCCGCGAGAGGGGCAAAGGGTCAGCGGAGCCAGCGCTTACGGCTGTAGACAGCGAGGCGCGTGTCCAAGATGTGGACGATGGGCGGCTCGAGCGTAGCGGCGAGCTCGTTCAGATATGCGAACAAGCCCGGATAATAGGTGTAGTCATCCCAGACAACAGTGCCACCGGGCGACAACAACTGGAGCGCCGCTTCGGTATCCGACTTCGCATAGCTGTAGCTGTGGCTGGCATCGATGTAGACAAGGTCCATCTTGCCCTTATATGGCGAGAAGTCAAAGGTCCCGGAGTCACCGAAGAGCTGGGTTATCCGCGCCGCCTCGGGGGTCCCAGCGTACCTGGCACCGCGCTCCCAATGCGTGAAGTACTCATCACGATCCGTCAATTCGAAAGTCATGTGATCCGCCGCCTCGAGGTCAGGCAGATCCAGGGTCCATAGGTGGACGTCAGGAATGTTGTGAGCAAGCAGCCAGCTGGCCTCCCCGCGATAAGTGCCGATCTCAAAAATGGTACGACAGGCGAGGAGTTTGGCAAGCGCACCCAACACCAGATGACAGTAACGTGAGACGCCGCCTGTCACCGTAATTTCCTTCAAGCCAGAGATCTCGTCCACACGTACATTGCGAAGGTTTGGTGCGCTGTGACGCTTCGCCTCGATCCAGAGGTGCTTCAGCAGGAGACGGCCCTCGGGGCCGGGCCGCGCCATCCTACGAGCAGCCCCGCCTGCGACGGTCGGCAGGATGCTCCAGTTGGTGACACGCGGGATCTCGTGAGCCCTGGGCTGCTTATCGCCAGGTGTTATGCGGTTCGGCTGGGGCTTGGAGCCCTTTCCATCCGTCACGTCAGGAAGTAGTTGGTCTGCCGTGGCCATGTCGGGGCAACAGAATTGAGGGTTGGGCACGCTTTGATGGCGGAGAGGTAGACATGGTCGGCGATTCTAGTGCTTATGACTTAGAAGTCCAGCGCTGTGCTGCCTCGGCCCGATCCGTTGGACCCTGGCGCCTCCCAACGGGGCTGGGAGCAAATGCGGGAACTGGACGAGACGATACCTCTAGTCTAGTATTGCCTCGTGGATGACTTGGAGCCCCACGCGGCGATTCTTCAGGCTGGTCGCGCCCTTCTCTCCCGTGATCGGCGAGCGTCCGTGGCCGAGGTGGCTGCGGCGGCTGGCGTCTCGCGGGCCACTGTGTACAGGCTCTTCGGTACCCGTGCTCGCCTGCTTTACGAACTGGACATGGAGCCAGACCTCGACTCCCGCGAGCGAGTGCTGGCCGCAGCGCTTGAGCTGGTGGGTCGTGATGGACTGGCCCGGCTTTCGATGGACGAACTGGCCGTGAGCGCGGGAGTCTCCCGCGCCAACCTCTACCGTCTCTTCCCCGGAAAGCCGGCGCTCTTCAAAGAGCTGATGCGCGCCTACTCGCCGATGGAGACCATCGTCGCTACGCTCGAGGAGCTCGGAGACCGGCCACCAGAAGAGGTCATGCCGACCCTTGCCCGCGGAGCAGTCCGGTCGCTACAAGGGCGGACCGGGATCGTGCGCACTCTGCTCTTCGAGGTCCTCGGCGGCTCCACCGATTCGCTGGAGGGGGTCGATTACGCGTTCGGGCGCGGGGCGGCGAGCGTCCTGCGCTACGTGAGTGAGCAGATGGCCCTGGGCCGCCTTCGCCCCATGCATCCTCTGCTCGCATTCATCAGCTTCGTCGGTCCCATCATGCTGCATCTCCTGAGCCGCCCTATGACGGACCGGCTCATCAGCTTCGACCTTTCGCTTGAAGACACCGCCGGCCTCCTGGCCGAGAACTGGCTGCGCTCGATGCGACCAGAGGCTGCCTGATATGGCCGCCCAGGAGGACCACGCCGCGGAGGTGACCGGCGTTGTGAAGTCCTTCGGGCGGCAGGCGGCCCTCCAGGGGGTGAGCCTGCGCCTCAGGCGAGGCGAGGTCTATGGCTTGCTGGGGCCCAACGGCTCGGGGAAGACGACGCTCATTCGCTGCTTGCTGGGGCTGGTCAAGCCCGACGCCGGCAGCGTCCGGGTCCTCGGCCGGCTGATGCCCGACCTGAACGTCCTCTCGCGGATCGGCTACATGACCCAAACCGCGGCTCTCTACCCTGACCTCACGGTGCTCGAAAATCTGCGCTTCTTCGCGGCTATCAACGGCGCCGAGGCGCACCTGACCGAGGCCCTGCGCTTCGTGGACCTGGAGGACCGCCCCGATTCGGTGGTCGCCACCCTGAGCGGAGGGATGCGGACGCGAGCCTCCCTCGCCTGTGCCATCGTGCACCGGCCGGAACTGCTGCTCCTCGACGAACCCACGGTGGGCGTGGACCCTCAGCTCAGGAGGCGACTCTGGGACCAGTTCCGCGAGATGGCCGACGGAGGCACTACCCTCCTCATCTCCAGCCATGTGATGGACGAGGCCGAGCGCTGCCAAAGACTGGGCCTGATCCGCTTCGGCCGCCTGCTGGCCGAAGGAACCGTGGAGGAGCTGAAGGAGCAGGCGGGCGTGGAGAAACTTGAAGACGCCTTCCTCCAGCTCTCAGCCGGCGAGCCGCGATGAAACCGAGGCGCGTCCTCGCCATCACACGCCGCATCTTTGCTCAGTTCCGGCACGATCGCCGCACGCTCGCGCTGCTCTTCGTCGTGCCGCTGGTGATTCTCAGTCTGCTCTACTACCTGCTCCGGGGGGGCGGCGGACAGCCTGCGGTGGGAGTCGTCAACCTGGATAACGGGCCGCTCGGGGCGGTCGTGGCCAGGCAGCTGGAGTCGTCCTCCCAGGTCAAAGCCAGCCAAATCGACCTAACCACGGCGCAGTCGCGGCTGCGCGACGACCGTCTCGCCGGATACATCGTCCTGCCCACGAATTTCTCCTCGGACGCGCTGCAACAAGGCGTGCTCCGGCCGGAGGTCCACCTCGAAGGGAGTCAGCCCGCGCAGTCGGGGACGGTTCTTCAGGCGCTCAGCCAGTCGCTCCTGGCTGCTCTGGGCACACTGCCCAGCCAGCCGGGTCTCCGGCCTCCCCGCCTCGACCTGCGCGTGACGTACCTCTATGGCGGCCCTCAGCTGGACACGCTCGACTACTTCGGCGGCGCCTTCATCGGCCTGGTCGTCTTCTTTCTTGTATTCGTCATCACGTGCGTCGCCTTTTTGAGGGAGAGGTCCCAGGGAACGCTCGAACGCTTGATGGCAAGTCCGCTGCGAAGAGGGGAGATCGTGCTCGGCTACATGCTTGGTTTCACGATCCTGGCCCTCATCCAGGCGGCCGAGGTGCTGCTCTTCAGCCTCTACGTGCTCAAGGTGCACAACTCGGGAAGCGTGCTGCTCATCTTCGCCTTCGAGGCGCTCATGGCGCTCTCGGCGGTCAACCTGGGCATCTTCCTCAGCATGTTCGCCCGCACCGAGTTCCAGGCCGTGCAGTTCATTCCCCTGGTGGTGGCCCCGCAGCTCCTGCTCAGCGGCGTCATCTTCCCCGTCTCCTCTGAACCGACCTGGCTGCAAGCGGTGTCCAGGGCTCTTCCGCTGACCTACGTCGTGGACGGGTTGCGCGACGTGATGCTCAAGGGCGCCGACCTCAGCTGGGCAGCCATCCAGCTCGACGCCGCCGTCCTCGGCGGCTTTTGCGTACTGATGATCGTGGCCGCCGGTGCGACCCTTCGGCGCAGGGTTGCATGAGGAAACGCCCCGCCTCGCGGCTTAGCGCTCGAACTGGCGATCCTGGCTGAGGAAGACGAAGACCAGGGTGAGGACCAGCGCTACACCCACGATCACGAAGTCGCCGGTGCTGCTCCTCGGAAAGAGAAGCCTGATGCCGGCGGACACAACGAGGTAGACCCCGGCCAGGACGAGCGCAAGCTTCAGACGTCGAGCGATGTTTCGGAACTGGTTGCGGAGCCCGCCTGGCTTCAGGGAGAGGACGCTGATGGCGAGGGCGGGGATCAAGATCAGTCCAACCAGAAAGCCGCGCACCAAGGCAAGTGTGGCACGGCCTGTAACCTTCGGGGTGTGTGGTTGAATTGTGCCCGGCGCTGCGGCGGAGCGCTCTTTCGACCCCTCTTCGCCGAGGTCGAGGTAGACGCGTCCGGCCAGTACCAGGGGTACCAGTTACTGCAGCCAGGCTACATCTGCCTGAACTGCGGGGCGCCGGCGATGGATCTTGGTGACGTGCCGACGACCATGGCGAGCGATGCCGACGAAGACCTGGCGGCCACCGCCGCCGACGTACTCTGCCCCGTGTGCGAGACGCTGGTCTCGGTAATACCGGGTGACGATTGCCCCAACTGCGGAGCATCGCTGGAGGTCGCGCCCTCCTGAGGA
>CATPBP010000212.1 GCA_955652675.1 Candidatus Dormiibacterota bacterium
AGGCGGCGAGCATCCCGCCGACCATCTTCTTCACTCCCACGCTCAGCGCCTACCAGGAGGTGCTGTCACGCGACTTCCCGCCCTTCTTCATCAACTCGGCGATCGCCACCATCTTCTCCACTTTCCTGGTGATCGTACTGGGGCTCCCGGCGGCTTACGCGCTGGCGATCCGGCCGGTGAAGAAGACGCGCGACGTGCTCTTCTTCTTCATCTCCACCCGCTTCCTGCCCTTCGCCGCCAGCCTGGTGCCGCTCTACATCCTGGCCAGGAACCTGCACCTACTGGACAACATCCTGGCCTTGATCATCATCTACACCACGATCAACCTGCCGCTGGGTGTGTGGCTGCTGCGCTCCTTCTTGCTGGAGATCCCTAACGACCTTTTCGAGGCCGCGCGTGTCGATGGCGCCGGCCTCTACGACGAGCTGGTCAGGATCATCCTCCCAGTCGTCACGCCAGGGCTCGCGGCGACGGCTCTGATCTGCCTGATCTTCAGCTGGAACGAGTTCTTCTACGCCGTCAACCTGACCTCCAGCATCGCGGCCACATCGCCGATCTTCCTGGTCGGCTTCATCAGCGGCCGCGGTCTCTTCTACGCGAAGCTGTCGGCGGCGGCAACGCTGGCCAGCCTGCCCGTGCTCCTGGCGGGATTTATTGCTCAGAGACAGTTGATCCGCGGTCTGACGATGGGGGCTGTCAAATGAAGGCAGTCGTAGTCGGAGGAGCCTGTCCCGAGGAGCAGTGAAGTGACCGCAGGCACCGAGCACTCAACCCCGCTCAGCAACGCCACCCTGGCCTCTCTACCGCAAGGAGTCCCGGGACCCACATATGACCGCGGCCGGGTCGGTGTGGGCATCGTCCACTTCGGGGTCGGCGGGTTCCACCGGGCTCACCAGGCGATGTACCTCGACCGGCTGATGAACCAGAGACTGGCGCTTAGCTGGGGCATCTGCGGGGTGGGAGTCCTGCCGGCCGACCAGAGGATGCGGGAGGCATTGAGTGCACAGGACTGCCTGTACACCCTCATGGTGAAGAACCCGGACGGCACCATCGAACCGACCGTCATCGGCTCGATCGTCCAGTACCTATTCGCGCCGGACGACCCTGACGCCGTCATCGAAAGGATGGCGGACCCGCAGGTCCAGATCGTCTCGCTGACGGTCACCGAGGGCGGGTACAACTTCAACGCGGTCACCGGGCAGTTCGACGAGACGAACCCTGACGTCGAGCATGATCTGCAGCCGGGGGCGGTTCCAAAGACCACCTTCGGTCTCATCACCGAGGCGCTGAACCGTCGTCAGCAGCGCGGAGTGACGCCGTTCACGATCATGTCGTGTGACAACATCCCGGGCAACGGTGACGCCGCGAGGCGCAGTTTCACGGCATTCGCCTCCCTGCGCAGTCCTGACCTCGGTGCTTTCCTTCAAGAGAAGGTGCACTTTCCCAACTCGATGGTCGACCGCATCACCCCGGTCACGACGGACGAGGACCGCGCCGAGCTGAAGCAGAAGTTCGGCATTGAGGATCGTTGGCCGGTCGTGTGTGAGCCGTTCGCTCAGTGGGTCCTGCAGGACAGCTTTGCTGGTGACCGCCCTCCCTTCGAGGAAGTCGGCGCACAGGTCGTCCCGGATGTCGAGCCGTACGAGCTGATGAAGCTGCGCCTCCTCAACGCCGGTCACCAGGCGCTGGGCTACTTCGGCTACCTGGCCGGATACCGCTTCGTGCACGAGGTATGCCAGGACCCGCTGTTCGCCCGGTTCGTCCGCGCCTACATGGACCGCGAGGCCACACCCACCCTCCCACCGGTCCCCGGCATCGACCTGGACGAGTACAAGCAGAACCTGATCGAACGCTTCTCCAGCGCGGCCGTTCGCGATACGGTGGCGCGGCTCTGCGCCGAGACCTCAGACCGCATACCCAAGTTTCTATTGCCCGTCATCCGCGAAAACCTGCGCCGCGGTGGAGAGATCACGCTCTCCGCCGCGGTGGTTGCCTGCTGGGCGCGCTACGCCGAAGGCGTGGACGAGCACGGCGAGCCGATTGAGATCGTCGACCAGCTCAAGGATTCATTGATGGCCAACGCACGCCGCCAGCACGAGGACCCGTTGGCCTTCATCGCCAACCGTCACGTCTTCGGCGACCTGGTGGACGACGAGAGGTTCACAACGGCGTACACCTCCGCTTTGAACTCGCTCCACTCGAAAGGCGCCCGCGCCACGCTCGAAGCCCTGATGGGGTCCGACCGATATGGGTAAAGCCCCCTCCCCACCTCCCCACGCGGTCCCCCCGCGGCGGGGGGAGGACGTAAAACCTGAGGTCGAGCTACTTGCAGGACCATTGGTTGGGGCCGGAGCGCTGGTAGAGGACTGCGGCGGCCTGCGCGTTGGCGACCGGGTTGAAGACGGACTGGGTGTGCTGGGGCATGGAGGCCCAGGTCGAGGGCAGGAACTGAAAGAGCCCTGAAGCGCCGGAGCTCCGGTTGACGGCGTTGGGGTTGTAGCCGGATTCGCATTTGGCCACGCGCAGCGCCCACTGCTGGGCGCCCGCTCCGAGC
>CATPBP010000213.1 GCA_955652675.1 Candidatus Dormiibacterota bacterium
GACGGGTTACCGTCGCGGTCCGAGATGAAGGCGATCTGGGAGCCATCCGGCGACCAGGCGGGCTCGGCGCTGTACCCGGACACTCGGCTGAGCTGGCGGAGATCGCTGCCGTCCGCGTTGATTGCGAAAAGGCTCGCGTGCCGCCGGGCCGCGCCCAGCGGGCCGGTGACCCCGTCCCGGCCGCTCGCGAAGACAAGCGTGCGGCCGTCGGGCGACCAGGCGGCGTTGGAGTCGGCCGCCGGCGCCGAGGTGAGCCGCCGCAGGCGCCCGCCTGTCGAGTCCATCAGATACAGATTCGGACTGCCGTCCCGCGTGGTGGTCAGAGCCAGCTCCTTGCCGTCGGGAGACCAGGCCGGATCGGTCGCCCAGCCGAGCCCGGCGGTCAGCCTTACCGCCTGGCTTCCGTCCGTCCGCAGTTGAAAGATGTCCGCGCTGGCCGGGTGGCCCTGAGGGTCGAGGTCGCAGCGAAAGGCCAGGCTGGCGGCCGGCGCCGCGGACGACGAGCCACCCAGACCACACCCCGCCGCCGCGTCACCGCCGCAACCAGCGGCGAGCAGCACGAGGCCAATGCCCAGCAGCGCCTGTCGTGCCACGAGCCACCCGTACCCCATCTCAGGTCATGCGCAGCACCGCAGTCACGGACTCGCTCGAAAGGTCGGTCTTGGTGATGAAGCCACGGGCGCCGCAGCTCGTCACACGATGCCCGTAGTCGGCCGCCTCTCTGCTCGACGTGAGCACCACAGCGGTGCCCGGCTCGTCGACAGCCAGGCGACTGGCAAGGGTGAGACCATCCAGGTCTGGCAGCTGCACGTCGAGCAGCACCAGTGCTGGGTGCAGGCGGTGCACCTCCTCCAGCGCCGAGGACGCGTCCTCGGCCTCCCCCACGACGACGAAGCCGCCGGCCTCGAGCAGCTGCCGCGCCATCGAGCGGAAGGGAGCATGGTCATCCACTATCACGACGCTGAGAGCCACCCCCTCAATGCTGGCAGTGCAGGTCGGCCCTCGCTACAGGGTTAACCCTCGACAAATCCTGGGGCCGGCCCGGATGAATCATAGCCCAGGGGGGTCTATGTTTCGCCGATCGAGTGAGTGTTCCCACTCACCGCTGGAAGAGAGGATGGAAGAGAATGACCACGGCGACCGAAACCACGCCGGTTCGCGTTCTCATCGCAGATGACCAGACATTGTTCCGCACCGGCGTCGCGCGCCTTCTGAGCGACGAGACGGACATGGAAGTGGTCGCAGAAGCGGCCGACGGCGAACAGGCTGTCCGCCTTGCCGGCGAGACCAAGCCCGACCTGGTGCTGATGGACGTCAGGATGCCCAACCTGAGCGGCATCGAGGCCACCCGTCAGATCGCGGAACGTCATCCCGGGGTCAGGGTGCTGATCCTCACGTCGTTCGACACTGAGACCCACGTTCTGGAGGCGTTGAGAGCCGGGGCCGGAGGCTACGTTCTCAAGGACGCCGCTGCCGAGACGCTCACCTCCAGTATCCGATCCTTGATGAATAAAGACCGGGTCCTGTCCGGCTCTGTAGCCGATCGCATGATGTCACTCGTCTGCGGCAAGGGCGGAGTCAAGGATTGCTATGACGGGCTGAGCAGCCGCGAGCTCGAGATCCTGAAGCTGTTCGCGCCGGGCCTGACGCCCAAGCAGATCGCCTACCGTCTGGGAATCAGCGAGAAGACAGTCCGCAACCACGTCAGTCACATCTACGAGAAGCTGGAGATCTACGACCGCTCCAAACTCCTCGCCTACGCAGTTCGAAAAGGCCTGGTCGAACTCTAACTCAACATCCTCTCCCCCCCAAAGTGGCGCTGAGGGACGGCATTCACAGAGTGAATGTCGCTTCTCTCGGCGCCACTGCCTTGCGGGAAAGAACCTTAGGAAGCCACCCCGTACATGGGCATTCCGCCCACAGAGCTTTCCACAATCGCATCTCGCAACGCAGTCTGGGCGGCCCTAGCCTCAGTCCATGGGCGCAACCAGCAGGCTTTCTGTCAGTGAGTTGACGGTCGCTCCCGGCGGCGAGGCCGTCCTCGACGTTCTCGTCGAGAACAACGGCGGAGTTGTGGACGAGTTCGCGGTCGAGGCTCTGGGAGACGCTGCGCTCTGGGCAGAGGCGACGCCGCCCTCGGTGAGGCTTCTCCCGGGCGGCGAGGCGGCCGTAAAGCTTGCCTTCCGCCCACCACGCGAGGCCAGGTCACTGGCCGGCGTCGTCCCCTTCGCCGTGAAGGTCAGCTCCAAAGAGGACCCCGAAGGAACCGTGGTGGAAGAAGGCGTCCTTACTGTCGATGCCTTTTCAGAGGCGTCCGCCGACCTTCTGCCCTCAGCCTCTAATGGGCGGCGCCGCGCCAGGTACCACGTCGCCGTCGACAATCGCGGCAACAGCCCGCTCAGCGCCGAGGTCGCGCCCTCGGACGACACCGGTGAACTGCGCTTCAAGCTGCGCCCGGCCGCCCTCGAGGTGGAACCGGACAGCGCCGCCTTCTCTGAGCTCGTGGTCATCCCCCGGCGCCGTTTCTGGCGGGGGCCGGCCAAGCCTCGGCCCTTTGGCGTTACGGTCAACCGCCCCAACCAGGCCCCGCTGGCTCTCAGCGGCACGATGCTGCACGAAGCGCTCATTCCGAGCTGGGCCGGTGCGCTGGCGCTGGCTCTGGTCGCCGCCCTGGTCGCGGCCTCGGTCCTCTGGTCCGGCGTCCTGAAGCCGGCGATCCAGTCGACCGCCAAAGGCGCGGCCGTAGCGGCGGTCGCAGCACCCCTCAAGCAGCAGAACGCGGAGCTGAAGAAGCAGGGCGATGCCCTCAAGCAGCAGGGCGACCAGCTCAAGAAGCAGGGCGACGC
>CATPBP010000214.1 GCA_955652675.1 Candidatus Dormiibacterota bacterium
CTGCTGTACCGGGCCCCAGCCCGCTGCAGGCCGGGAACCCCATGCAGACCCCGGTGCCGTCACCGGCGGCTGCGGGACTATGACCAGGTCCGGGAGGACGGCCGCCACACGAAGCGGCTTCCTGGCGATGGCGCGGCGCTCAGAGTCGGCGTTTCGGGCCACCGGTGTGCCTGGCTGGCTCCTGGCACTGTTTTTCTGTGCCGCGGTCTGCCTGCCGAGCGCGGTTCCCACCAACGTCCAGGCGGCGCCTTCTTCGATGACGCTGGGCTTCTACGAGGCCGCGGGCGGTGACCTTGCGCAGTTGGTGTCGCGGCTGGACCAGGTTACCGCCCTGGCTCCCACCGGAGCCCACCTGACGGCGGACGGCAGCCTCCAGGTCACCGGTGACGAGCAGACCATCGTGGGAGTCGCGCACTCGAAGGGCGTGCGAGTGTACCCCGTGGTGCAGAACTACCGGGACGGCGGCTTCCGGCCGGAGGATCTGAAGCAGCTCGCCTCGCCCAGCGGCCGCCACGTGTTGGCCGCTGAAATGGTGCGGGCCGTTGTCGACGCAGATGCCGACGGCATCAACCTCGACCTTGAGGAGCTGCCTCCATCAGCCCGTGCCAACTACGTCAGCTTCGTGAGGGAGGTGGGAGGCCTGCTCCATCCCATGGGCAAGAAGGTCCTCATCGACCTCCCGGTCAACCACGCTTCATACGACGCCGCGGGGCTGGCAGCGGCCGGCGACTGGCTGCTCTTGATGGCCTACGACCAGCACAACCTTCCCGGGCGGCCGGGCGCAGTGGCGGCCTACGGGTGGGTGAAGGACTCGTTGGCCCGGCTGAGGCAGGAAGTACCGGCCGCCAAGATCATCCTCGGCCTGGCCGGTTACGGATATGACTGGAGTGGGAACACGGTCAAGCCCGTCTCCTTTCGGGAGGCGATGAACCTCAGCGGCAAGGCCGAAGCAATCCAGTGGGACCCGATCAGCAGCGAACCCTGGTTTGCCTATTCCTCCTCCGATGGCATCAGGCACACCGTCTGGTTCAAGGACGCGCCGAGCCTTCAGCCGCTGCTCCGAGAGGCTGAGTCGGCGGGGTTGGCGGGTGTCTCGTTGTGGCGGGTGGGACTGGAAGACCCCGGTTTCTGGAATCTGGCCGGCGACCACGGCCAGAGGAAGCTGGAGGCGGTCACATCCGAGGTCAGCGTCGGCGCTCTCCGTGCCGGCCAGGGCGAGGTGGCCCAGGTGTCGCAAACCCAACAACCCGGGCAGCGCGACGTCGTCTGGGACAGCGGCCACCAGCGCGTGATCGCTGAACGCTACCTCTCCCTGCCGCGACCGCCCCAGATCGGTACGACAGGACCCGGGTCCGGGACCGTGGCTCTGACGTTCGACGACGGGCCAGACCCCCGGTGGACTCCCCAGGTTCTCGACATCCTCCGCACCTACCATGCCCACGCGACCTTCTTCGTTGTCGGCAGTCACGCCGCGCAGTACCCCGAGCTCCTGGCTCGGATGTACGCCGAGGGACACGAGGTCGCCAATCACAGCTACACCCACCCTGTTGGTCTGGAGCACGCGCCGGTCTGGCGCTTCTCACTGGAGCTCAGTGCAACCCAGCGGGTGATCGAGGGAGCCACCGGCCACTCTGCGACGCTCTTCCGCTACCCCTACATGACGTCGCTGGCTGAGCCTCAGGACAGCGACGAGGCGGTCATCGAGCGCGCGGCCGGGTTGGGCTATCGGCTGGTCGGCCAGGCCTCCGACACCGCGGACTGGGCCCGTCCCGGTACCGAGCAGATCGTCGGCCGTGCTCTGAACCAGCCATCCCAACGGGTGATCCTGCTCCACGACGGTGGCGGAGACCGAAGCCAAACCGTGGCAGCCCTCCCTGCCATCCTGCAGGGTCTGTCGGCGCAGGGGCTTCGGCCCGTGGGAGTGGGAGAGGCGATCGGAGACTCGCGGCCGGAGACGATGCCGGCGGCCAGCTCGCCCAACATCGCGCTGGGTTTCGTGCTGTTGGGCTCGGCGTGGCTCGGGGTGCACGGCGTCGAGCTGTGGCTGGTTGTCGTGAAGGTCGTCCTGCTGCTGGTCTTCGCACGCATTCTTCTCCTGGGCGTGCTCGGCCTCCTCCACTGGACCCTCGCCGCGCGGCGGCGCAGGCCTGGCTACGAAGGACCCGTCACGGCGCTGGTGCCGGCGCACAACGAAGAGACGGTGATCCGCAGGACATTGGCCGCGCTGCTGGAGAGCGACTACCCGCAGCTGGAGATCATCGTCATCGACGACGGCTCAGAGGACGGGACGGCCAGGCTCGCCGAGGCGTACGCCGAGCGCGGCGTTCGCCTCATCCGGCAACCGAAGTCTGGGAAAGCCAGCGCCGTCAGGGCAGGTTTCGCGGCAGCGCAACACCCGATCGTCGTCGCGCTCGATGCGGACACCCTATTCCGTCCGTCGACGGTTCGAAATCTCGTGAAGCCCTTCGGCAGCAAGAGAGTCGGAGCCGTGGCCGGCAACCCGAAGGTGGGGAACCGGGTAAATATGCTGACCTGGTTCCAGGTCGTCGAGTACGTCCTCACGCTTAATCTCGAGCGGCGCGCTTACGCCCTCCTCGGATGCGTTCCCGTCGTACCCGGCGCGGTCGGCGCCTGGCGGCGCGATGCGGTCATCGAGGTAGGCGGATTCACCAAGGCGACGCTGGCTGAGGACACCGACGTCACGCTGGCCCTCGGCAGGAAGGGGTACCACGTCACGTACGCGCCCGATGCCGTGGCCTTCACAGAGGCCCCACAGACGCTGGCAGGGCTGAGCCGGCAACGGAGCCGGTGGGCCTTCGGGATGCTGCAGTGCCTCTGGAAGCACCGCCGGGCCACGCTGTCACCGCGAGCCGGGGCTCTCGGCTGGATCGCGCTTCCGGGCATGTGGAGCGTCCAGCTCATTCTCCCCTTGATCGCTCCAACCATCGACCTGAGCCTCGTCCTCTCCCCTTTCGTGGCCTGGGCACCGCAGATCCTGGTCGCGACGGCCGCGTACAACCTCGCCCTGGTGATCCTCGCCGCCTGGGCGCTCGCCATCGACAGGGAGCCGGTGGTGCTGGCATTGCTGGTCCCCCTGCAGAACCTCTTCTACCGGCAGTTCCTCTACCTGATGGCGCTGAAGGCTGTCGTTCGCGCTTTCCGCGGCGTTCGCGTGGGCTGGAACCCCGTCGCGCGCTCGGGCACCTCGACCTTGACTCCGGATGGGCCGTTTTCGGTTTCATGATGCGCCGCACCGGTTGGCGGCTGAGGAGCCGCAGCGAAGTGCGCATGGCACTCATGGTGCTTGTGCTGGCAGCCGGGTGCGCTGGTCTCCCGACTCAGGGTCGCCAGCAAACGGCTCCGGGACATGGGCCGGCCAAAGTGGTCCGCAAAGGGTGTGCAGTGGGTCGCCGGTGCAGAAAGTGATCCCCCTCCGCCGTCCCCGAGCCCTCGCCGTGGATGCGGGCTGCAACCTCTACATCGCCGACACCGCCAACTCGCGGGTGGTCAAGGTGGACTCGCGTGGCGCCGCCAGCGTGGTCGCCGGAGGAGGCAGCGCGGCGTTCCGGTCGGGGATGAGCGCCACCCAGACCAATCTGGCTCCGCCACTGTCGGTCGCCGTGGATTCTGCGGGCAACCTCTTTGTTGGCACCGAGGACTCTCGTGTACTCGAGGTGCCGCCGGATGGGACGATTCGAGCGGTTGCGGGAAATGGAAGCTGCGCCACGGTAGGCCCGCCGTCCGGCCTAAGCGCTCAGGCGGGCATCTGCGTACCAAACGGCGTCGTCGTGGACAGGGAGGGGAACCTTTACATAGCCGACGGCGGGAATCGATACGTCACGAAGGTGTCGCCCCGCGGCACCATCTCGACGGTCGGCGGGATCGGGGAGCGGGAGTCGAGTGGTGACGGAGGTCTTTCGACGCTGGCCCGCATTGGTGACCCCCAAGGCATCACCGTCGACCAAGCCGGCGCTCTCTATCTCTCCGACGGTTACAGCATGACCATCCGCAGAATTTCCGGCGGAGTCATCACCAGGTCTGCGGGCGGAGGAGTCGATAACGCGCCGAGCGCTGGGCGGGCGCTGACCGCTCAGCTCTATCCGCAAGGTCTCGCTCTCGATCCCTCAGGCAGCCTCTATGTTGCGGATGACCTTCACCATCAGATTCAGAAGGTGACACTCGACGGGGGCATCCACAAAGTTGCAGGGGTGGGCACCGCCGGTTGGACCGGGGACGATGGTCCGGCGACGGCGGCGAAGCTCAGTCTGCCGAAGGGCGTAGGCCTCGACCCCGAAGGCAATCTGTACATCGCCGACACCGGGAACGATCACGTCCGCAGGATCTCCCGGGACGGCATCATCAGCACCGTCCTGTGAGTTCAAAGGTGAAGCGGAGAACCCCGCGCTCCCCCGCCTGGTTGATGGCGGCACTCGTCCTCACGTGTAACGCCTGTGGCAATGGAACGGGTGCAACGCCAGGGAATCAGCAGAGTGCGGGCTGGGAGCTCACTGTCTATTACACGCCGGTCGAGCACTACCATGGCGGCCCCTCCGAAGCGGTCTCCGACTGCAGCGGAGCGAGCGTAGGGGCACATCCGAGGGATTTCTTGACGAGGATCCGGACTGAAGGCTTCGGCCGGCTCACGGCTCCGATCTCCGGCAAGAGCTATCTCGGCTGGGACTTCGACCGTGCATGCTGGCTAGCCGCGACAGCTCCTCTGGCTGGCAACGATCATGGGCTGCGTCCCTGGATCTCGACGGCTGCTCATGCCAGCATCGCCTTCGGAACTCGCCTGCGGGTTGCTCGATGCGGCGGGCCGATCGAACAGGCCGCGTGTGACCGCGTCAGGGCGGCGAACTGGATCGTGGAGGACCGTTTCAGCGGCGGGGGCGGGAGCCGAAAGCACCTCGACCTCTACATCGGCGAGGAAGACCACCCGAACTTCGAGGGCACTGACCAGTACTACTTCGATTCTCGAGGCGCAACGGTGAAGTTTCTGTAGCGAGGTAGCCGTCGTGAACGGACGCCATGCTCCAACGCCGCCTTGGTCCGGAACCCCAGGGTCGGCCAGGGGCAGCGGTTCCGCCTGGAGATCAGCCGCGGCCGCGAACCGCGCGGTTTAGACTGCCCGACGCCCAATCACCAGGTTGTACACGATCACTGCGAGGGCAATGAGGAGCAGCAGGTGGATCACACCACCGATGTGAACGACCAGGAACCCGAGCAGCCAGAGAATGACCAAGACCACGACAACAGCCCAAAGAATGCCGACCATGATGACTCCTACTCCTTAGAAATCGTTGCCTTCGGGTGACTCTCAAAATAATTATGGCGGTTGCGACTTCCAACGGTTGGCCAGCGGGAGCCGGGCTGCGAGGAGCAGGCTGGCAGCCACAGCGATCGGCATCTCAACCTCGAAGGGCAGCACGCCGGACCCGAGCAGGTACCACCCCCGGGGCGTTGGATCTGGATGCTGGTCACTGCCGTTCCCGGAAGGCGCTAACCCTTTCGGAGCGCCGCTACCCCTTGGTTGAGTTCGGTGTCCGCTGGCAAGTGCGTAAGCTCCGCGCTGAGCTGCCACAGCCGCCCTCCGGTTTCTTGGTCATAGGAAGCCTTCGAGGATCGGATCGCTTTGCCGCGATGGTTGAAGAACTCACCGCTTACGCCATCCAGCGCCGGCGAGGTCGCCGCATGCACCGAAGCCCAGGCGCCCTTCTCAACCGAGCTCCTCATGAATGAGAACAGGCTGAAGGGAAAGGGAACCTTCATGTTGGTCTTGACGAACCCGGGCTCCACGGCGTTGGCAGTCACGCCAGTCCCTTGAAGCCGGCGGGCGAGCTCGTACGTGAACAGGAGATTGAACAGCTTGGTTTGGTTGTACACGCGAATCCCGCTGTAGCCGTTCCTGCTCTGGGGATCGTCGAGATTCAGCCGCGCCATCGCCTGGGCGCCGGACGAGACGGTGATGATTCGAGACGGCGCACTCGCTTGAAGCACTGGAAGTAGAAGGTTGGTGAGCAGGAACGGACCAAGATGATTGGTGGCGAAGACGGTCTCAATTCCATCTACGGTTTCAGTCCGCCTCGGAAGGGTCACGCCGACGTTATTGACCAGCACATCCAGCCGGTCGTACTTGCTTTCGAACTCCTCGGCCAGGGCACGGACGGACTGCGAGGACATGTCTGCGAGCAACAAGTCGACCGTGTCGCTCCCGCTCTGGGATCTCACATCGGCCAGAGCGATCTGACCGCGTTCCGGGTTGCGGCAGACCATCACAACGGTGGCCCCTGCCTCGGCCAGCTGAAGCGAGATCTGGCGACCCATGCCTGCATTGGCTCCTGTGACAATCGTGACCCTGCCCTTCATCATCGCCCCTGATTCCCTAGCCGGTAATTTACCATGATGGTAGCGTACCACAATGGTGGAGGATAGGCTATTCTCAGTGGCACCGATTCAAAAGAGAGGGACGGCGAATTCCGAGGATCTCCAGCTTGAAGGAGAAGTGGTCGGTCTCTGGTTCGCGATGCAGGCTAGGCTGGAGGCTCACTTCACTCGAGTTGCGGCTGATCAGGGATTGTCTGCGGTCCAGGCCAAGGTGCTGATGCAGCTTCAACCCGCGGGCGCCGTGACCATGCGCTCGCTGGCCGACCAACTGCGCTACGACGCCTCAAATCTGACGGGCGTCATCGACCGTCTGGAGGAGCGAGGGGCGGTCCGCCGGCAGCCGCATCCGGAGGATCGGAGGGTCAAGGGTGTGATGCTCACCGATCAGGGAGCACGCCTGCGCCTGGCTTTTTGGCATCGACTGACGGGTCGCTCGGGGCCTTTGGGGCAGCTCGACCGCCAGCAGCTGGACCACCTTCGGACCCTACTGACCATCGCAATGGACGGTCCGCGGGAGCCAACCGGCTAACAGCCCCCTAGCCGGCGCTCGCTGGCCAGCCTTTGCCGAGACCGCTGAGCAGGAACTCGACGCGGGGCGGCCCAGCCAAGAGCTCCTCGCGCTCGCTCAGGAAGTGGCTGACCTGCGGCTGTTCTTCGTGCGTCCGGAAGGCCGCCTCATCCTCGTAGAGCTCGTAGAAGATCCGGACGCTCTCCTCCCCCTGCACCTCGTGACACAGGTAAAGACGGGTTCCCGGCTCCCTGGTCCGAATGCCCTCGAGTGTCCGCTCCACCAGCTCGTCAAAACGCGGTCCTGCCCCGGGGCGCAGCTCGAATCTAACGACCAGCCCATACATGAACCTCAATCATGGGAGCGCTACCGGTTTGGGCATCCCCAGTGATGTTCCGTGGTCTGGCCACAAGCCCAGCAGACACCCTCGTATTCATCTGTGGTCTTCACGGCCGCTCTCCAGCGGTCCAGGAGGACGGCCAGGGCGAGGAACACCGCGATCAGCAGGAAGGCTCCCGCCATGATTCGCCTCGATCGTACGCGCATCAGCCTTCCTTGAAGCGCCGCGGCAGTCCAGCAGCTTGCGGCGCCTGTCGAGGCAGCAGACGCCCGGCGGGGGGAGCTGGTCTGTGTGCGCCGATGAGTTCCAGGCACGGGCGGCGTCTCTATCATCGACACCCCACTTCAAGCGAGGACCCAAGGAGCATCACCATGACCACCGATTGGACCACCGAGGCGAAGGGCACCGGCCAGTACGCCGAGGTCAACGGCATCAACCTCTACTTCGAGACTCACGGGGCAGGGCGGCCGATGATTCTGCTGCACGGCGGGCTCGGGTCGGGCGAGATGTTCGGGCCGATCCTTCCCCTGCTGGCGGAGCGCCACCAGGTAGTCACGGTCGACCTGCAAGGGCACGGCCGCACAGCCGATATCGATCGACCGATCGACATCCGGCTCATGGCCGACGACATCGCCGCACTCATCGACCACCTCGGGCTGGACAGGCCCGACCTCGTGGGCTACTCGCTCGGCGGTGGCGTGGCGCTCCACACAGCGGCGAAGTACCCGGCCAAGCCCGGCCGGCTGGTCGCGGCCTCGGCGAACATCCGGCCCGACGCGATCTATCCGGAGATGCGCGCGCAGCAGGGGCA
>CATPBP010000215.1 GCA_955652675.1 Candidatus Dormiibacterota bacterium
CCAGCGGCTGCCCGGTCTCGAGGACCGGCTGGCCGCCGTGGAGAGCGGTCAACCCCTCAGCGCTCCGTGCGGCTGGCCGTGCCCGGGACGACGATCGGAGGGAGGTTGAACTTGAGGTTCTCCCGCCGGCCCTCGTACTGGGGCGGCAGCTGGAGGGCCGAGCCGAGGGCCTCGGGTGCTTCGTCCACGGTGAAGCCGGGCTGGTCGGTTGCGATCTCGAAGAGGACTCCCCCCGGCTCCCGGAAATAGATCGAGTGGAAGTACTTCCGGTCGATGACCGGGGTGACCTGGCGGCCGGCCTCCACCAGCTTGTCTCGCCAGGCCAGCTCGTGGGCGTCGTCGGCGGCTCTCCAGGCGACGTGGTGCACGGTGCCCACCGCCTCCTCGCCCCTGGGCAGATCCGGGTCCTCGAGCAGCTCGACCATCGAGCTGGGGGTGCCGTCCCCGGTCGCCAGGCGGGTGCGGCGACCCTCGCGAGCGACCTCCTGGAACCCCATCGTCTCGCGCAGAAAGCGCCTGCTGGTCTCCGCGTCGCTGACGCCGAGACCGACGGAGTGGAAGCCTCGGATGGCCAGCTCGGGATCGACGGGACCCTCCGGCCAGGGCACCCAGCGGTCGTCGGACGCCTGCCCCACCAACTCCAGCTGGAACTGGTCGGGATCTTTGAAGGTCACGAGGTCGGCGTCGAAGCGGCTGCTTCGTGAGGGCTGGGCGCCCAGCTCCCGCAAGCGGCCGAACCAGTAGTCGAGCGAGGCCGCGGGCACCGCGAAGGAGATCACGGTGACCTGGCCACTGCCCGCCGGTCCCCAGGGCAGGTGGGGCCATCCGAAGAAGGTCAGCGCCGTTCCCGGGGTCCCCAGCCTGTCTCCAAAGTAGATGTGGTAGGTATCCGGGACGTCGAAGTTGACTGTCTTCTTGATGAAGCGAAGCCCCAGCACGCTGACGTAGAAGTCCACGTTGCGCTGCACATGGCCGGTGATGGCGGTCACGTGATGGATCCCGGGAACGTTCTCTGGCAAGCTCTTCATCCTCCGTTCCGTTCGTTCCGTCGTTCGGAACCGGCCTCCATATGGTAGGTCCACCCATGCAGGGCGTCGACCCACCGGTCCCTTAGCCCGGCCGCCTGACGGAGAGACTGGTCTTGTAGGCGCTGTCGCCGAAGGCGTGTTCCGGCAGCAGCTCGACCCGGCAGCGGAACGTCAACCGGGAACGGAGGGAGGCCTCGATCTGCTCCGCCAGGGACGCCTCGCCGGCGCTGTCACCGGGTACCTCCACCTCCACCTCCACAGGCGGGTCGACGTTGGTGCCGGCGTCCGGCCGCACCACCCGCGCCCGGCCGGTCACTCGAGGCCTGAACTCCCCGACCACGGCCAGGATGGCTGAGGGATAGACGTTCACCCCCCGCACGATGAACATGTCGTCCCGGCGCCCCAGGCAGCGCATTCGAAAGCCGGTCCGCCCGCAGTCGCACGAGGTCCCCTCGATGCGCACTATGTCGCCGCCCAGGAAGCGCACCACCGGCATCGCCTCTCGCCTCAAGCTGGTGTAGACGAGCTCGCCCACCGCCCCGCTCTCTATCTCCATGGGCTCCTGCGTCTTCGGGTCGACGAGCTCTGGCCACACCAGGCCGGCGCCGCTGAAGTGCATTCCCTGCTGATTCGGACATTCCCCGAAGAGGGAGGGCGACACGTCCCCGATGCCCATGATCTCGTTGACCGTGGCGCCGAGCACCGCCTCGATGTGGTCGCGCACCTCCGGGATGCCGCCGCCGGGCTCGCCGCCCGTGACGACGTGGGTCAGCCGCAGCGTGTGGGCCTCCGGGTCCGTCTGCTCCAGCCGGTTGGCGAGGTACTGCGCGAAGGAGGGCGTGGCAAGAAGCGTGTCGGCGATGCCCGACCGAAGACCGAAGATGACCCTCTCGGTATCGCCAGGCCCTACCGGGACGGTCCGCGCCTCGATCCGCGACAGCACGAAATGCGTGTGTCCCGCCACGAAGGGTCCGGCGCCGAAGGTCGAGAGCACGCTGTGATGGTCGTGGATGCCGGTCGAGTAGTAGGTGCGGGTACCGATCTCGGTCCAGGTCTCCATGTCCGCCGCGGTGAGCGCGATGACGCTCGGCGCCCCCGTCGTGCCGCTCGTCTGGTAGACGCGCTTGACGCGCTCGAGAGGAACGCTGAGGTTGCTCCCGAACGGTGGCTCCTCTTCGATCGCCTGCTTTAACTCCTCCTTGCTGGTGAAGGGCAGCCGCGGAAGATCTTCGAGACGAACCGGCGAGCGGCTGATGCCCGCCTCCCGAAACTTTCGCCGGTAGAACCCGGAATTCTCTTGAACATGCGAGGCCTGAGCCCGCCAGGCTTGGGCGGCGCGGCCGAAGGTCTCCTGGGCGGAGGCCGTCTCGGCTTCCCGCGACCATATCCAGTCACGGTCGCAGTCGTCGCCAGGTAGGCGACCTCCGGAGCCCATGGTCACTAAATCTATCTGTCCAAGTAACTATTACGGCTGCGGGTTACTGACCGGTTGACCGCATTTTTGAGTGGCCTGCCGTCTCTTCGCCGTTGCTGTAACCAGGCGCTGTATACCTCCGCGAGCGGCCGGGCTACGGAGGCTTCGAGGCAGGTAGTACCGATGACCCAAGGATGGTACGCGCCTGTCCCGCGCGAGTCGGTTCAACACAAACCGGAGGAGAAGATGAAGCCGCAAGGACAGTCCTCGACCGTCACATCGGAGATGGATTCTCGCGCTGTGGGAGCGGAGGTCACGACCCGACGGAGACGCCTGGTCGGACGCCGCTGGTTCCTCAAAGGGGTCGGCGCGGTGGGCGCCACACTGCCGGCCGGAGCGCTGCTGGCGACCCAGGCCCAGGCCGCCAACGAGCTCAGCACCGGCGACGCCGCGATCCTCAAGTTCCTCTCCGCGCTGGAGATAATCGAGACCGATTTGTGGCAGCAGTACAACGAGCTGGGCGGCGTTCAGGACGCCGAGGTCCCGGGCGGCAGCGGCAGTCCCCTCTACACCGCGAATCTGGTGAACCTCGACGCAGACATGCCCCAGTACATCCACGACAACACTGAGGACGAGTTCTCGCATTTCACGTTCATCAATGCCTACTTGGTCTCCAAGGGTTCGAAGAGCGTCAACCTGGACCAATTCCGCACACTGCCGAGCAGCCAAGCGACGGGCGCTCAAAAGCAGCTCAAACGCCTTACAAACCTCATGGAGCTCTCGCCCGACACCACCTGGTTTACGCGATATCGCAGCCGCACTGGCAACCCCGACCTGGGCGACACATTCCCGCCGGCGATCCCTGGTCTCAAGAAAGGCAGGTTTCCAGCCATTCCGCGGAACGACAATGACCTCACCCCGGACAAACACATCCAGGCGATCGCCTACACCGCAGGATTCCATTTCGGGACCATCGAGCAGGGTGGGAGCAGCCTCTACCCGTCGCTGGCCCAGCGGGTGACGAACCCGGAAGTGCTGCGGATCCTCTTGAGCATCGGTCCGACCGAGACCATGCATTTCCAGACCTGGCAGGACAAGGCCGGCAACGCGAAGCCTCTGACCGACCCGACCAATGGGCTCGTGTTTCCTGACCTGAATACGTCAGGTTCGGAGGACAC
>CATPBP010000216.1 GCA_955652675.1 Candidatus Dormiibacterota bacterium
CACGTGAACACCCGCCTCAACAGCGGCCCAGACGTTGTCCCTGACCGCGGTGGCACTGGTGTAGTCCACCAGCACGTCCACCTGTGCTGAATCGAGCGCCTCAGCGACCGTTGAGTAGACGCGTCCGTTGGCCTCCAGACCGCTAGCCGTCGCCAGACTCTGGCCTGCGGCAGAACGGGAAACACCCGAAGTGAGCATCAGGTCAGGGGCTTCTACGATAGCCGCGGCGATGGGCTTTGCCGTCCAGCCGGTGATACCTGCGATGCAGACGTTGATCATGACTCGATCCTATCGGGCTGCCTTGGGGCGCCGAACTCTTCCTGGCGGCAGACGTACCCTAAGCCGCTTGGCTCCGGCTCGGTCCTCCGCGTGTTCGCAGCGTGACCGCGGCCACGTTCAGGAGCAGCACGGCGACGGCAGCGGGAGCGAACACCCGGGTGACCGTCACGTCGGCCAGCTGATTCAGGAAGAGCGCCGCCCACGCCACGATCGACCAGAGTGGGATCCGAACCTCCGCCGGCGTGACGCCGAAGGCCCAGGCGCACCACAGCGCGAAGGCGAAGTAGGACAAGCGAGTAGGCAAAAAGAGCACCCCGCCCTCGGTAATAAAGCCAGCCGCCGCGATGACGAGGCAGAGCACTGGCACGGCCAGGAACACCACGGCCACCCGTCTGCTTCGGCTCGGTGTGATCGCGGCTACGAGGGTTCCTATGACGTCTTGCATCTGTGCTGCAGGGCGCGATGCACTCACTGCACCACTCTCAGGCGTGTCGCCTGCTACATCCGACCTCCGCACACGCTGAAGCATCACGCTGAACTCGTAAATCAGGAAGCCCACGGCGAGCAGACCTGGGAAGGCCACCAGCGTGCTTAGCGGACCCGCGCTGGCAGCCGCCGAGAACGCCAGGAGGGCAAGCACAGTCACCCCAACGTAGAGCGCGCCTCCGACATCCGCCCTGACGCTGTACGAGGCCGTCCGGAGAACGAGCAGCACGACAGTGCTGATCCCGGACAGCAAGAGCCCTCGCAGCGGTTCCGGAAAGGCCGAGGTGGCCTGGCCGACGCCGCTGAGCAGGGCGGTCGATTTCTGCGCCAGCTCCTGCGGGTGCGTGATGCTGCCAATGAGGAGGCTCTGGCTGGCCGTGCCCAGGATCGCTGCATACCCCGCGAGCAGCAACAGCCAGGCCACCATCCGGCCGACGTCGGCCCTGATCTTGCCACGCTGATTGTTTGCCAGCTCCTGTCGCGCCTGGTCCTCGAGCTCCTGGACGCGAAGCTCGAGGTAGCGGGCCAGTGAGAGCTCCAGCTCGTCAGAGCGGATGTGCCTGCGGAACATTCCAGTCCTCCAGAGTTGACAAGTCGTCTCGCGCTGGTTGCAGCTTAAGGACTAGGAGTTGATGATCGCGGTGGAGTCCCGGAGACCGGCGGTGCTGAGTGAGTCGATGCCGGCGCTGAGGTCGAACTCGTGGGGGGTAGCGAACCGAAGCTGAGGGAGTTCGACTGGTGATAGACGAGGAAATCGGGCTGGTCACGATCGTAGAGCCTGCAATCCCCAGTCCAGGTCCCGGCCGCTGCATTTAACAGCAGGTCGGGCGGATTGCGGACGTCCCAGCTGACGGTCCCTCCGCGATCCGCGGTCTTGGGCCGGAGGTCTTGCGAAAAGTCACGCTGCGTGAACGTGACGGTCCTCCACGGCTTGGTTCCATCGGGGACGACGGTGACCGACACCGTGCATGTAGCGCCCGGCAGGACTTTGCTGAAGTCGAAGTGGGTGTTGCTGCCGTTCGCCTTGAGTTTGTCGAAGAAAGGCACCAGGGTCGGAGTCGGCCGTGTCACGGATGCAGGCGCCTCGGTAGAGCCCGGCGCGGAGACGGTTGGCGAGGAACCGGCTGCCGGGGAGTTCGACGGGGAGTTCGCCGACGAGCTGGCGCTCGGGCTCGAGCCACCGCAGCCGGCGACCACCACCAATGCGATGATCCAAATGACGGTTCCACGGCAAGGTCGGTACGCCTCGAGCGGTCTGTCGAGGCGCAGCCTGTGGATGAGTGCCGCCACGTCCTTGGCCAGAGTGAGGGCGCCGCACCCGACCCTTGAGTGCGCCGTCTTAACATGGCCCCGCGGATAGGAGGCGTAGATCCGGGCCTCCTCGAGCTGATCCATCACAGGCGGCCAGTTCGGGCGTGCTCGATGCTTGCAGTCATGCGTGCCCACGATAGCGTCGCACACTAAGCACCGTTAGAGTGGGCTGAAGTCTGTGCCAGCCGTCACGGTGGATGCCGCTCCGGCCGCCTCGACGTCAGACCTGAGGTAGAAGGGGAAGCACATGGGCAATTTGCCCACACCCAACAGGTCAACTGTCGCGTTACCCGACACGGCTGCCTGGAAGAAAGTGACCAGGATGACTAGCCGCCCACTTGACTATCCCTGCGGGGCTGTCAAGATGGCGCAGACTCACGCGGTGGCGACGGGGGACCAGAGTCGGACGCCACCCGCCAGACGTGGGAGGAGTGATGACCGAGACTCGCACCGTTGACCGCTCCGTTGACTATGCCTGGAAAGCCCTGGCCACCATCAGGCTTGTGAATGGAGTCCTGGCGCTCTTCGCTCCGAGATGGCTGGCCGGCCGCCTTGGCGTTCGAGCGGAATCTCAGGCGGCGGCGGTCTATCCGCTCCGGATGTTCGGTATCCGCACCATCCTGATCGGCGCCGACCTCATCCTCGAACCGGAGGCACGTCAGCGATCGCTTCAGCAGGCAGTGCTGATTCATGCCTGCGATGCGACGGCGGCTCTCACCGCGGCTGCCTTCGGCGAATTGCCCGTCCGCTCCGCGCTGATGGCCGGTTCCATCTCGTCCATCAATACCGCGCTCGCAGTCTTCGCGGCCAGGCGGGTGCCGAGGCGCCAGCGCCAATGGCACTGATCTGATGCCGTCAGGACCGGTGCCTCCCTTTCGACCCTCGCTCATCGGTCGGCTCCAGGCCTGGTGGGCTCGGCGCGTCGATCGGTCGATTGGCTGGGATCAGCTACCGCGCTACACAGGTGCACTGGTCCTTGCCGGAATCAGGACGACGCTGCGCTGGAAGAACCTCCACGACACTTCCACGCTCCCGGCCGTCCATCCCACCGTCCCCGCCGTCAAAGGTGATCGCCATCTCACTACTCGAACGGCTGAGGGAAGCTTCAACGATCTGAGCGTCCCCGCCATGGGGAGCGCGGGAACCCGTTTTGGCAGGAACGTTCCCCTCAAGTACACCTATCCGGAGGCCGACCGGTCGCTGCTGACGCCAAGCCCGCGGGTCGTGAGTCGGCGCCTGCTGACGCGCGAGACGTTCATACCGGCAACCTCGCTGAATCTGCTGGCCGCGGCCTGGCTGCAGTTCATGGTCCACGACTGGTTGTCGCACGGGAAGAACCAGAAGGAGAATCCCTGGCGCGTCGAACTGGACAGGGATGACCCCTGGCCACAGCGTCCGATGCAGATCCTGCGCACTCGACCGGACCCGACCAGACCGAAAGACGCCACCGGCCCGCCAACCTTCGCCAACACGGCCACTCACTGGTGGGACGCCTCGCAACTCTATGGCGGCGACCACCAGACCGAGGCGATGGTCCGAGCAGGGGAGGGCGGCAAGCTGAAGATAGAGTCCAACCGGCTGTTGCCGGTGGATCCCCAGACAGGCATCGAGCGGACCGGCGTTTCGGGAAACTGGTGGCTGGGTCTGGACCTGCTGCACACGCTCTTCACCCTCGAGCACAACGCGATCTGCGATCGCCTTCGGGCCGAGTACCCGTCCTGGTCCGACCAGGAGCTGTTCGACCGAGCCCGGCTGATCAATGCGGCCCTGCTGGCCAAGATCCACACCGTTGATTGGACCCCCGCGATCCTGGGCCACCCGACGCTGGAGGTCGCGATGCGCGCCAACTGGTGGGGCCTGGCCGGGGAACGGATCCACGGCCTCCTGGGGCGAGTCAGTCAGAGCGAGGTGATCAGCGGGATACCTGGCTCGGAGACCAATCACTTCGGTGTTCCGTACTCCATCACCGAGGAGTTCGTGGCCGTATACCGCATGCACCCTCTCATACCCGATGACTTCGTATTTCGGGCACCGAGAGACGATCGCGTTATCGAGGAGCGCAGCTTTCCCGAAGTCGCCTTCAAGCATGCGCGGCAAGCCCTGGAACGCATCGGGATGGAAGACAGCCTCTACTCGTTCGGTCACCTCAATCCCGGTGCCATAACGCTCCACAACTTTCCTCGGGCGATGCAGCGACTGGAGGAGCCCGATGGGACGGTTGTCGACCTGGCCGCGACAGACATACTCCGGGTCCGTGAGCGCGGCGTCCCTCGCTACAACGAGTTCAGGCGGCTCCTGCACAAGCCACCCGTCCGTCGGTTCGAGGACCTCTCGGACAACCCTGAGTGGGTCGAGCAGATCAGGAAGGTGTATGAAGGCAAGATCGACCGGGTCGATTTGATCGTTGGCCTGTACTCAGAACCCCTGCCCAAAGGATTCGGCTTCAGTGACACCGCTTTTCGCATCTTCATCTTGATGGCCTCGCGTCGCCTCAACAGTGACCGCTTCTTCACCACGGATTTCACACCGGAGGTCTATACGCCGGCCGGCCTGAAGTGGGTCGACGACAACGGCTTCGCCTCGGTTCTGCTGAGGCACTTCCCGGGCCTGCGACCGGCGTTGCGCAACGTGAGCAACCCGTTCGCACCCTGGGCGCGGGTGGGGGCGGCTTTGAGGTAGGTGTGATGGCCGATAGTGGTGGTCCCGTGGAGCAACCGGTCACCGGTGGTGACGTTCCCGACGAATTCAAAGATCCAAACACACCGTCGGACGTAATCGTCCGTCTCCAGGCACGGGCGCCCGAGACGGACCCAATGCTTGGCGTCCCGCTCGACCGGGGGGATGCGCCGCCTGGCCGCCACCGTCTTGTCGTGCTTGGTGACTCGCTGACTCATGGCTACCAGAGCAACGCAATCTTCAACACCGATCTCTCCTGGCCGTCGATGATCGCCGCTGAGCTTGGCTGGTCCGGCTCGTTCCGCCATCCCCAGTACCGGATGTTCGGCGGCTTGCCGCTCAACCTCGAGTACCTGCTGCGTGAGCTGGAGGCGCGCTACGGGCCGACCATCGACTGGTGGGAGCTCGGATCGGCGGCCTTCTTCGTTCACAACCTTCTCGACCAGGTCCGGCAGTACTGGGAGCAGGGCCCGGGATCGCAGGTGCCGGAGGCGCCGGGGATCATGCACAACCTGGCCGTCTCGGGTTACGACATACGGGACCTGATGGCCCGGACGGCAGACACCGAGAGGGCCCGCATGAAGCCGGCTCAGGGTACCGGCGTGCACCTGCTGGCGGAAAACGCCGGCCAGCTCATGAGCCTCTACGTCCTGAGCTCGGCGCGCGACGAGGGAACCGGCAACGCGCTGACGCCGATGGAGGCGGCCGCCGCTCTCGGAAACGATGGCGGGATCGAGACCATGATCGTCTTCATAGGTGCCAACAACGCACTTGGCGCGCTGATCGACCTCAAGGTTCGCTGGAGCGGTCCCGGCTACGACACGCTGGATGGGAAGAGCGCCTTCAACGTCTGGCGGCCGACCGATTTCATTTCCGAGCTCGACGCGCTGGCAGCGCAGGCGAAGGCGGTGAACGCCCAGCACGTGATCTGGGCCACCGTTCCTCACGTAACGATCGCCCCCATCGCGAGGGGCATCAGCACAAAGGTGCGGCCGGGCTCTCGCTACTTCCCCTACTACACCCGTCCCTGGATCGAGGACACCGCGTTCGATGCGACGGTCGATCCCTTCATTACGGCCAACCAGGCCCGTGCCATCGACTCGGCGATCGACCAGTACAACGACGCGATCACAGAGACGGTTCGGGCGGCGCGACAGGAAGGACGGGACTGGCTACTGATGGACACCTGCGGACTGATGGACCGTGTGGCGGCCCGGCGCTACATCCTGGACGTCTCGGCCCGGCCGCCATGGTGGACGCCGTACAAGCTGCCCGCGGTGGTCGCCGCTCTGAACCCCCCGCCGGACTCGCGCTTTTTCGCGTCCGGGCCGGATGGCCGGACCGCGGGTGGCATCTTCACTCTGGACGGGGTACATCCAACGACGACTGCCTACGGCATCCTGGCCCAGGAGTTCATCAACGTCATGACAGGTGCCGGCGTCGTGTTCTACAGCCAGAACGGCGAGCCCCGGGTGCCACCCATCCAGATCGACTTCGAGCGCGTGTTGGCACGCGACACTCTGATCAACGACCCGCCCAAGTCGATGACAGCCGATCTGAAGGCGATCGGATGGGCCGACGAGGTCTTTGGATGGCTTCAAAACATGCGACGGACGTTCCTCTCCGCAAACCCTCCCCCCAGCTGATCAGCCGCCCTGGCGGTTCTCGAAGATCTCCCTTCCCGCCGGCTCCAGGCGCGCCACCTCAAGCATGGATACCGCGGCGCGACCCCTACGATGGAGATCGTGAGGGCTTGGGTGGTGCGACAGCTTGGCGGTCCAGACGTGCTGACGCTCGAAACCTTCGACCCGCCGCAACCGGCGCAGGGGTTGGTGCGGATCGCGGTCGAGGCGGCGGCGGTGAACTTCTTCGACTCACTGCAAATCGCCGGTTCCTACCAGGTGAAGCCGGAGCTGCCGTTCGTCCCGGGGACCGAGGTGGCAGGTACCGTGGTGGCCGCACCGGAGGGCAGCGGATTCACGCCCGGGGACCGTGTCCTCGCCCGCTTGCGGCAGGAAGGGCTGCTGGAGGGCGGCTACTCGGAGCTGGTCGAAGCCCTGCCCCAGTACACGGTCCGCCTGCCAGATGAGATGCCCTTCGACCAGGCGGCAGGCTTCTTCGTCAACTATCAGACCGGCTGGTTCGGCCTCATGCGGCGGGCACGTCTTCAGCCCGGCGAGGTCGTCCTGGTTCACGCCGGCGCTGGCGGAGTCGGCAGTGCCGCTATCCAGCTCGCCAAAGCGGCCGGGGCGAGGGTCGTCGCAACCGCCGGGTCGGCGGAGAAGGTCGCGCTCTGCCGGGACCTGGGCGCCGATCTGGCGATCGACTATCGGACCGAAGACTTCGTCGATGGGGTCAAGGCGTTCACGGACGGCCGCGGCGCCGACGTCGTATACGACCCCGTCGGTGGCGACGTCTTCGACCGGTCGACCAAGTGCATCGCCTTCGAGGGCCGGATCGTCGTGGTCGGATTCACATCAGGACGCATCCCGGAGGCCCGCGCCAACCACGTCCTGATCAAGAACTACGCGGTCGTGGGCCTTCATTGGGGCCTCTATCAGAAGATGGCCCCTCACCTCATCGACGCCGCAACCCCACAGCTCTTCGACCTCTACGCGCAGGGCAGGATTCGACCCCACATCTCGAGGCGATATCCGCTCGAGAAGGCCCCAACGGCCATCTCAGAGGTGAGCGGACGCCTCTCCACTGGCAAGGTCGTCCTCGTCACGGCTGCCACCGACGATATTTAGTTCCCTCCCGCAGGGGGGAGGGAAGGGGAAGTGTTGCTTAGGAGCCTGCGGCTCCAGAAATGTTAACCAGCCAAGTAATGCCAAACCTGTCTGTCAGCATGCCGAACGTATCTCCCCACGCCGCCTTGTTGAGTGGCATCGTGACCGTCCCTCCGACAGCCAATTTTTCAAAGTAGGCTTTCAGCTCCGCTTCGTCATCGCCGCTGAGGGACATGCTGAAGTTGGTGCCCGGCTTGTATTCCATTCTGTCAGGCGTGTCGGACGCCATGAAGGTGATCCCGTTGTCCGCCTCCAGTACGGAGTGCATGATCTTGTCGTCTTCGTCGGGATCCTGTGAGGCGTGATAGTCTTTGAATGAATTCAGGTCGAGCTTTCCGCCGAATACGCTCCTGTAGAACTCCATGGCTTCACGCGTGCTGTCCTTGAAGCTCAGGTACGGGTTCAGCTTGGACTGCATGACACCTCCAGCTCAAATGTTTCCCTGAGTGTAGTTGAGGCCGCTCTGACCATGAGCGGGTCAGCGCCCGCCGCCGGCCGCCGCGAACTGCGCAGGGTCCTTCACCGCGTTCGTCGAGAAAGGCGTCGACGGCCGGGTCGCGTCGGTCGGCCATCACGGCGCGGGGCTCGGCCATGCGCGCCGCCAGTCGACGGAGAAAGAAGTCCCTCCTCCGGCTGGTCCACCGCGGAATGCCGCCGGTGGAGGTCGAGTCCCACCAAGACGGCTTGGCGCTACCTCAGGCGGCGGGAGACGGCGCCGGACCGGGGTTGAATAGGAGCAGCGCCTGGCGAGTTGAGAGGTCGAACCCCCTCAGGAGGACGATGTGATGGACGAGTGGCCAGACCTGCCGTACGAGTGGTGGCGATCGACGCGGGATACGCTCCACCTCTACACGCAGGTTGTCGGAAAGCTGCGGCTGGCGCTGTCGCCGTTCGAGCCGCAGTGGGCCAATGTGCCGCTGTACCTGACGGCGCGAGGCCTCACCACGTCGCCAGTCCCCTATGGATCGGTGACCTTCGACGCCGAGCTCGACCTCTCCGACCACGTGCTCGTGGTGCGGGTGAGCGATGGCGGGCTGGCGCGCGTCCCGCTGCGCGGTCCGGTCGCCGAGTTCTACGGGGCGGTAAAGGCGGCCCTGCACGACCTGGGTCTGTCAGTCGCTATCTCAGAGCTCCCCTCGGAGATCCCGGACCCGATCCCGTTTCCCCTGGACCGGACGCACCAGACCTACGAAAGCGCCAAGGCGCACCGGTTCTGGCGAGTGCTGAGCCAGGTGGATGTGGTCATGAAACGGCACCGCGCGCGGTTCCGCGGCAAGACTTCGCCCGTCCACTTCTTCTGGGGCAGCTTCGACCTGGCCAACACGCGCTTATCCGGCCGGCCGGCCAGCCCGCCGCCGGGCGCCGACACGATCGCCCGGTATTCCGAGGACGCCGAGCAGATCTGCGCGGGGTTTTGGCCGGGAGACCAGCGGACGCAATACCCCGCTTTCTTCGCCTATAGCTATCCCAAGCCGGACGGCATCGAGCTGGCGAAGCTCCGGCCGGAGGCCGCCCGCTGGGTGGACCAGGCCGGGCTGTTCCTGCTGCCCTACGAAGCAGTGCGCACGGCGCCGGCCCCCGGCGCGGCAATTCTCGAGTTCCTGGACAGTACGTACCTCGCGTGCGCGACTGGCCTCGGTTGGAGCACAGACCTGGTCTCGGCCGAGCAGCCGCCGGCTGGGACATCCACGTGAAGATGAGGAGGAATCCGATGGCTGTCTGCGGGCACCTCGACCAGATCGCCGACGTCACCCCGTCGTCACCCGGCTGCGAGGACTGTCTCGCGGCCGGCAGCCGTAATTGGCTGCACCTGCGCGTCTGCCAGGAGTGCGGTCATGTGGGCTGCTGCGACAACTCCCCTGGGCGTCACGCCACGGCGCACTTCCAGACCGTGGTCCACCCGATCATCCGGTCGTACGAGCCGGGCGAGGACTGGTACTGGTGCTACGTCGACGAGGTGGCTTTCGAACTACAGGATGCGCCCCCGGCGCCGTCCCATCCCTGACCTTTCCTCAACTCCGGCGGTCCGCCACAGTCGCTCGAGATGCCGGCCGATCTTGACTTGAGGCAGGGTCGGCGGGGGGGTTAAGAACGCTTTGGCTCGAGCACGACGATCGGGATCTCCCGGCTGGTGAGGCCCTGCTGCTGCGCCAGATAAGGCACGGCAGCGGCCAGGTCGTCTCGCTCCCGCGGCGCTGCCGTCCGTGCCTTGACGCCGAATTTCTCAGGGCCGACCTCGACGATGGCGCTGGGATCGGCGAGGAGGTTCTGATACCAGGCGGGATGTGCCGGCGCCCCGTTGTTGGATGCGATCACGATGTACCGGTCCCCTTGGCGACCGTAGCCGAGGACTGTGGTGCGCGCCTCGCCCGAGCGAGCGCCCGTGGTGGTGAGGAGGAGAAGCGAGCGCCCCGCCATGGGTCCGCTCAGCTGCCCGCCATTGGACCGGAACTCGCTGATGAGCTTGCGGTTGAAGTCCTTCATGTCGGGCGGTATCTGCGGCGGCTGGCGCCTACCAGAAGCGTGATCTTCAGTTTGGTCGCTCATGACCTGCCTCCCTGGTGTGGCGCCCCCGGCCCTCAGTCCACCGCGGCCAGAACGCCCGCGAACTGCGCCGCATAGAGCCGCGCATAGGCGCCGCCGGCCGCGATGAGCTCGCCGTGAGTGCCCTGCTCGACGATCTGGCCGGCTTCCATGACCAGGATCAGGTCCGCGTCGCGGATGGTCGAGAGCCGGTGGGCGATCACGAAGCTGGTCCGGCCCTGCCGCAGGGACCGCATGCCCTGCTGGATGAGGACCTCCGTCCGTGTGTCGACGGAGCTTGTGGCCTCGTCCAGGATCAGGACGGCGGGCTCCGCCAGGAAGGCTCGGGCGATCGTGATCAGCTGCTTCTCGCCCGCGCTGACGTTCGAACCCTCCTCGTCGATCACCGTGTCGTAGCCGTCCGGCAGCGTCCGCACGAAGCGATCGACGTGCGTCGCAAGGGCCGCCTCGATCACCTGCTCGCGGGTCGCGGAGTCCGCGCCGTAGGCGATGTTGTCGGCGATCGTGCCCTTGAAGAGCCAGGTGTCCTGCAGCACCATCCCCGTCGCCTCGCGCAGCGCCTCGCGCGCCATCGTCGAGATGTCCACGCCGTCCAGGCAGATCCGGCCGTCGGTCACCTCATAAAACCGCATCAGCAGATTCACGAGCGTGGTCTTGCCGGCACCCGTGGGTCCTACGATGGCGACCGTCTGGCCAGGGTTGACGGCCAGGGATAGGTCCTCGATCAGCGGCGTTTCCGGCGTGTAGCGGAAGCTCACGTGCTGGAACTCCACCTGGCCGCGGATGGCCGCAGGCACCACCGGCCGGACCGGGTCAGGTTCCTGCTCCTCAGCGTCGAGCAGCGCGAACACGCGCTCCGCCGACGCGACGCCGGACTGCAGGAGGTTGGCCATGCTGGCCACCTGCGTGATCGGCTGGGTGAACTGCCGCGAGTACTGGATGAAGGCTTGCACGTCGCCCAGCGACAGAGCCCCCGCGGCGACACGGAGCGCGCCCACCACGGCCACCAGGACGAAGTTGATGTTGCCGATGAACATCATCGCCGGCTGGATGACCCCGGAGATGAACTGGGCCCGGAAGCTGGCGTCGAACAGCGTGTCGTTGAGCCCGGTGAAGGCCTGCGCCGCCTCCTCCTGGCGGCCGAAGACCTTGACCAGCGCATGGCCGCTGTACATCTCCTCGACGTGGGCGTTGAGGCGGCCGGTCGTGGTCCACTGCTTCACGAACTGCGGCTGCGCGCGCTTTCCAATTGCGGCCGCTACCACGACCGCGAGCGGCACCGTGAGCAGCGCGATCAGGGCCAGGAGGGGCGAGATCACGATCATGATGGCCAGCACGCCCACGATCGTGAGCAGCGAGGTGATGACCTGGCTAAGCGCTTGTTGCAAGCTCTGGGCCAGGTTGTCCATGTCGTTCGTCACCCGGCTCAACAGCTCGCCGCGGGGTTGGCGGTCGAAGTAGCTGAGCGGCAGGCGGGCCAGCTTGGCCTCGGCCTGCGCGCGCAGCCGGAAGAGGCTGCGCTGCACGACGGTAGTGCTCAGCCAGCCCTGGAGATAGCCGAACAGCGCCGCGACGACGTAGATCGCGAGCACCAGCAGGAGCACCTGGCCCACCTGTGTGAAGTCGATGCCCTGGCCGGGCGTGAAGTTGACCCCGCTCAGCAGGGTTGCGATGTTGCCCTGGCCGGAGCGGCGCAACTGCTCCAGCACGGCCGCCTTGCTGGTCCCGGCGGGAAACTGGCGGCCGACCACGCCCGCGAAGATCAGGTCGGTGGCGTGGCCGAGGATTCGCGGGCCGAGCACCGACAGCGCGACGCTGGCCACACCCGAGAGCAGCGCGGCGGCGATCATTCCTCGCTCCGGGCGCAGGGTGCGCAGCAGCCTCAGGCCGGAGCCGCGAAAGTCCAGCGAGCGCTCGGTCGGCATGCCTCCGCCCATCCAACGGGCCATGCCGGTCCCTGGCCCGGGAGCCCGAGCGGGGGTCGCCCTCTCGCCGGTTTCGGGCGCGGCCTGAGACGGGGCCGGCGTTGGCTGACCCTGGGCCGCGCCGCCATTGCGCTCGCTCACGCCGCCTCCCGCTCGGTCAGCTGCGAGAGGACGATCTCACGGTACGTTTCGTTGGCCTCCATCAGCTCCCGGTGGGTGCCAACGCCGACCACGCGGCCGGCTTCCAGCACGACTATCCGGTCGGCGTTGCGGATCGTGCTGACTCGCTGCGCGACGATCACCACCGTAGCCTCCGCGGTCTCGCGGGCCAGGGCCTCGCGAAGGGCCGCGTCGGTGCTGTAGTCGAGGGCGGAGAAAGAGTCGTCGAAGAGGTAGACCTCAGGCCGGTGGACGAGCGCCCGGGCGATGGCCAGGCGCTGGCGCTGTCCGCCTGAGACGTTGGTCCCTCCCTGGGCGATCTTCGCTTCAAGGCCACCCGGCATCTCCTCCACGAAGTCACGCGCCTGGGCGATCTCCAGCGCGTGCCAGAGCTCCTCATCTGTTGCATCGCCTTTGCCGTACCGAAGGTTGGAGGCGACAGTGCCGGCGAATAGATACGCCTTTTGAGGTACCAGCCCGATCATGGTGGCCAGGAGTGCCGGGTTGAGGCGGCGCACGTCAACTCCGTCCACCAGGACGCTGCCGCCGGTGACGTCGAAGAGCCGGGGCACGAGGTTGAGGAGCGTGGTCTTGCCGCTGCCCGTACTTCCGATGATGGCCGTGATTTCACCCGGGCGCGCCACCAGGTCCACGCCATGCAGCACGGGCGCCTCGGCCCCCGGGTAGCGAAACTCGACGTCGCGCAGCCTCAGGTGGCCATGCACAGTGGTGACGTCCACCGGATCCGCCGGCGGGACGACGCTCGAGTCCGTGTCCAGCACCTCCTGGATGCGATCGGAGCTGACCTCGGCGCGGGGCACCATCACAAACATGAAGGTCGCCATCATCACCGCCATCAGGATCTGGACGAGGTAGCTGAGAAAGGCTGTGAGGGAGCCGATCTGCATGCTCCCGCTGTCGATCAGGTGGCCGCCGAACCAGAGCACGGCCACGCTGGAGACGTTCACGACCAGCAGGACGAGCGGGAACATCAACGCCATCAGCCGCCCCACGCCCAGCTGCACGTCGTAGAGCTCAGAGTTGGCCACGCTGAACCGCTCGCGCTCGCGCTCGTCGCGTACGAAGGCACGGATGACCCGGACTCCCGTGATCTGCTCTCGCAGCACCTGGTTGATGCGGTCGATCCGCGCCTGCATCAGCCGGAACAGGGGCCGCATGCGGCTGATGATCAGGAACACGATCACGCCCAACAGCGGGACGATGACGACCAGGAGCGACGAGAGCGGCACGTTCTGGCGGAGGGCCATGACGATGCCGCCCACGCCCATGATCGGGGCCGAGACCATCAGCGTGAACGTCATCATTGCCAGCATCTGGACCTGCTGCACGTCGTTGGTGTTGCGGGTGATGAGCGAGGGCACGCCCAACTGCCCGACCTCGCGGGCCGAGAAGGACTGGACCTGGTTGAAGAGCGCGGCGCGCACGTCGCGGCCGAAGGCCATGGCGGTGCGAGCACCGAAGTAGACCGCGACGATGGCGCAGATCACCTGCACGAGCGTGATCGCGATCATCACGGCGCCGATCCGAAGGATGTAGCCGGCGTCGCTCTTGATGACCCCGTTGTCGATGAGGTCGGCGTTCAGCGTGGGCAGGTAGAGAGTGGCGATGGTCTGCACCAGCTGCAGGACGACGACAATCGCTATCGCTGCCTGGTAGGGGCGAAGGTGTGTGCGCAGGAGCCGGATCAGCACCTCGCCGACCCGCCCTGTGGCTGTTCGACCCTGTTATTCACGATCCCAAACTACCGAGATCTCGCGAGCGTCCGGTCACCTTGCGACCAGAGTTCGCCGCCGGCCTTGCCTGCTTTGCCGGGGGAGATTCTCGGGTAGCCCTCGTTCGCGTCGACGGTAGGCAGCCTGCCGGCAGGCATCCGAACAGTAAGCGGGGGCTCGACCATAGGGACTGTGCCGGTCCACGGGCGCTTCACAGCCTCGGCATGACCGTCCAGGGGGCTGATCGAGGGGCAGAAGGGTCATCCAGGCCGGCTGGCGATATCGTAACGCACTACGGTTCGGCCGGCGGAGGGGAGCCAGTGAGGGTCGCCGTGTTCTTACGTCCTGGTGCGGTAGTGGAGGTGAACCACGCCGTTGCCGAAACGGCGTTCGTCCAGCAGTGCGAGTTCCAGGCGGACATTGTTGGGCAGGCATCGCGTGCCTCCTCCCACCACGATGGGCGTGACGAAGAGGTGGAGCTCGTCGACCAATCCGGCCCTGATTGCCTGGGCGGCGAGGTCGGGACCGCCCACCGTGATGTCACGTCCCGCCGACGCTTTCATCCGCCGGACCGCTTCGGGGTCGAAGTCTCGCTCGATCCGCGTCCCGGCGCTGGATACCGTCTCCAGCGTCCTCGAGTACACGATCTTGTCCGCCGCTCGCCATATCTCTGCGTAATCCCGCGGGACGGGCGGCTGGCCGGCGACGGCCGGCTCGGTCTCCCAGTAGACCATCACCTCGTACATCCGCCGTCCGTAGAGGTAGGTTCCGACCGGCCGCTCGAGGTCGTTGACGAAGGAGTGCACGTCCTCGTCCGGCGCGGCCCAGTCGAAGTTGCCGTCCTCGTCCGCCACATAGCCGTCCAGCGACGTGATCGCCGAGTAGATCAGCTTGGCCATCGTGAGTCCCCCTTTTGCGCGTACTGATCGAATCCTGCAGCCGGTCCAAAAGTATGGATAACTGCTTCTGTAATCCTGACCGGTAACCGACTATTTCCCGCCGCTGGCCAAGCCACTCGGGTCTGGGGACACGATTTGTTAAGGGCACCTGGCGGCCGAATAGGGCATGCTGCCAAGAGTGACCGACGGCAAGGGTATGCGTTGGCGGCGGGATCGGATATCCGCCGTTCTATACGATGTGGGCGTCAAGCATCAGCGCGTCGCTGCTGCGCTGGGGCGGCTCCTGTGGGGTTCAGATGTGCGCCGGCTGTATTCAGAACAGCACCTTCTCGCCTCCCTTCCCGAGGGCAGTGTTGTCATCGACATCCCCTGTGGAGGGGGCGTCGCGTTTCGTGGCCTGGAGCCCGGCCGGCGCCTCGCATACGTCGCGGTGGACCTTTCCCGAGCCTTGATCTTGCGGGCCCGGAAGGAGGCGGCCAGGCGTGGATTGGGTAGCGTTCGGTTTGTCGAGGCGGATGTGGACGCCCTTCCCTTCCGCGACAGCCACTTCGACCTCTGTCTCGCCTACAACGGCCTTCATTGCTTTGCCAGTCCCGACCAGGCCGTGTCCGAGATCACGCGAGTGCTGCGGCCGGGCGGGATCCTGCGAGGGAGTACGGTGCTCACCGGGCAGGGCCGAAGGCAAGACATTCTGATCCGGTTGTGGACCGGTCTGGGGATGTTCGGACCGGGTGGCGGCGCCGGCGAGCTGCGGTCCTGGCTGTCTGACGCGGGGCTGAGCCGGATCCAGGTGGATGTAACCGGCGCGATTGCGTTTTTCTCCGCTCAGAAGCGCGGCATCTGACTCTGCAGAGAGTCTCTGTCGTCTGCCACACGCCTGATCCCTTCCATGAGGTGGCGATGGAAGGCGTGCGTGACCTGAGCCGAGATCCAGCACCGGAGTCCCGCCAGACGCCGCTCCGGCAGCGTGTACCTGGTCGTAAGCGTGACACGGGTGTCCAACCTGCTCACGGGTTGGATGACGGTGCTGCCGCCGAGGAGGCGCGCTCCTCCGGCAATGCAAAGCTTCTGCTCGCAGACATCGAAGGCGACCATGCGGCCCTCGTCCACGTCCGTGATGATCTTCAGCAGATGGCCTTCGCGATACGTGCAGCGCAAGATGCTTCCAACGTTGCGTTTGTCGCCCTCGGATCGAAGCGGATGGGGCAGCAGCGCCTGGAGCAGCAGGGGGGGCTTGTGTGTGACCTCCTCGAAGAAGAGGAGCGCCGCCCACACGATCGTCGAGGTGGCAGGCAGTATGGCCTCGGTCGAGACGGTCGTCCCGCGGGTCTTGGTCTGCGATATTCCGGACATCCTGCCGGCCAGCCTGGCAAGCGGCCGCCACGATCTTCGCTGGGCATCCATGAAGTTTTGTGACGGCTGAGGCTCGGGCGCGGAGGGTGCGTTGAGCCGTGCGGCGGCCCCATCCGGATTCGCGGCGGCTCGGATGACAGGAGGGCGGGCGATCCCCTACGGTCATGGAATGCAGAGCACCCAATCCAACCGCCAGAGTTGCTGTCACGGCCGGTGCTGACTGTACCGACTGCCGTGGCGACCGCCGCGGGGGCACGGCCGGCTTGGGGATGAGCCGCGGACGCGTCATCGAGAACCGGCGAAGCGGCGAGCGAATCGTCCTGTTGCAGACCGGTGCTGACACAAACGGCCAGCTGCTCGAGTTCGAACTGTTCCTCGCCCCAGGTGGGCGCGTCCCCAGCGGGCATGTCCACCCCGAGCAGGAAGAACGCTTCACCGTGCTCGAGGGCCTCATGAGGTTCCGGCTGGGCGGGCGGTCGATCCAATTGAAGACTGGCGAAAGCGTGACTGTGCGGCGGGGCGTGCCTCATGTCTTCGCCAACGCCGGACCCGCTCCTGCGCGACTGCGGGTCGAAGTGCGCCCGGCCCTGAACATGGAGGTTCTGCTGGAGGCGGCCGCCGCCCTCTCGGCCCCGCGCAATGGGATGCCTCTGGGCTTGCCACGACCGCTGGACCTGGCGCTCTTCCTACGCGAGTTCGAGAAGGAAGTTGCGGTTCCCTTCCTCCCACGGGTGATGGTGAGGCTTGTCACCCGTGCGCTCGCCTGGCTGGCCAGTGTGGGCGGTCTGGACGGACACTATCGGGCGCTGCGAGCAGCCTCGACTGATGCCGGCGAGGGGAATATTGGGCGCAGTTGAGGTCCGCTCATCGCGACCAGGGTGAAGACGACCGCCAACTTGTCTGCTGCTCGCGAGCTCTCCGCGCTGCTCGTGATTGCTCAGCGTGACCTCACCAAGCTACTGAGGGACCGCACTCGGTTGGGCGTCAGTCTGGCTTTCCCGATTCTCTTGATCGTGGGTCTGGGGAGCAATCTTCAGGCTCTGGTCGGAGGCGTGACCGGCCTCGATGTGGTCGCCCTGATGTTCACGGGTGTGCTGGCCGCAACCCTTTTCCAGTCTGCGGCCGCAGGCATGATGTCGCTGATCGAGGACCGCGAGAACGACTTCTCGAAGGAGCTCTTCGTGGCCCCCATCTCACGAGTCACGATCGTGGCCGGCAAGGTTCTCGGGGAATCGCTGGTGGCGTTCACACAGGGCATCGGAGTGGTCGTATTCGCGCTCCTCTTTGGCATCCGAATGAGCCCCGGACAGATCGCGTCGCTCTTGCCTCCGGCCGTCGGTTGCTGCTTGCTGGGCGGTGCCTTCGGCCTTGCGACACTGGCGGCGCTGCCTAACCAGAGAGCTGCGTTGCAGGTCTTTCCCTTCCTCATCCTTCCTCAATACTTTCTGGCTGGCGTCGTCGCGCCACTGCGTGGGCTACCTCGCTACCTCGACGTGATCTCCTGGATAATGCCGCTTCGCTACCCCGTGGACCTGACCCGGGCGGCATTCTATTCGGGCACCCCCGCCTACCGGGCGGTGGTCACGGAGTCGCCTCTGTTGGATGCCCTGGTGATGGGAGCACTGTTCGTTGTGCTCCTGGTCCTGGGGGCACTGCTGTTCGAGCACAGAGAGAGGAGCCGGTGAGAGCCGGCACGCGACTCGCCGCCCTGACGGGCGGTGTTGCCGCCACGCTGGCGCTGGCGCGGCTGTCTGGGTTTCGCCTCGCGCGATCGGAGCGTCGCCTGACCGACCGATGGCGACGGGTAGCCGTCGAACCTCGTGGTTCGGCGCTGCTCGGCATCAGCTTTCGGCCGTTGCAGGCCGAAGCGCTTGGGTTGGATGCCAGGACGACGCTCCAGACGCTGCTTGACTATCCGTTCGAGGTTGTCCGGCTGGGGGCCTACTGGAATCGCATCGAACCCTGGCCCGCAGGCTCCCGCTTTGATGACCTTGACTGGCAGATCGGAGCCGCGGAACGCGCAGGAAAGAAGATCGTGCTCTGTCTTGGGCCCGTCAAGTCATTCGGGTATCCAGAGTTCTTCGTGCCGGCACATCAGCTTTCTCGACCTCTGCCAGAGGGAACACTTGTCGACGCCGAGAGTCACCCGTCGCTGCTCGCAGCCGCGATCGCCTTCGCCACCCGAATCGTGGAGCGCTACCGGGAGCGGGAGTCGATCATCGCCTGGCAAGTGGAGCATGAAGCGGTGGACCCGCTCGGGATGGAGCACTCGTGGCGCCTGGGCGTCGATTTCGTGGCCGATGAGGTAGCGGCGGTCAGGGAGGCAGATCCGACCAGGCCGATCATGATGAATGGCTTTCTCCCCACGTCTCTTCCAGTTCGCTTGCAGCAGTGGTGGCGGACGCGCGAACAGGGAGACTCACTGGCCGTGGCGCGGCGGCTCGCTGATGTCGTCGGCATTGACTATTACCCACGCCACGCCCTCGTGGGTGGTGGAGGTTGGGGGCTGTACCTCGAAGGGAGCCATCGCCGATCACCGCGCCTTGGCGCGTGGGTGGACGTCCCTCGAGGGCCGCTATTGATCTCAGAAGGCCAGGCCGAGCCCTGGGAGTCGGTTACGACACCGCCTGGCCCTGCCGGGAAAGCCATGTTCAGCTGCCTGCCAGAGGATGTGATAGGAAACTACAACCGCTGCTTGGCCTGGGCACAGCGGCGCTGCCTGCAATTGGATGCCTATCTCTTCTGGGGAGCGGAGTACTGGGTTATGCGCCAGCTCCGAGGCGATCCACACTACCTCCAGGCCTTCATCCGCGTGCTCGAAACGGCATAACGCTTCGTGCACCAGGCCTGGCCGGCCTCTCTCCTGCCTTGGACCGGTCAGAGTGCTGCCATCCCCGATTGGGCTGACAGGCGGGGGAGAAGAGGGCACGGCGGGCGTCTTCAGGGGGACGCCCGCCGCGCGCTGGCCGTCGGGGATCGCAGAGACGAATCCGGGGATCGGCGTCTATTCAGGCGGCCACCCGGTCCAGCCGGGAGGCGGCGGCTCGCAGCGCGTCCGCCAACCCATGCCGCAACGGGGCCTGAGCAACATGCGGGCGCGTGGCTGCCGATTCCGAGTCGGTGTCGGGGGCGAACCGCGTAGTCCGGGTATCGAACTGCTCGATCATCTTCTTCTGGGCTTCCAGGTAGGCGATGTAGTCGGTCATCGAATTGACTCCTCTCTAGTTTCCTTACTCCGTGGTCGTTTCGCGCTCACCACGGAAGGGAGCGCTGCTGGCCCGGACGACCAGCGCTGTCGGCAGCACGACCCTCTGCGGTCCGGAAGCAGGCGGGTCGAGCAGGAGGCGCCCCGCGGTGGCGCCCTTGAGTTCATGCGGTTGGCTGATGGTGGTCAGCGGCGGCTCGGCGGCGGCCGCGGCCGGGGTGTCGTCGAAGCCGACCACCGATAGGTCACCGGGGATATCGATCCCGCGCTGGGCTGCTGCTCGCAGCACGCCCAGCGCGAGCTCGTCGCTCATGGCGAGGATCGCTGTGGGCTGCGCGGCACGATCGAGCAGCGCGGCGCCGCCGCTGTGGCCGGCGGCACTGGCGCCCCCTGGGCCGGGATGGCGCTCTTCGATCGGGACGGAGATCCAGTCGATGCTCGCGGCTTCCAGCGCCTGGCGGTAGCCCGCGAGTCGCTCGACGGGGACGTGGAAGCTTCCCATCTTGTGGCGCTCCGGGGTGACCGGGCCCTCGTAATCGTCCGGAACCAGGTTGAAGGAGACGATCCCGAAGCTCCGGTGGCCGAGGTCGAGCAGGTGCTGGGCCGCCATCTGCGCCCCGCCGCGGTCGTCGATGCCGACCCACGAGACGTCGGCAACCGCCGGAGCATCGACCAGGACGTAGGGCATCCCCCGATCGCGAAGCACCTTCAGTCGTGGATCGCCCTCGTAGTCGCAGTAGAAGATGAAGCCGTCGACCAGTGCCGTCCGGACCAGGTCTATGCCGGCTTCGCCGCCTGGCACGCCGGGTACGAGGAGCAGGCCCGCCCGCTCCGTCTCGCATACGCTCGCCAGCCCGCGCACGATGAGCGCCGCGGCCGGATCGCTGAGGGCAAACGAGACCGGCTCGTCGAAGACCATGCCCACCGCTCCCACCCGTCCCCGGCGCAGGGTGCTGGCCAGCGGGTTGGGACCTGGATACCCCAGCTCACGAGCGGCCCCCAGGACCCGTTCTCGAAGCTCCGGGCTGAGCTGGTCAGGCCGGTTGTAGGCGTTGGAGACGGTCATCTTGCTCACACCCAGCTGGCGGGCGATCGACTCGAGGGTGGACCGCTTTTTGTCTGTCATCTGTACCGGTACAGACTTTATCGGTATAGCTCAGGGTTTGTCAACCCTTTTTGCCAAGAATTTTGCCGTCCAAGGGCTGGCCGCGGTGGGCCGTGAGTTCCTGCGATACCCTTCCCTCGTCGAGAGGTCACGCGACCGCGGCCGGGAGGGTTGAGGAGGCGTGCGATGGCATCGGTGACAACCACGCTGCAGGGAGTGCCAGTCTGGGCCGAGCACGGCCCGGGCGCCATCGTCGACGACAACGGGGGATTCCTGGGGACCGGCGCCAGCGTCGCCCTCGCGGCCCACCCGTCCGAGCCGGGGGTCATCTACGTAGCCAACTCGGGCGGCGGCGTCTGGCGCACGCGGGACGCGGTCCCTGGCCACGCCTCGCCGTCCTGGGCCCCGGTCACCGAGCAGCACCCTTCGCCTGCCATGGGTGCGGTGGCGATCAGTCCCCTCGACGCCAACACGGTCTTCGCCGGGACCGGTTCGGCGTTCGCCAGCTTCGGGCCCAGCGGTAGGTCGGTCGGGCTCTACCGGACCACGGATGGGGGCGACACATGGAAAGACGTCGGCGGCGCGCAACTGACGGGCATCTCCGTCCGAAGCCTCCTGCCCACCTCCCTCAGCGAGGCCGCGGGCCAGGTGGTGCTGGTCGCCGGCCTCTCCGAGGCCTCGCCAGGGAAGCCCGGCGGCATACTGCGGAGCGAAGACGGCGGCCAGACTTTCACGCTCCAGTCGGGTGCGGCCGCGGGGAAAGGGCTGCCGGACGGCGACGGCTGGGCGCTCGTGGAGGACTCGAAGCAGGCGGGACACGTTTATGCCGCCGTCGGGGGGCCGACCCCCGGGATCTTCTGGTCCACCGACGCCGGCAAGACCTCCTGGTCACCTGTCGCGGCCGGGATCGACACCACTCAGCTCTCCACGGCGCAGTGGATCAGGCTGGCGATACGGTCCGATCCGGGCGGCGGCCCGAGCACTCTCTGCGCCGGGATCGTGAACAGCGGCCAGCCTGTCGGTTTCTATCGATCGCCGGCCACCCAGGGGCTGGAGCAGTGGACGTCCATCGCACTGCCGGCAGGCGGCGCGGCCGCCATAGAGCCCTACAGCCAGGCGGTCTGGAAGTTCGCCCTGGCAATCGAGCCGCTCACCGGCGACATCTATGTGGGAGGCGACGAGGCTGGTGGAGTATGGCGCTGTCGGCTTGCAGATCCATCGAACCCGCAGTGGGAGAAGATCAGCAAGAGTCTCGACTTCGCCGGTGCCGATCTCGCTCAGGACCCGGACAAGGTGCCCCACGCAGACATCCAGGACCTGGTCTTTGACGCCGCCGGGAATCTCCTCACCGCCTGCGACGGCGGGGTCTACCGCCTTCCCAATCCAAGCAACCGCCCCGGCGGGGCGCAGCGGAAGTGGACGGCGATCGGTGCTGCCATCCGCAACAACGAGGCCTTCTCGGTCGCGCTGGACACGCTCAACAACATCCTGACGGTGGCCAGTGCTGACAACGGCACGTCCGTGCAGCGACGATCGGGCAGTCAGGAGTGGACGCTCACACTCTGGGGCGACGGAGCGGCGCAAGCGGTCAACAACGACGCCGACAGCGTGTCGTGGCGGTACTCAGAGGACGGCGCTCTCAACTCGTTCATGCGCTGGAAGGTCGACAAGGACAACAACGCAACCGCCGAGGCAGTGCTGCTTGCGTCCAGCGCCACGCCGAACGTGCTTGGCTCCGGGCTGAACGCGGTGGATCGAAAGCAGGTGATGAATCCGGATGGGACTCCGGATCTCAACCCTGATGGTTCGCCCAAGTACACGTACAACAGCGGGACCTACGTGCTGAACAACGTTCCAGACGAGAGGTCCAAGGCTGGCCGACCTTCACGGATGATGGTGGGCTCGAGCGGGCTCTACGAGAGCACGGACGGTGGGGCAACCATCGCGGAGATCACGGTCACCGACCCCAGCACCAATGCCGCCGTGACCGGCGTCCACTCGATCGCATACGGCGCCAATGACGGCGGCGCCCCCCGGCCGGAGGTGGCGTACGTGGGCATGGGTGCCGGCCTCTGGCTGCGCGGACCCCAAGGCGGCGCGTTCGCTCAGGTGAGCGCGTACAAGGGTGGGCAGGTCATTGGCGTCGCGGTGGACGTCAGTGACTGGAAGCGGGCGTATGTCGTCGACAGCGCGCACGTCTATCGGACGGACAAGGGCGGCCAGTCGTGGACGGAGTGCACCGGCAACCTGCTGCGCATGACCGCCGATCCCCAGGGCAATCTGGGCAGCGTGATCGTGCACAGGTCGGACGCCGGCGATGAGGTGGTGCTCGTCGGCGCCGCCGGGGGGCTCTTCCGCTGCCTCAACCCGGGTGACGGCCCGGGCGCCATGTGGACCAAGTTCGGCCTCAACCTTCCTGGCGGCTGTCAGGGGAATGACCTGCACTTCTACCCCGGTCAAAAACGTGACAACGGCGTCGCCGGCGACGTGCTCGTAGCCAGCAACTACGGCCGAGGGATCTGGACGCTCCCCAATGCCTCCAGCATGCTGTTTCAACCCTCGATCCTGCGGATCACCGGGACCGCCCGTGAACAGTACATCCGGTTCGTCCGGAACCCCGACGTGCCCGCCCATCTCGACGTCCACGCCCCCGACGGCGCCGGCCCGACGCTGACCCTGCCGCTGGCAAGCGTCGAGCAGATAATCGTCGACTGTGAGGGGGGATTCAACACTCTGACCCTCGACAGCACGAACGGACCTATCTATGTGCCGCACGGCATCCGGTACAGTGCCGGCGGGAGCGACAACCGCCTGGTGCTCAGCGGTGGCGGCGTGACGAGCCAGGTGTTCCGCATCGCAGGCGGCACGACAGGTTCGGTGACAGTCGGAGACATGAGCGCCTTCTACTCCGGGATCGCGGAGATCGAGGGCACAGTGCGCGCCGCCCACACCGTGGTCGAAACGGTGACACCACCAGATGGGCTGCACGTCTCCAACGGCACGGCCGTCGGCCACCTCCAGACCGTACAGATCCTGCAGCGCCGTGGTGGCGCCCAGCTGAACCTCAAGTTGAGCAATACCGCCGAGCTCACGCTGGACGTCACTCGCGGCGGCGGTCGGGTGGTTGTCGACGAACTGCTGGCCGCGCCGGCCCGGCTGCGTAAGCTCATCGTGCTTACGGGGCGCTCGGGTCACGACATTCGCGTTACGAGTACGCCGCCACGGGTGGAGCTCGAGATCCGGGGCGCCGGCGGCCAGGACTCGGTTGCCATCGGCACTTTGACGGGCTCGGGCGGCCTGCTCGACGGCGTCAGAGGTCCGATCCACCTCACCAACGCAGGCGGCAAGACCGCGCTGTCGGTGTCGGACGCTGAGAACCCGCGAACCACCACCGCCGACCTCAACGAGCGATCGGTCTCTGGGCTGGCTCCTGCGCCGATCACGTTCGAGCCTGGTGCCCTCTCGGGCCTGACCGTCCTGGGCAGCAAGGACGGCACCGCCTTCACGGTAGGCGCTACTGGAACCTTTCCGACCACGGTGCTCGGGGTGGGCTCAGTCAACAGGCTGGACGTCCACGCCACCACCGGCTCGCTCGACTACACGACGGGGAGCGGTGTGGACAACGTCCACCTGGGTGCGCCTGGGGCCGGGGGCGCTGTGCTGGCCGGTGTGACAGGAGCCGTTCGACTGCACTGCTCGCCAGCCGGCAACCTCGCTGTGACGCTCGACGACAGCGGCGACAGCCAGCCGCGCGACGTGGGCATCACAGACCATGCCATCACCGGTCTTGCGCCCGCGGAGATCGACGTCTTCCCAGGCGGCAATCAGTTTCTGAACGGCCTGACAGTGTTGGGTGGAAAGGCCCGGATGTTCTACAGCATCGTGGACACGCCCCCGATGTTCACGGTTGGTCTCCACGGGCAGGGGACGGACGTGGTGAACGTGTACAGGACGCGCCAGGACTTCTCCGTCGACGGTGCCGCGGCCGTTACGGTCGGCAGCGCGAACCTGGGGCTCGCCACCATCCAGGGCGCGGTGAGAGTCGGGGGCGGAGCATCCACAGCGCTGACCGTGGACGACAGCGGCACGGCGGCGGCGAGGAACTTCACAATGGACGCCTCGGCGATCACTGGACTGACGTCCAGCCCAATCGGTTTCGGTGCGGCCACCCTGCATTCCTTAAGCGTTCGGTGTGGCGGAGGCGGCAATGCCGTCGTGGTCGCTGCAACGGTTGCCGGCGCCACGACGCAGTTGGAGCTGGGACAGGGACCGGACCAAGTCAACGTGCGGGCTACGTCGGCACCCCTGGCGATCAACGGCCGGCCCGGGGCCCTTCACCAGGTGTTGGTGGGGAGCACCCCCGACTTCCGAAAGGCTGACCTCGGATCGATCTCAGGCGAGGTGCGCGTGACGGCGCACTCGGACACCGTCGACCTCGTCGTCAGCGACGCCGCCGGCAAGCTGCCCCGGCGGGCAGAGATGGACGCCGCGGACATCACGGCTCTGGCGCCGGCTGGTATCCGCTTTGGCCCTCTGCACTCGCTCGAGGTTCACCTCAGTCGGGCCGGCAACGTGCTGGGGGTGACAGGGACAAATCCAGGCGGCCCGGTGACCGTTCACACTGGCGGGCGCGACACTGTGGAGGTGAAGACCTCCCTGCGCTCGCCGTGCAGTCTGCTCGTCGAAGGCCCCACTCCGCCGGCAAGTGACGCGCTGCGGGTCCTGCTCGGTGACCCCGCGCAGCAGGTCACCCACACGTCCCCGGCGGGGTCCTCCCCAGGCACGATTCGCGTGACCTTCCCCAACGGATCTACCAGCGTGATCGAATATCGACAGATCCCGACGGTGCGAACACCCTAGTGGTCCGCCTAGCGCCGTCGCGAGGCACATCCATGCAACTGGACGACCGGCGCTCGTAGATCGCATCGCCATCATCGCGGAGCTGGGCGGCCGCGCGCCGCCCAGGCGCGGGCGGAGAGGTGGATCGAGCCGTCCCCGGAGATCGGTAGGTCCGCCCGGATGCGCTCCCGGAGTACCGCGCGGCGCTCCTCGCTCAGCGACATCGCGTAGCCGGGCGCTGGCCCTTGCCCACCGAGGAAAGGAGACCAGTAGTCGTCGAAGTCGCGGAAGAGTGTGGGGACGTCGACGGCCCGCACCGCGATGTCCTCCATTCTCGCCTCGGTGAAGAGCCGTTCCAGCGCCTCCGGGCGGCAGATCGGGAAGCGCCGGCCCTCGTCCAGCTCCACTGCGGCCGGATCCAGCGCCGCGGCAGCGTCCCAAAAGTGGCGTATGAGCTGCATCCCGTCGGAGTAGTCCCATACATACACCGCCACGGCGCCTCCGGGCCGCGTCACCCTGGCCATCTCGGCCAGCCCGCGACTCGGCTCGGGCAGGAAGTTCACAACCAGCCCCGAGACGGTGGCGTCGAAGCCCTTGTCTCGGAAGGGAAGCGCCTCCGCGTCGCCTTGGCGGAACTGGGCACGGCCATCACGGATCTGCTCGCGGGCGTAGGCTGCGTACCCTTCTGAGGCGTCGATCCCGGTCACGGTGGCTGGCCGGGCGAGGGCGAGAATGGTGGCGCTCAGCGCCCCGGTGCCGCACCCCACATCCAGCCAGCGGCTTTCCGGCGGCACGGCCAACCACGCCAGGAACTCGCGGGCAACGAGTCGGCTCCAGCGCCCGATGTACGGCTCATAGGCGACGCCGCTCGCCCAGATGCTCGTTCGCCCTAGGCTCCGATCCTGGCCGCTAAAGGAGGAACTGCCCGAGAGCGAGGACGTTGCCTTCGCTGTCTTTGAACCAGGCGCCTTTGCTCTTGTCTATTGTCGCGACGCTATCGACCGTCTTCAGATGTGGTGTGTCGATCTCGTCGAAGACGACCCCGCGGGATTTCAGAGCTGACACTTCGGCCTCGATGTCGTCTGTGTGCCAGGTCATCTGCGTGTGCGTGCCACTTGCAGCACCCTGAGATGGATATAGGAGAAACCGCGTTCCAGCACAGCGGTAGAACAAACCATCTGGAAGCTCGGTCTCGGGGGTCAATCCCAACTTTTCGGCGTAGAACCGCCTGGCTCGTTCCAGGTCAGCGGCCGGCAATGCGGCATGTATGGGACTATCAGCTAGCACTTCTTCATCTCCAGAACAACTTAGCTTAGCTTATTAGGGGGCTCGACCAAGCGAACTCGTTACGATCCCCCTGTCTCCAAGACTGCTGAGGTATGGACCCGCTGTGAAGATGGGTGCCGACCCTGTTGAGCCAGTTCGGCCTGCAGGCGCCCGCTAACTTCCTGTTGCTTCTGCCATCGACCGGGGAAGGCGGCCGTGCGAGAACTCAATCAGCCCTCCGGGCAGTATCCACGGGTAGACCTCGATGCGGTACTTCGCGGCGCGAACCGCCGGATCCTGCTCTTTGAGCTGGCGCGCCTCTTCGGGGTCCACGTTCAAGATGGAAAACCCGCGCAGCTCCGATCCCCCCAGTACGGGACCGGCTGCGAGAAGGTGCCCGGCTTCGTGAAGGTCGGCGAGGTGCCGCATGTGAGCATTCTGAAGCTCGGTCTCAGCTTCCTCGTCGAGCTCTGGAGCATCCGGGCGCAGAAGAAGGAGCGAGATGGTGTATCTATCGAATTCCATTCGGTAGTCGTACCAGGCTGGGCCGCTCGTTGGGCCGGTAGGGCTTGCCGGCGCACCGGACTGGAACGCGGCTGGTCCTGACTTCGGGAATGCACAGGATCCAAATCACAGAGAGGGAGATGGAATCGTGGTGTGCCACAGCTGGCCATCGACGCCCTCCTCGAAGACGTCGGCAGTCGCGTTGCGCTGCGAGACCACCCCGGGATCTGACGCCCCGAAGCCGAGATCGCCGGTCGCGGCAACGTACATGACGGGCTTGCCGGTCTCAGTTGCGGTCGACGGGATGTGCGTATCAAACGCCGCTCCCCGGTGAACTCCGCGCCACCCCAACTCATGGAAACCACGTCCGCGCCCACCACGTTCACGGCGTAGTCAACGGCAGCCAGCAAGCTCGCCGAGGTCGAGTCCAACTGGGCCGTCGGTGCCTCGACCAGGGCTGTTGCGGCACCTGGCGCGGCCGCGTGTGCCCACTCGATGTCGAGGTTTATCTCTTCTTCCCAGGCGGTATTCGTGGCAGTACCGGAAGCGCCCAGGTTGTAAACCTGAAACGCCGGATCCGGTAGGCCCAGAGCGGCGTCAAAGCTGTGCAGGTCGCTCCCTGCTGTCGGGTTATCGAATGCGTCGACAATCGCGATCTCTTGCCCCGCACCATTGGTCCCCGACGAGTGCAGCAGGTCGAGATGGTAGGCCCTGACGATGTCGCAGGGGATATACCCTTGCGGCGCACCGCTGGGTATGGCGGCGTGGCCGGCTGGAGCTGCTGAAGCCATTTGCTATGGAACTCGCCGCGGAATCAAGCTGGTCGATACCGACCTCGTCCAGCGTCCCCCGGCGGCTGCGGCTCCGCGGTTGCACCACGACCCGTCGTGCTGAGCCTGGAATCAATCGAGGCTCCCCCCGATTCACTTGGGAATCAAGTGGAGGCTCAGCCTATGATCGAGAAACTGCTGGCCCTGAAGAGACTGGTCACCCCGAATCGATCCCAGCCGGCTCACGCCGAACTAGACCACTCCCACTGGGACGCTGTCACTCGGACGTGGCAGCCGCACTCTGAGCCGACTCCGGGGAAAGAGGCGGAGCGCGTCAACTCGAACCTGAACGGCGCGCCTTAGAAACGGCCCGCTCCCCCGGCACAGCCGGGTACTCCCCGACTTCGCGGGGGAGAGACTCATACCTATGACCGCCTCATCTGGCTGGCGGAAGGACCTACCCGTCGCGGTCGCCTACGTGGGTGAGGTCAGCCTTCGGCCCGAGCGTGGGTCGCCAGGATCGCGCCCGTGGTTGTCACCTGGCTGTCGATCAGTCGAAGTGGCCTGACCACACCGTCATCGCGGAGGAGGCGTTTGCCGCCGCCCACGACCAGCGGATCGATCATCAGCCGGATCCTCGAAAGCATTCGGCCAATGAGCCGCGAAGGCCTCATACGTGCGGCGCCCGAGCAGGAAGCCGCCCGCATCGGTCAAGTTCTCGACCACCCACTTCCGGGAGATGTCGTCGAAGAAGCGCAGATGCCAGCCACCGTGCTTGAAGCCGCCGCTCGTATCCTCGTCCGCGGCGCCGGGCGCCTGTACGACCCCGTCGAGGGTCATCCACTCGTTCACGATCACCTTGCGCATCGCGGTGTCCTTCCTCTCATCGGTCCTCTCCCGTATCAGTTGGAGGTGGGGAAGTGATAGCTGGTGCCGATCTCCTGCTCCAGGCGCGGCCAGAAGCAGCACCTGCGCCTGCTGCTCACCGGTGGCCGGGTTCCAGACCGGCGCATGACGCGTCGACATCCGGTGTCTGCGTGCCGCCGATCCAGTGCTCGATGGTCCTCACCTGCTTCATCGTCGTCACCTCGAACTTCCTCCCACAGGTTCCGATTCGGGGCCTGCGATCCAGTGGGCCTGCGCAATCGATTGACGCGTATCGCCGGAGTTATTGTGGATGCGCGATGACCTATCCCAGCGATCCCCGCGTTGACGCCTACATCGATGCGCTGCCTGACTGGCAGCGGAAGGTTTGCCGCGAAGTCCGCGATCTGGTCCACGCCGCAGAGCCGGAAGTCACCGAGACCCTCAAACGCACCAAGCAACCTTACTTCGTACTACAGGGCAACATCTGTGCCCTGTTGGCGGCCAAAGACCACGTCAACATCTTTCTCTACGACGGCGGCATCGTTCCTGATCCCGAGGGGATCATCACCGCCGGCCACGACAACAAGACCGCCCGCACCGTAGCCATCAGCGAAGGCGAAACGATAAACGCCACTGCCCTCACAGCCATGTTCAAGCACATCATCGCCAACAACCGTGCTGGTGGCTGGCGCAAGCTGAAGCGCGAAGGCTGAGCAGCCCGGAGGCGCTCGGCGGGTACTCTGCCCCTGCTTCACGTGCGGAGCCAGGCGGGTCGGGATGGCTGTCCCTGTTTCATCTGGAGTTGAGGAGCGCGTCCCCTCGGCCTCCTTCTGGCCCCGCCTCCCAGGGGTGAGCGAGGGCTTGCTGCGAGCGGGTTACCCACATTAAGCCTTAATGCCCACATTAAGCCTCAAGGGGTATAGGCTGCGGGCTGATCATCGATGGCAAGCCGTTCCGGAGCTACAACGAGACCGCTTCAAACTGCTCAACCCGAGCGCGCCGCCCTGAGGGCACCTTCAGGCCGGCCGGAGACCTGGCGCAGCAGCGATCCGCGGCTCGGAGCGCGGCCAGGCGAGCCAGGCGTTGGCGGTGGACGTCCTCGCCGGTTCCTGGGCCACCGGGCTAAGGCGCTGGACAGTTTGCCTGTGTCCTGCGCGAGGCAAATCGAACGTTCACCTCGCCGCTTACAAGCCTCACTGCAGGGAGAGGCTTCATGAATCCCTGTACATCAAGACCTTGAGCCGAGGGGATTGACTCATGAGAAGATCGAGGGTGATCACGGTGCTGTTGGCGGCTGCCTTCGCGGTTGTGGCCTGCGGCGGTAGTAGCGGTGGAAGCAGCAGCAGCAGCAGCAGCGGCGGAAAGAAGATTGCACTGCTGCTGCCAGAGACGAAGACAGCGCGCTACGAGAGCAAGGACCGCCCGTACTTCACCGACAAGCTGAAGTCGCTCTGCAGTGACTGCACCGTGATCTACAGCAACGCCAACCAGGATGCTGCGCAACAGCAGTCGCAGGCCGAGGCTGCGCTTACCAATGGTGCCAACGTGCTCGTCCTTGACGCGGTCGATGCCGCCTCCGCTTCTGCGATCGCCCAGAAGGCGAAGCAGCAGAAGGTCCCGGTCGTCTCCTACGACCGCCTGGTAACGGGCACGGACGCAATCGACTATTACATCTCGTTCGACAACGTGGCGGTAGGCAAGCTTCAGGGCACGTCACTCTTGACGGCGTTGGGCGGTAAGGCGGATGCCTCGGTTGTGATGATCAACGGTGCGCCCACTGACAACAACGCCAAGCTCTTCAAGGAGGGCGCTCATAGCGTGCTCGACGGCAAGGTCAAGATCGCCAAGGAGTACGACACGCCCGACTGGAGTCCAAACAAGGCCCAGGACGAGATGACCCAGGCGCTGACCGCACTGAACAACAAGGTGGACGGTGTCTACGCGGCCAACGACGGCACCGGCGGCGGCGCCATCGCGGCCATGAAATCCGGCGGGCTCAAGCCGCTGCCTCCGGTCACCGGACAGGACGCCGAGCTGGCCGCCATCCAGCGCATCGTCACCGGCGAGCAGTACATGACCGTCTACAAGGCGATCAGGCCTGAGGCCGAGGGTGCGGCCACGCTGGCCTATGACCTGGCCACCGGCAAGTCGGTGCCCTCCAGCATGACCGCCGGCAACAAGGTCAACAACGGCGCCAAGGACGTGCCCTCGGTGCTGCTCACCCCCGTCTCGGTCACCAAGCAGAACATCAAGGACACGGTGGTCAAGGACGGCTACTGGTCGACGACAGACATATGCACAGCGCAGTTCGCCGACGCCTGCAAAGCGGCCGGCTTGTCGTAAAACGGAGCTCAGGAGAAAATAGGGTGGGCGGCCTCGGGGCCGCCTCACTCTTATCTTTACGAGGAGGCGGTCGAGATGGCAGTCGCTGAGCGGACGCCGATCCTGGAGCTGAAGGGCATAAGCAAGCGCTTCGGCGCCGTGCAGGCCCTGTCCGAGGTCGACTTCGAGGTCTACGCGGGCGAGGCCGTGGGCCTGGTCGGCGACAACGGCGCCGGCAAGTCCACGCTCGTCAAAACAATCGCCGGGATCAACATCCCGGATGCCGGCGAGTACATCTTCAGCGGCAAGCAGGTCCACGTCAGTGGGCCGACCGACGTCACGAAGCTTGGCATCTCGACGGTCTATCAGGACCTCGCCCTCTGCGACAACCTCGACGTGGTGAACAACCTCTACCTGGGTCGCGAAGAACTCGTCAACCTGGTTCCGGTGCTGCGCGAGGAAGCGATGGAGCGCCGGGCCACCAAGGTGCTGCGGGACCTAGCCGTCAAGATCCCACACGTGCGCACGCCGGTGGCGAGCCTATCCGGTGGCCAGAGGCAGTCCGTGGCGGTCGCCCGGTCCGTCATGTGGGACGCGAAGCTGGTCATGCTCGACGAGCCGACCGCGGCCCTGGGCGTGTCCCAGACCAAACAGGTGCTCGAACTGATCCGCCGCCTCCGCGACCAGGGGTTGGCCGTGGTCGTGATCAGCCACAACATGGCCGACGTGTTCGAGGTCGCCGACCGGATCGTGGTGATGAGGCTGGGCCGCCGGGTTGCGACATTCGACGTCCGTGAGGCGAGCCGCGAGGAAGTCGTCAGTGCGATCACCGGCGCCGAGTTCGGCAAGATCCGGGAGGCGGCCGACGCCGATGAAGCACGGGAGGGGGAGGTCAAGTCGTGAGCACGACAGTCCAGGAACCGCTCGGTGCTGAGTCGGCCACCCTGCGTGGGTGGCTCTCGGGCCTGCGCCGCCGGATACTTCAGGGAGACGTCGGATCGCTGCCGGTCATAGCCGGCCTGGTCCTGATCTGGGTCATCTTCTGGTTCCTGAACCCGAACTTCCTTTCGCCTCGCAACCTGACCAACCTGATGCTGCAGATCGCCGGTGTCGGCACCATCTCGGTCGGCATCGTGCTGGTGCTGCTGCTCGGTGAGATCGACCTCTCGGTCGGCGCGGTCAGCGGCGTCTGCGCCGCAGTCATGGCCGTGCTCAATGTCAAGCGTGGGATCCCGGCCCCGCTGGCGATCGCAATCGCTGTTCTGGTTGGCACCGCCATCGGTACTTTCCAGGGCTTCTGGTTCGCGCGCTTCCGCATTCCGTCTTTCGTCGTGACGCTGGCCGGGCTGCTCGCCTGGCAGGGTGCCCTGCTGCTGGTGCTGGGAACCACGGGCACGATCAATCTGCTCAATCCGACCATCGACGCCCTCACGGGTACCTTCCTCTCGCCTGTGGGCGGCTGGGCCCTGGCGATCGTGGCACTCGGGTTCTACGCCGCGACGGGTGTCTTGGGCCGCCGCCGCCGAACGGCGGCCGGCCTGGACCTGCCTCCGGTGCAGGCCTTCGCGGCCAGGATCGCTGTGGCGGCCGTGCTTGTGGCGGTCTCCGTCCTGGTGCTGAATGGGGACCGCGGCGTCCCACTGGCGCTCTTGATCCTCCTCGCATTCGTTGTGTTCTTCGACTACATCGTTCGCCGGACTCGCTTCGGGCGCTACGTTCTCGCGGTCGGGGGCAACGCCGAGGCCGCGCGCCGGGCAGGCATCTCGGTGAACGGTATTCGGATCGCGGTCTTCGCTCTGGCCAGCACCATGGCCGCCTGTGGCGGCATCCTGCTGGCCTCGCGCCTGCTGGCGGTCAACCAGTCCTCCGGGGGCAGCGACCTGCTGCTGAACTCAATCGCTGCGGCGGTGATCGGCGGGACGAGCCTCTTCGGAGGACGGGGCTCGGTCTGGTCGGCGCTGACCGGCTCCCTGGTGATCGTCTCCATCTCCAACGGCATGGACCTGCTGGCGCTGTCCTCGGCGATCAAGTTCTTGATCACCGGCGGCGTCCTGCTGGCGGCGGTCACGATCGACGCCGTGGCTCGCCAGGGGAGGCAGTCCGCCGGCCGAGCCTGAACCCCAATCACGCTGCGCGAGCGTCCTGCGACCCGAGCGGCGGATCATGGCGGCGGCTCCCGGGCTCCGTCAGGTCCTTGACTGGTCTGAGATCAAGGGGCAATACTCAGCGCTGGCGCGCTAGCGTCTCTAGTCGTAGTCGTTCGGATTTCGTCATAGAACGGCGCGGTCAGACGGTGGTAGGGAGGAGGGGATATGAGGTTTGCACGCCGGAGCTTGCTCCTGGTCGCCGTGGCGATCGTGACCATCGCCACTCTGGTTATCCCCGCGGGAGGATTGACCACGGCGACCGATACGGAATCGTCGGAATCCGACCGGGCGGCGAACCTTCTGTCGCAGATGACGCTCGACGAGAAGCTGCAGCAGCTCCAGCTGCTCTCGGACGGCCAGATCACCGACGCGGACGCGAAGGCCGGCGTCGGCGCGGTCTTCAGCCTCACGGACCCGGCGAAGATCAACCACTTCCAGCATGTCGCGAAGGAGCAGTCGCGGCTGCACATCCCGATCCTGTTCGCCTACGACACGATCCACGGCTACCGCACGATCTTCCCCGTCCCACTGGGCGCCGCAAGCAGCTTCGATCCGTCCGTGGTGACCGCAGACGACACAGTCGCCGCTCGTGAGACGGCGACGGTCGGCATCAAGCAGATATACAGCCCGATGGTCGACGTCTCGCACGAACCGCGCTGGGGGCGGATCGTGGAGGGTGCCGGCGAGGACCCGTACCTGGGCTCGGTCTTCGCCGCCGCTCGCGTCAAGGCCGCCCAGGGCACCGACTACTCCGCGCCCGACAAGGTGGTCGCCAGCGTCAAGCACCTCGCGGCGTATGGCCAGCCCGAAGGAGGGCGCGAGTACAACACCACCGACATGTCTGAGCAGCGGCTGCGCAACCTCTACCTGCCGCCGTTCAAGGCCACCGTCGACGCCGGAGTCGGCACCGCGATGTGCTCGTTCAACGCGATCAACGGCGTCCCCGGGTGCGCCAACCACCAGACCGAGACGGACATCCTCAAGCGCGAGTGGGGCTTCGGCGGTTTCATCGAATCCGACTACACGGCTGTCGCCGAGCTCCGCGCCTGCCCGCCGAAGACGCCGGATAGCGGTCCGTGCGGCCATGGCGTCGCGGCTGACGGGCCCGACGCGGCGCAGGCAGCGCTGAACGCGGGCACCGACTCGGAGATGGTGAGCACGAACATCCGCGATTTCGGCAAGCAGCTGCTGGCGCAGGGCCGGATCTCGATGTCGCGGATCAACGACGCGGTGCGGCGGATACTGCTCGTGAAGTTCCGCGCCGGGCTCTTCGACCACCCATACGTCGATCAGGCCAAGGCCGTTGATCCGAAGAGCTTCTTGATGGCTGACGACCGCGCTGCGGCGCGCTCCGCGGCCGGGAAGTCGATGGTTCTGCTGAAGAACGACGGCCCGACGCTTCCGCTCGATCCCTCCAGGTCGGTCGCCGTGATCGGCCCGCTGGGCAACGACCAGCACGACATGCTGGGGCCGTGGTGGGGCCAGGGCCGCGATGCCGACGCCGTGTCGGTCTTGGACGGCATCAAGGCGCAGAACTCCAAGACGACCTTCGCCCAAGGCTGCACGATCCTTGACGAGGAGCCGCCGAACAACCCGCCTGCCGATGAGTGCGGCTCGAACGCCGGATTCGACGCCGCGGTCACCGCGGCGCAGGCCGCCGACCAGGTCGTGCTGGCACTCGGCGAGAGCCGGGGGATGAGCGGCGAGGCCGCGTCACGCGTCGAGATCGACCTCCCGGGCAGGCAGCAGGAGCTCATCGACCGGATCAAGGCGCTGAAGAAACCGTTCGTGGTGGTGCTGTTCAATGGCCGCCCGCTGACGCTGAAGAGCGTCGACGCTTCCTCGCCGGCGATCCTCGAGTCCTGGTTCCCGGGCGTCGAGGCGGGCAACGCGGTCGCCGACGTGCTGTTCGGCAAGGTCAACCCGGGCGGCAAGCTGCCAGTCTCCTTCCCGCGCGAGCTCGGCCAGATCCCGATCTACTACAACCACGAGCCCACCGGGCGACCGTGCGACCCCACCTCCAAGTACAACTCGCGCTACCGCGACCTCCCGTCGTGCGATCCGCTGTACGCGTTCGGCTTTGGGCTCAGCTACACGAAGTTCTCAGTGACCAACCTCCGCCTCAACACCCAGAGCGTCTCCAAGGACGGCAAGGTCACCGCCTCGGTGGACGTCGCCAACACCGGCAGCCGCAACGGAGGCGACGTGGTCCAGCTCTACATACATGACCCGGTCGCGAGCATCTCGCAGCCGGTGCGCCGGCTGCGCGGGTTCCAGCGGGTGC
>CATPBP010000217.1 GCA_955652675.1 Candidatus Dormiibacterota bacterium
AGAAGCAGGTCGGGAGGTTGACGATGCCGCGGGGATTCGGCATTGAGCTGATGGTCCCCGCCGCTGCCTGGAGTTCGCCCTTGACCTTGTCCAGGTAAGGGGCGACCGGCGGCGGTGGGGACTGGGGCCGGGTGAGCGGATAGGCTTCGGTGAAGGTACAGGGGTCGTCGGTGGGACGCCCTTCCCGGCAGTAACTCTGCCAGCCCTTCTTCGGCTGGCACTCGCTGTTCTGGTAGGTGCCGTCACGGGAGTAGACCGAGTAGACACTGCTCTCAGAGACTTTCACCGCCGACGTGGAAACGGTGTTGCCGTTGGAGTTGGGGTCAATCCGCAGCTGTTTACTGCCGCCGTTCGGTGGCGACCAACTCGCCGTCATGTAGCTCGGAGAGTCCTGAAAGGTGACGGACGCGTAGTAGAAGAGCGTGCAGTTTGTGCCGTCAGGGTACAGGTCTTGGCGTGTCCATGACTGCCGCCCAGCGTAGGGCCCGAGCCTGCTGCCGTCTCTACCGCATTCCACCATCGACTTGTAAGTCTTTGTCAATTGCCCCTGCGCGCTCAGCTGGCCCTGGAAGACTCGAGAGCAGTCCAGCGCTGCAGGTGGTGGTTGCGGCTGACCCCTTGGATCAACGGCTCGCACAGGTTCAATTGAAACTACGAGACAAAGAGAGGCAATGAGGGCAAGTAATGATGACCTATAGCCGGCAGACACTCCTCACGCTCCCATCGCAACCGTAGTATCCGTATTCGTACCAAATATCCCCGAGGTCCGGATCAGTCCTAAACTCCCCCCAAACCACCGCATCGACAATATGATTGGCGTCCACTGCGGAGATCGGGACTTCGCGACCGTCGGGATAGCGGATTAGGTCGCCGGCCGGTCCCTGGAAACGAACTGCAAGACCGTGAGGCCTGGGCGTCAAGCCTTGCCTTCGAATTGCATCTTGTAAGTCCTGGGGAATTAGAACCAGTTGAGTAATGGGCATCGAAGAGGGATGCACGACGAGGACCCCTCCGTCCTTCTTTGCTTTATCAAGATTTTCAAGATCCGTCCCAAAGAGGTTGTAGCTGGCGCCCTGGTCGGTTAAGACACCCGATGTAAGAGCATCTCGGGCATTTTGCTCAATGACCCAGTAGTAGTAGGCCTGTGCGAGCTGAAAGGCACGCCCCCACTTCTGGGCCGTGGCATCATCGACTGCGCCGTCGGTAGCGTTTTTGATGGTAGTTGCAGGCAACTTCAACTGCGAGGCCAGCGGCGGGCATGGTGTGAACCCACGCTTCGCCAGGCGGGCGCAGCGTTGGGCGTCGGCTGTGGCGCTGGGGCTGGCTGAGGCCGTCGGCTTCGGAGACGTGCGCGCCTGCGGAGTACCGGCCTGGCAGGCCGTGACCGCCAGCAGCAAGGCCGCGAGAACTAAGCCGATCCTGGTCCCCGAGCTACTCATCCCCTCAGGCTCTGCCGCCCAGCCTATTGCGACTGCGCGGACATTAGACTGACAAACGCGCCCCCCCACGGCGCCCCGCCTATCTTAGTAGGACGCGCTACTGGCGCAGGGAGTCCAGGGAAGCGCGCAGCCGCCGCCACTCAGACTGGGCCGCTTCGACGCTCACCTCGCGAAACCGCAGGTGGTCGCCGGGCAAGAGCTGCGCCACCAGAGGGAGGGACACCCGAGCGACTCCCGCCACCACCGGATAGCCGCCCGCCGTCTGGTGGTCGGCCATCAGCACTATCGGCTGACCTGCCGGTGGCACCTGCACGCAGCCCATGGAGAGGCCGAAGGAAACCAGGTCCGGGCCGGAGATCTCGAGTTCGGGACCCTCCAGACGATAGCCCATGCGGTCCGCGTCCCTTCCGACAGCCCAGAGCTCCCGGAAAAAGACACGCCGTGATGGAGCGGACAGCCGCCGCAGGTGCGGTCCCGCGATCGCCGCGACGGATGGCTCCTCGTCGTAAGGCGGTCGGGATTGTGCCGGCAGCATCAGCTCCGCGACCGCAGGGCGCGGCGCTGGAGCCGCCGCCAACAGCTCATCACCAGCCTTGAGGGCACGCCCGTGAAAGCCGCCGCGGCCCACCAGGGAGTACGTGGCCGCAGAGCCGAGCCAGCGCTCGGCGGCGAGGCCGCCGGCCACCGCTATGTAGATGCGCGCACCCCAGACGCGGCCTGTGAAGGCGAGCCTGTCACCCTCGGCCATGAAGATTCCGGTCCAGGCGGGGACCGGCTCGCCGTTCAGCGTCGGACCGAAGTCAGCGCCGGTTACGGCCACGAGGCAATTGCTCAGGGCGACCAGCGTGGGCCCGGAGAGTGCGCACTCCAGGGCCGCGGCACCCTCCGGATTGCCGACCAGCAGGTTGGCGGCCGAGAGGGCGAAGCGGTCCATCGCTCCGGAGGGTGTGACGCCGAAGCCACGTCTCCCCGGCCTTCCGAGGTCCTGGACCATGGTGAAAGGGCCTGGCGCCTCGACGCGCAGCAGAGGCTGCGAAGGGGCCCCGGTCACGTCGCGAAGAACCTAACCCGGTCGCCGGTCCGGAGCAGAGTCGGGGGGTCGGAGTTGGGCAGGAAGAACTTCACCGAGGTGCGCCCCAGCAGGTGCCAGCCGCCGGGCGTCGGGAGAGGATAGACGCCGGTTTGGGCGCCCGCCATGGCCACCGAGCCAGCGGGGACGTGGGTTCGCGGCACCCGGCGGCGAGGCAGGCGCAGCTTCTCGGGCAGCGGGCCCAGGTACGCCCAGCCGGGGACGAACCCGATCATGAAGCAGCGGTAGATCGGCTCTGTGTGAAGCCGGATGATCTCTTCCACGCTGAGCTTCAACTCGGCGGCCACCTCCTGCAGGTCTGGTCCGTCGTACACGACGGGGATGCGGTGGAGGCGTCCGGGTTCGGCATGTGGAGGCTTGGCGTGGACCATCTTCTGGATGGCCGTCGAGAGGCCCTTGTAGGTGACCTGCTCCGGGTCGTAGTGGACGACCACGCTGCCGTACCCGGCGACCGCCTCGCGCACGTCGCGCCGCTTGGAGAGGGCGGCAGCCAGGGCCAGCGCCCGCGTATTGAGCGCCGTGTCGACCCGCTGGCCGAGCTCCGCCAGCAGCGTCGCGTCGCCGAGAGCCGCGACCTTCACCGGTCGCCGGGTGGGCACCTCAGCCGGATCCGCGGCGCAGCTCGCCGACCAGGTAGAGCGAGCCGCAGACGACGACCCATCCCTCGGGGCCTGCGAGCTGCCGAGCTCGGGCCAGCGCTTCGTGCGGATCCTGTCTCACCTCTGCGTCTGAGCCCCACCTGGAGGCCAGCTGCTCGGGGGGCGCCGCTCGGACTCCCGCGCTGGCGGCGGCGGTGAACACGACAAAGGCCGGTTCCAGCCGCCGCAGCTCGGCCAGCATGGCGTCGACGTCCTTGTCGGCCATGGCGCCGAACTCCAACACGAGTCTGGCGTCGCCGATCAGGCTGCGAAGGCTGCCGGCCAGCGACCGGACCCCGGCCTCGTTGTGGGCGCCGTCGAGCAAGAGTCGGTCACCGCACAGCTCGAGGCGACCGGGCCAGCACGCAGCCTCCACGCCCTCCTGGACCGCAGCCTCCGTTGCATCGCCCAGCGCGTGAGCTGCGGCGACGGCGAGCGCCGCGTTCGCCACCTGGAAGTCACCCAGCATTTGCAGCCGCAGCCCCCGATGTGAGAAGCCGGGACCCTCCAGATCGACCTCGCTGCCTTCCCAGCCCAGCGATCGGGATTCGACCTGGAGCTCTCGGCCGAGTCGCCACAGAGCGGCCGCATTCACGGCGGCCGCTGTTCGCTCAACCACCGAGAGCGCCTCGCCGGTGGCCCCGGTGATGACGACCGAGCCGGGTTTCACGATCCCGGCCTTCTCCTCGGCGATTCGAGCCACCGTGTCCCCGAGATGCCCCACGTGGTCGAGGCTCACGTTGGTGACCACGTCGACTCCCAGGTCGAGCACGTTGGTCGAATCGAGCCGCCCTCCCATGCCGACCTCGATCACCAGCCGATCGCTGCGAGGCGCCAGCCAGTCAACCGCCAGCGCCGTCAGTATCTCGAACTCGGTTGGCTGGCCCAGCTGCTGACGGACGCGTTTCAGGCGTGGCCGCAGCTCGGTGACGGCGGCTGCGAAGTCCGCCTCGGAGATCGGTCTGCCGTCGTAACGGACTCGCTCTGTGTAAGACGATAGATGCGGGCTGGGCATCATCCCGACGTGGAGGCCGCGCGCCCGCAGGATCGCCTCCAGGAAGGCGCTGGTCGAGCCCTTGCCGTTGGTGCCGGCTATGTGGACGCCGCGCCGCCCCCGCTCGGGGTGCCCCAACTCCGCCAGCAGGGCGTGCATCCGCTCCAACCCGAGCTTGATGCCGAAGCGGCCCTGCCCGGTTATGTAGTCGAGGGCTTCCTCGAACGTCAGGGACGGCGCAGTTGCTCGGCTTTCAGTGTGTTCCACATCAACATCGCTCGCGTCATGGGCCCCACCCCTCCGGGGACAGGACTGAGCCAACCTGCCTTCTCCGCCACGGCGGGGTCGACGTCGCCCCGCAGCTTGCCGTCCACGGGGTTGATGCCGACATCGACCACCGCCGCACCCTCTTTGACCATCTCTGGTCGCACGAAGTGGGGACGCCCCAGCGCCGCGACGAGAATGTCGGCCTGCCTCGAGATCTCGTCGAGCTCGCGCGTGCGGGAGTGACAAACCGTGACCGTGGCGTTGCGGCGCAGCAGGAGGATCGCGACCGGCTTGCCCACGATCGTGCTGCGACCGATGACCACGGCGCGCCGGCCCTCGATCTCGACCTGGTGATCGTCGAGTAGCCTCAGGATGCCGGCCGGCGTGCAGGCGACCAGCGCCTCTTCGTCGCGCAGCAGGCGTCCCTGGTTCAAGGGATGGAGGCCGTCGACGTCGCGAGCCGGGTCGACCGCTTCGAGCGCGACTCCCGTCGCCACCTGTGGGGGCAGAGGCGTCTGGACCAAAATGCCGCTCACCGCAGGGTCCGCGTTCAGATGCCCGACCAGCTCGACGACCTCTTCGGTGCTCACCGTCTCGGGCAACCGGTGATCGGAGGAGGTTATGCCCACCTGCTCCGCATCGCGGTGCTTGTGCCTGACGTAGGTCTCGGAGGCCGGGTGGTGACCGACCAGAACGACCGAGAGGTGCGGCCGCGGGCCGCCCCCGGCGACCCTGCGCGCTACACCCTGGCGCACCTCCTCCAGCACGGCGGCCGCCGTCCGCTTGCCGTCGAGCGGTATCAGAGCCCGAGCTCCCGGCGAGCCGCCTCGGCGGCCAGCCGCATGACCACGGCGACATCGCCGCCGAGGCGGCGGCAGTCCTCGTACTCGGGGGCCACCTCCACCGGCCTGCCCTCCAGCTCCTTCACCTTCACGCGGACCCTGCCCGTCCCCGTCTCCACCTCGATGACACGCCTCCCCGCCAGCAGCCTGGTGGCGGGCGTCATGCGAAGGCCCAGGGTGGTGCTGCGCGCCATCACCATCCGCGCCAGCTCCTGTGCCCGCGCCGGGTCGGCCAGCACGGAGAGCTGCTGACCCGGACGGCCCTTCTTCATCAGCACCGGGGTGATGGTGACGTCAAGTGCGCCCGCCGCCAGCAGGTCCTCGCTGAGGGCGGCCAGGAGATTGGGCGCCATGTCGTCGAGGTTGGTCTCGATGACGCTCACCGTGGCGGTCTCCTCCACGGGCTGGCCCAGCCAGAGCGCCACGGCATTGCCAGGGTCACGGCGGGCGCCGAGTCCGTAACCGATTGCCTCCAGCGCCAGCCGTGGCCGCTCGAACCGAGCCACCGTGGCCAGGATGGCCGCCCCGGTCGGGGTCACCAGCTCGGCCCGGCGTTCGTCCGGTTCCAGGGTGGCTCCCGTCCCGGCAAGCACGCGCAGCGTTCCGGGAGCCGTGAAGCGGCCGCCGGGCGCCGGCAGCGAGGAAGCATAGACCGCGCCCACCCCCAGCGAGTCGAGCAGCCAGAACGCTCCCACCAGGTCGACCAGGGTGTCCGCGCCGCCCAACTCGTGGAGGTGGAGCCGCTCGATCGGAAGCCCATGCACCGCGGACTCGGCCCGGCCGAGGCGGTCCAGGGCCTCAAGCGCCCTGTCCCGCACGACCTCCGGAAGATCGGCATCGCGGACCCGCTTCTGGAGCTCCGGGAAGGTGCGCGAGGGACCCTCGTCCCACTCCACCGCGACCCTGACGCCCCCCAGGTGACCGCGCTCCTCGCGGCGGGTCTGGATCCGCACCTCGCCGGCCAGGCCCAGCGCCTCGACGGCGGCGTCCAACAGGGATCGTTCGGCGCCGGCGTCGAGGAGGGCGCCAAGCGCCATATCCCCAGAGATGCCCGAGGGACAGTCGAAGTAGGCGATCCGGCTCATCGGGCTCGGCTCACCTCGACGGCGAAGGCCCTGAACTCGCCCTCGAGCGGGGGCCGCTTTCGAACCCGCACGGTGGCCCGCTGCACTCGGTCCAGCGCCAGCAGCCGTCCGGCGATTCGCTCGGCAACCGACTCCAGGAGCTGAAAGGGCTGCCCTTCGACGACCTCGCGTACGACCTCGTAGGCCTTCGAATAGTCGACGGTGTCCTGAAGCCGATCGCTCTGACCGGCTCTTGCCAGGTCGGCCTGGAGTTCAACGTCCACGCTGAAGCGGGCGCCCAGCTCCCGTTCGGCGGGCAGGACGCCGTGGCGACCGAAGAACGTCATACCTTCCAGCAACAGGCGATCCATCCAAACGCTCAATTCTCCCTGTCGCGGCCACCCGGCGCGCGGCGCCCGGGATCGTGTGGCTGCACGCCAACCACTCAGCCCACCATCCGGAAGCCGTCCATCTCGTGCGTCGGCTCACTCCAGCTCGCCTCGACGGAATCCACCTGGGCCCCGCTGGGTCCGCGGTGGAGGTCTTCAAGCAGCCGCCGGAGCGCCGCCCTGTCCCCTTCGGCCACGCATTCCACCGTGCCGTCGGGGCGGTTCCGCACCCATCCGCCGAGGCCAGCTGCACTGGCCTTACGCGCCACGAAGTAGCGGAAGCCGACGCCCTGGACGTCGCCGTGGACGATGGCGTGAAGTTGTGCAGCGGCCGAGTCGTCGCCCTCTATGGCCGACATTGTGGCGGGGAGGCCGTGGCCACGCCCGGTTCTTGACAGCGGTCAGACGGGGTGATATTCGTTCCGGCGGCATGGCTGCCGGGTAGGCCCGTGAAGGGGGGTCCGGGCCCTACCTGGGCAGCTGTATTCGAGTGCGGTCCCGGAGGTGAGTCTTGTCCGAGGCGGGTTTCGGGTTGCCACGAGCGCGGGCCACGCGGAAGGGCACCCGGCACGGCGAACGTGACCAGGGCCTGCCGGAGCGAGGAGGAGCGCGATGACGATGCCCAGCCTCACCCGCCGCAGGGTCCTGTTCGGCCTGTGCGCCCTGGTGGTCCTGATCGCCTTCGGCGCCGCCCTCGTACTGGCCACTTCGAACCTGCGCTCGGGGTCCCAACGCCTGCAGGTCAGCGGCCGGACGTCCGCCTCCGCACTGCCTCATGCGTCCGCTGCAGAGCCCTCTAAGGGACCGCTGCCCCTGGCGAAGGCACCGTTCGTGCCGGCCCGCCTGGTGATCAGCCGCCTCGGCATCGACGCCCCCATCGAGGTCAAGGGCATCGACGCCCACAACCAGATGGAGGCTCCCGACAGGCCGCTGGACGCCGCGTGGTATCGGTTCACGCCGATGCCGGGCGGCGGCGGCAACGCGGTCTTCTCCGGGCACCTCGACGCCCAGTCGACGGGGCCCGCGATCTTCTGGCGCCTCACGCAGCTGGTGGCCGGTGACGTCATCGAAGTGGTCAGCCCGCAGTCGTCGGAGCTCCGCTACCAGGTCACTCAGACCTCGTCTTACCCGGTCACCACGATGCCCATGAAGTCGGTGCTCTATCCGGCCGGAGGCGACCAGATCACGCTGATCACGTGCGCGGGCCGCTACCAGCCCCCCGCCGGATACGACCACCGCCTGGTAATCCGAGCGACCAAGGCAGCCTAGAAGATTGAGGCGCTTAGGGACGGCGCTCCTGCTCGCGCGGGGACACTTTTTGGACGGGCAACGCCATTTACGTCTGAACGTGCTCTTCGGCGGGCTGGGGGTGCTCGCAGGTCGTGCCGCATACGCGAGCATTCCTGGACCAAACGGCGCGATCACCGGGTGCTTTGAGCCAAAGTCCGGAAACTTGCGGCACGCATCCGGAACCCTTGCTGCCCGGACGGCTGACGGCGGCCGAAACTGGCACCGCGGCGGCCGGCCCCCTGACGCGCTCTCGTTCACCTGGCTTCACCCCATCAGCCAGCGCAGCGGCTGGGCCCTCGGAACCCAGGTAAAAGCCGGCCCGCCCGGCGGCGAGCTGCTCCGAACCGACGACGCCGCCGACCACTGGTCCGCCATTCCCCTCGACCGCTGACCTAAAGTGCCCTCCCTTAGCGGTCGCGGGCGCCGGCCAGGGCGTCGTGGGCCAGGCTGCCCAGGACGGCGGTGGCGATGCCGACGCCGACACCGATCACAAACCAGCCGGTGTCACCCAGCCAGTCGCGGAGCAGTAGGTCGTATCCGATCATTGCCGCGATGATCGCGGCCGTGAACCAGGCCGCGCGGACCATCTCGCCGGCCCCTCCCCCCTGCAGGCCGACTAGGTGCTCGGGCTCGGTCGCGCACGGCCGCCGAGGCCGGCCCCGATGGCGACCACCTGGGCGTTGACCGTGCCATCAGCGCCGGTCTGGCCGGAGACCGTCACGGTCTGGTTTTGAGTCAGGTCGGCCGCGCTGCCCTGCACGGTCTTGCTGATGCGGGCGCTGCCGACGTTGACCTTGACATCCTTGCCCGTGGTGCGGTCGTGCACCGTGATGGTGCCGTTGGCCGCCGCTACGATCTGTCCCGCTGCGGCGGGCGCGCCGAAGCCTCCGGCGCCGGCTCCGGCCCGGGCGCCGGGGGATGCCCCGGTGGCGGCACGGTTGGTGGGGGCGGTCCCCGTCGAGGCGGCGGAGGCCGTCGTGTGCGTGGCGCCGTACTTGGCACCGCCGTAGAAGCCGGCCAGCACCCCGACCAGCACGACAAGACCCGCTATGACTTTCTGCTGCATCACTCGTACCTCAGTGCTTCGATTGGGTTGAGGGCGGCTGCCCGGTTGGCCGGATAGATCCCGAAGAAGAGCCCGATCCCGACCGAGACGCCGAAGGCGAGCAGGACCGAGGGAACGGAGACGATGGGAGGCGGCAGGGCCCCTCCGGCGATCTGCAGGCTGGTCCGGTTGAGCCAGCTGGCGAGCCCCGCGCCGACCAGGATGCCGAGAAGGCCACCCAGGCCGGAGAGAAACATCGACTCGATGAGGAATTGGAGGAGGATGTCGGACCGCCTGGCCCCGATCGCCTTGCGGATCCCGATCTCCCGGGTTCGCTCGGTGACGGTTACCAGCATGATGTTCATGATCCCGATGCCTCCCACGACCAGGGAGATGGCGGCGATCGAGCCCAGGAGCACCGTCAGCGCGCCCGTGATCTGGCTGAACGTGCTCAGGATGTCCTGCTGGGACTGGGTCTGGAAGTCGGCCTGCGTCGGATCGCCGATGTTGTGACGGTTGAGCAGGATCTGCGTCGCCTCCTGCTGCGCGGCGGGGACGCTGTCAGAGCTGGTCGCCTGGACGACGATCTGTCCGATGTTCTTGCCGCGGCCGCCGGTCAAATAGGCCCAGGCGGAGCTTATGGGGACCACGGCGACGTTGTCCTGGTTGCCGAGACCCGCCGACCCCTTGGCAGCGAACGTGCCCACCACCCGGAAGGACTGGCGCTGGATCTTGATCGTCTTCCCGACTGCGGCGCTGGGGTCGCCGCCGAAAAGGTTGTCGACGACGGTCTGTCCGAGCACCACCACCTTTGCGCTGCTGCGGACGTCGCCGGCTGTAAAGAAGGAGCCGTTGGAGACCTGATAGTTACGGACCTGGGGGAAGTCCTGGGTTGAGCCGCTGGTGCTGGCGAACCAGTTCTGGTTCTGATACGCCATCTGGCCGGATGCGACCGCCACCGGTATCGCGGTGACGATGTCCGGAGCCTGCGAGTGATCGTTGAGGGCGTCGACGTCCTGCTGCGTGAGCGTCTGGGCGGAACCGAACCCCTGGGAAACGCCCCCCACTCGGGCGCTCGAGGGGTAGATGTAGACGATGTTGGAGCCGAGCGACTGCACCTGGTTCTGCACCTGGACCGAGGTCCCGTTGCCGACCGCGACGAGGAGGATGACGGCGGCCACCCCGATCAGGATGCCGAGCATGGTGAGCCCGGAGCGAAGCCGGTTGGCGCTGAGCCCCGCGATGGCCAGGGCCAGGGCTTCGAACAGTTTCACGCGGTCACCCCCGAGGCCCGGGCGATGGTGGGCTCGTCCCGCACCACCAGCCCGTCCTTCAGTCTCACGACCCGCCTCGCGAAGGCCGCGACCTCATCCTCGTGGGTGATCAGGACGACGGTTCGGCCCTCCTCGTTCAGCTCCTGAAGCAGCCGCATGATCTCGACGCTGGACTCGCTGTCGAGGTTGCCGGTCGGCTCGTCGGCGAGCAGGATGGCTGGTTCGGTGACCAGGGCACGGGCGATCGCCACGCGCTGCTGCTGACCGCCAGAGAGCTCGCTGGGCTGGTGCCTGGCGCGATCTCCGAGGCCGACCGACTCCAGCGCGGCCAGCGCGCGTTCTCGCCGCCCGCCGGTCACACCCGCATAGATCAGCGGCATCTCCACGTTGTGGACCGCGCTCGACCGGGGGATCAGGTTGAACGACTGGAAGACGAAGCCGATCTTCCGGTTTCGTATGGCTGCCAGCTGGTTGTCGTTCAGCTGGCGGACGTCGACACCCTCCAGCAGGTAGCGCCCGGCACTGGGCAGGTCGAGACAACCGATGACGTTCATCAGGGTCGTCTTTCCCGAGCCGGAGGCGCCCATGATGGCTATGAACTCGCCTTCGGCGACCTGCAGGTCGACCCCTTTCAGCGCCTGCACCTCGACCGCCCCCATCCGGTAGACCTTGGTCACAGCCTCGATCTCGATCAGGGGGGCAGGTCCCGGCAGGCCATCACTCATCCGCCGACCCTTCCGGCCCCGCCACCACCGCCACCGCCGCCACCGAGAACACCGCGGCCGCCACCGGTGGTCTGGGTCTGCGAGGGCAGCCGGAGCTGGGGCAGCACGACCCGATCACCCTGGCTCAGACCGGAAGTGATCTCGGTCGTCGAGTCGCCCACCGTGCCCGTCTGGACGGGTACCCGGGTCTGTGTCGTGCCGTCCCGGCTGAGGACGGTGACGTAGGCCTGGCCGCCAAGGCGCGTGATGGCGGAGTTGGGGGCCATCAGCACGTCGCTGGCCTGGCTCACCACCACGCTGGCGTTGGCCGTCATGCCCGACTTGAGCTGCTGGCTGGCCTGGTCCAGGGTCAGCGTCACGTAGTAATTCGTCACGTTGGATACGACGGTCCCGGCGACCGCCACCGCCAGCACGTGCGCGGGCACCGTGACGCCCGGCACCGCGTCGAAGGTCACCGATGCCTCCTGGCTGCCCTGCACCCGGGCCGCGTCCGCCTCAGCGAAAGGAGCCACCACCTGCAGGCCGGCCACGTTTCCGAGCACCGCGAAAGCCGACCCGCCACTGGATGCCCCGCCACTGGAGCCGGCGCCCGACGACGCGGCGCCCGACGAGGAGGCGCCGCCACCGCTGGCGGGCTGCGGCGCCGTGGAGCCCGGGGCCAGGGCCGTGGCGCCGCCACCGGACGCCACGCTCTCACCGACGGCTCCGCTCAGACTCATCACGGTGCCGTCCGTGGGCGCGGTCAGTGTCGTGCTGGCAAGGTTCGTCTGCGCGAGCAGGACCTGAGCCTGGGCGCTGCTCACCTGCGCCTGCTGCTGAGCGATCGTGTTCGGGCGCTGGATGGTCTGGCTGTTGAGCGCGTCCTGAGCCTGCACTGTCGCGTTCCGGGTCTGGTCGACCTGTTTCTGGTTGTTGGCCTGGTCGATCGAGAGCTTCAGCTGGTCCTGGCTCAGGGTCTGCTGGTCCTGCGCCACCTTGGACGCCCCCTGGTTGTCCTGGCTCAGCTTCTGCTGCGCCTGGCTCAAAGTCTGCTGGTCGCGCTGCAGCTGAGCCGCCGTCGGGCACTGGCCCGGGTTGGGGGGCGTGGGCAGGAAGCACTGGTAGCGCTGGAACTGGGCGTTGTCGTTGGTGAGCTGGTTCTGAGCAGAGTTGACGGCAGTCTGGTCGACGGAAAGCTGCGCGGAGCTGGGCGTGCTCGACTGATCCGAGTTGAGCTGCTGCTGAGCCGTGGCCACTGCGGCGGAGTCCTGCTGATTGGACAGATTCACCGAGTTCACGGTGTCGGCGTAGCTCTGCTGCGCCGCGGCCAGGCTGTCTGACGCAGTCTGCACGGCGTTGCCGTTCAAGGTGTTGTTGAGAGTTGCCTGGGCCTGGACCAGGGTGGAGCTGGCCTGGGCCAGCGCGGCCTGATAGGTCGTCGGGTCGACCTTGCCCAGGACCTGCCCAACGCTCACGTGGTCGCCGGCCTTCACGTCGACCTCGGTGAGCTGCCCGCTCACCCTGAAGCTCAGGTTCTGCTGGGAGGCGGGGACGACGGTGCCGGTGCCCGTGACAGCGGACTGCACGCTGCCTCGCTGGACCGCGAAGGTGCGGGTCTGCGCCGCCGTGGGCGCGCGCGGGAAGAGGACGTCGCCGGCTATGAACACGATCAGGGCCAGGGCGAGCAGGGCGAGGACCACCACCACGGCGCGCTGCCTGGTGAGGGTCACGCCGCCCAGACGGCCCCGAACCAATCCCTGTCTAAGTCCCAAGACGAAGCACCTCCCTACAAAGCCTTTCCGACGCCTACCAGCTCAGCGCGTCGAGGCCCCATCCGGACGCCGAACCGAGGCGGGTCAGCACCGCCACTCCGAGGCCGGTGATCGCGAGCAGCAGCAGCACGAGCCAGCCGGCCACCGGCACGAGCGCAAGGTCGAAGAACAGCAGCAGTCCCGCCAGGGCGGGCACCAGCACCGGCGCCGAGCCGAGCCGAGCACGGAACCAGCGCCCAGTGGCGAGCGCGAGGACCGCGATGCCGAAGAGCGCTCCTGCCGCGGCCACGGCCCACACCACCGGCGCCAGGGAGAGAAGGACGAAGGTCACGCGCATGAGCACCGTGAGCGCCGCCGCCAGCAGCGTGGCCGCGATCCCGGCCGCAAACATCAGCGACATCCCAGGGAGCGAGAGGCGCTCGGCGGCGCGCCGGGCTCGCGCGGGGACCACGGCCAGGACCGCCAGAGCGAGCAGGATGACCCCCGCCCCAGTGCTGAGAAACCACCAGAAGGCGAAGACACCGCCCACCGGGCCGAGGCCGGCGAAGACCGGGACGTCGCGCCGCTCGTCTCCGGGCGGCAACGGCCCCGGGAGGCGTGGGAGGACCCCGCCCCTGATCTGGCCTCGCCCCGGCAGGACGTTCGCCTGCGGGAACAGCGATCTGAAGAGCGTCGAGTCGGCCCAGGAGAGAAGGATCGCGACCAGGAGCAGGCCGCCCAGCAGAGCTGCCCACCGCCACTGGCGCATGGACTAAGAAGTGTGGGCCGAGCCACGGCGGGAGAGCAGAACCAGGTGGCAAAGGGTCACCAGCACCAGCAGGCCGCAGATCAGGAGGAGGAACAGGTCGTCAGCGACCGGAGCCGGAACCGCCGCCTGTCCTCCGAACCAGCTCAGCCAGCCTCCCACGTCGCCGGCGGTGTGCCCGGCAAGCTCGAGCAGGCCGGAGAGGCCGGACAGGTACCAGGCCGCGATCAGGACCAGCGCCACCTCGGCGGCGAAGAGCCCCCAGATCTGCAGCGCACCGGCCCTCTCCCGCCCCACCTCGCGCAACGTCGCAGCGAGGAGCGCCGGCGGAGGCTCCGGCGACCCCAGCGTACGTAGGCGGCCGGGCAGGGAGGCGGCTGCCGCGTAGTGCGCGCGGCACTCCGGGCACTGTGTCAGGTGGGTGCGCAGCAGCCGGGCGGTCCTCTCGCTGACCTCCCCATCCACCAGCGCCTCGAGCTGGGCCCGGACCGCCAGGCAGGAACCCGCCATCAGCCCTCCTCGCTGAGGGCCCTGCGGAGGAGGCGGCGCCCTCGGTGAAGCCGGGACTTGACGGCGGGGAGTGAGAGCTCGAGGGCGGTCGCGACGTCGGCGAGGCCGAGGTCCAGGTAGTAGTGCAGCAGCAGGGGCAGACGCAGTCCGGGGTCGAGGTCTGCCAGCGCCCCCTCCAGCGGAAGCCACTCGCCGGGGACTGGGGCCGCGGCGGGCTGTGGATCACGGTCGCTGGCGGGGGGCGGACGCCTGCGGCCATAGTTGACGGCCACGTTGGCGGCCAGCCGCCAGAACCAGGGCTCAAAGGGCCTGCCGGGGTCGAAGCGGTTCAGGTTCCGATAGAGCCGGACGAAGATCTCCTGGGCCAGGTCCTGCGCCTCGTCAGGATCGTGGAGGTGGTGATGGGCCAGGCCGTAGACACGACGCTCGTATCGTTTGACCAGGGCCTCGAACGCCGCCGGGTCGCCTCCTCTGGCCGCCCGCGCCAGTTCCTCGGGACTGGATGCCTGCGGTGGTCTGGAGAGGAACAAGGGAAGGGCGGCGTCAGGCACCATCGCCAGGAATTACACGCCCGATGGGCGCTCGGTTTCTAGGTTGCCTGTTAAGTCTTTGTAATGGGCCGGCCGAGCGCCGGAGCGCCGCGGCCTCAGAGAGGGGGCCACTTGAGCCGGGCGTAGAGCTCGAGCGCGGGCGACAGAACCTGCGTTAGCTGGCCCAGGAAGACCAGGCTGCCCATGGCGACGAGCAACACACCGCCGACGGCGTTGATCACTGGCGCCTGGCGGCGCAGCCAGCCGCTCACCGCCCCGTAGCGATCCAGGAAGAGCGCCGCAGCCAGGAAGGGGACGCCCAGGCCGAGCGAGTAGAGGAAGAGCAGCAGGGCGCCGGCCGCAACCGTGCCCTGACCTCCCGCCAGGAGCAGGATCGAACCCAGGACGGGGCCGACACAGGGCGTCCAGCCGAAGGCGAAGGCGACCCCCAAGAGAAGTGCGCCGGAGGGACCGGGGCGAACTCGCTCCATCAGGGGCCGGCCCTCTCTCATGAGCAGCGGAATCCGAAGCAGGCCCAGTACGAAGAGGCCGAGAACGATGATCAGCACCCCTGCGATCTTCTCCAGGAGCAGGCGGTGCACGAGCAGCACCGATCCGATATCGGAGGCCACCGCACCCAGCAGGGTGAAGACGATGGCGAAGCCGGCGACGAAGAGACCGGCCGCCCCGAGCGTCCGTCCCTTACTCGAACTGACGCCCGACATATAGCCGAGATAGCCGGGAACCAGGGGCAGAGTGCAGGGGGAGCTGAAGGAGAGCACGCCCGCCAGCACGGCCAGAAGGGGAAGCGCCGGACCGTTCATCTCCCTCGCCAGCCTACAGCGAACCTTCCCCTCCCCTTGCGGATCATTCCGTGTGTTATAGTCCGTCCGGAGTATTCCGGATGGGGAAGATGACACCACTGGCGCTCGCAGTTCTTGGACTCCTGGGGGAGCGGCCGCGCCATCCCTACGAGATCGCCTTCGTGATGCGGCAGCGCCATATGGACAAGCACATCAAGCTGAACCTGGGCACGCTCTATCACACCTTCGAGCAGCTCCAGCGCGCGGGCTGGATCGAGCCTACCGACATCGAGCGGCCGGGTCGCCGGCCGGAGCGAACCGTCTACACCCTTACCGCAGACGGCCGTGACCGCTTCCAGGACCGGCTCCGGGAGCTGCTCGCCGTCCCGACCAGCGAGTACAGCTCCTTCGAGGCCGGCCTCTCCTTCATGCACCAGCTTCCCAAAGCGGAAGCCGTGGAGCTGCTGCGCATGCGGAGCCTCGCGCTCGAGAAGGAGATCGATGCGGGCGTCCAGATTCTCGGCTGGCTGAGAGGGCGAGGCCTTACGAGGCTATCGCTGATCGAGGCGGAGATGGTCCAGGAGCAGCGCAAGTGGCAGCTGGGCTGGGTGCGCCGGATCACTGCCGAGATCGAATCCGGTGAGTTGGAGTGGACCGCCGGCATATCGGAACAAGCGAAGAGCTCCGATCAGGCAGAGATCCCCAACTGGTTGAAGGACATGCAAGAGGAGGCGCAGTGATGGCCAGACTGAGAAACAACCCCTGGGCGGTGCTCGTGTGCCTGTGCCTGGGCTTCTTCATGGTCCTGCTCGACATCACGATCGTGAACATCGCGATCCCGAGCATGATCGACGGCCTCAAAGCCAGCCTGGACCAGGTCATCTGGGTCCTGAACGCATACACGCTGACCTATGCGGTGCTCCTGATCACGGCCGGCCGGCTGGGCGACCGCTTCGGGCAGCGCAACCTCTTCACGCTCGGCCTGGCGATCTTCACGCTGGCATCCATCGCCTGCGGACTGGCCCAGGACCCCAACCAGCTGATCGCGGCGCGCGTGGTGCAGGCGGTCGGCGGCGCGCTGCTCACCCCCCAGACCCTCGCGATCCTGACCACGATCTTCCCGCCCGAGCGGCGAGGCGCGGCCTTCGGCATCTGGGGCGGTATCGCCGGCCTCGCGACCATCGCCGGACCGACCGTGGGCGGCCTGCTCGTGACCTACCTCGACTGGCGGGCGATCTTCTACGTCAACGTCCCGATCGGGATCGTGGCCCTTATCGGCAGCCTGCTGATCATCCCCGACATCCGTCCGGGCCGCGCCGCCGGCGTGGAGCCGGTGGGCGTGCTGCTGGCGTCGGCAGGCCTCTTCGCCATCACCTTCGGCCTGATCGAAGGCCAGCGGTTCGACTGGGGCACCGTCACCGGCTTCATCTCGATCCCGCTGATCATCGCCGCCGGGCTGGTCCTCCTCGTGCTCTTCTTCCTCTGGGACTACCGCCGCCCGTCGCCCATGGTGCCGCTGAGCCTCTTTCGGGATCGCAACTTCTCGCTGATGAACTGGGTCGGCGCCGTGCTCACGTTCGGCATGATCGGCCTCTTCCTGCCCATCACCATCTACCTGCAGTCGGCGCTCGGTTTCAGCGCCATCAAGGCCGGGCTGACGCTGCTGCCGATGTCGCTGGTCTCCATGCTCCTGGCGCCCTTCGCGGGCCGCCTGGCGGACCGGATCAGCGGCAAGTACATCCTCGTCTTCGGCCTCGGCATGTTCGCTCTGGGTATGGGGATCATCGACTGGCGCGCCTCAATCGACTCGACGTGGCTGACCTTCCTGCCCGGCGCGATCGTGGCCGGCGTGGGACTCGGCTGCACCTTCGCCCCCCTCGCCACGGTGGCGATGCGCAACATCAATCCGCGCGTGGCGGGCGCCGCCTCGGGCCTGCTCAACACGACACGCCAGCTCGGCGGGGCCATCGGCAGCGCCGTGGTCGGTGCGGTACTCCAGAACCGGCTTGCAGTGAGCCTCCACGATCAGGCCGTCAAGTACGCGGCCCAGCTCCCGCCCCAGATGCCATCGCAGGCCAGGCAGCGCTTCATCGATGCCTTCACCAGCGCCGGCAAGGGTGGGCTGGAGGTCGGTCGCAACTCCAGCAGCGGAGTCGCCAACCTTCCCGGCCTGCCGCCGCAGGTCGAGCACCAGATCGCCCAGATCGCGCACGAAGTCTTCGCCTACGCCTTCATCGACGCCATGCGGCCCACCCTGGCGGTGCCCATCCTGGCGCTGGCGCTGGGAGCGGTGAGCTGCCTGGCGGTGAGGAGCGGACGCCGCGAGGCGGCCGCCCGTACCGAGGAAGTGCCCGAGGCGGTGGCCTGAGCGTCTGGTCGAGACCGCCTCCCTAGCCTCCTGCACGGACGAGGTGACCGGCAGCGGCTCCTTACAATCGCTTGAATGCGAGAGGGTTGGCTCGAGCGGTCGGGTGTTCGACTGCACTACCTCGAGTGGCAGCCGGACGGGGAACCGCGCGAGCCGGCCCTCTTCTTGCTCCACGGGCTGAGCTCCAACACGCTCGTCTGGGGACGGCTCGCGGCGCGCCTGCCGGGCAGGCGGATCGTGGCCCTGGACCAGCGCAGCCACGGCCCCTCCGATCGCCCCGAGGAGGGCTACGGATCGGACGAGATCGTCGGTGACGCCGCCGAGGCGATCGAGCAGCTGGGGCTCGGCAGGCCCCTGGTGGTCGGGCACTCCTGGGGCGCATCGGTTGCGCTCGAGCTGGCGGCGACCCGGCCCGACCTGGCCTCGGGGCTTGTGTTCGTCGACGGACCGCCCTCGCCCATCAACCGGGTCATGAGCTGGGAGGAGGCGTCGGAGCGCATGCAGCCGCCCTTCCCGATCTACACCGGCCTGGATCAAGCGGTGGAGGCCCAGCGGCGCTACCTCGGCGACGAGGCCTGGGGCGACGACCTCCGGGACTTCGTTCGCGCCGGCCTGACGGAGGTCGAGGGAGGGCTGACCTCCACCCTGAACGTGCCGGTGCGCCGCCAGATCCTGGAGCACATGTTCCACTTCGACCCGCTGGCCGACTTCGCGAGGGTGGAGGGCCCGGTCCTGCTGGCGATGGCCGCCATGCTCTGGCCGGGAGCGCCCCCCGAGTTCGAAGAGGGCAGAAGGCGGGCCGTCGAGGAGGTGGTGGGCAACCTGCCCGACGTCCAGGTGCGCTGGTACGACTCGCGCCACGACATCCCCTTGTTCCGGCCGGCCCAGCTGGCAGTGGACGTGGAGCGAACGGCACTGGCGGCCGAGCTGGCCAGCCTGGCTCGCGAGGCAGCCGCCCTCGACCGCGACTGGCGGAGGCCCGTGCACGGGGACGGCGAGGGCTGGGAGGCACATGACCTGCTGGCCCACCTGGCCAGCACGCAGTCGTCCCTGAGCGCCGTGGTGACCGAGGAACCGCGGGCCCCCGATGGCGGCGGCGGCGGCCGGCCTTTCGACCCGGACCGCTGGAACGCGTCCCAGGTCTCCCGGCGCCGAGACCGATCGCCCGCAGAGCTGCGCTCCGAGCTGCAGAAGGGCAGCGCCACGCTCCACGCCGCCCTGATGGGCGTCGACCTGGACCGGCTGGTGGCGATCGGGCCCTTTGCGGGGCGGCCCGTGCGCCACGTGATGGAGCTTATGGCGGCGCACCAGCGCGCTCACCTGGAGGTGCTCCAGCGGGCGCTGCCGGCGACGCCACCGGACTGACCCACCGGGCGTAGCCTGGAGGCGATGGGCGGCAGGCTGGATCTCTCGCCGCTCCAGCCGGGGCTGGAGCGAGTCGCCGGCCGGCTCCTCGAGTCGGTCCAGCCACCGGCGGTCGGGCTGGTCCGGCAGCGCTTGGATCCTCCCCTCCTCCGGCCTGAAGAGCTGGAAGGACGGGTGCGGGAGGAGGTCCGACGGGCCCTGGCCGGCGTGGCGCCTCGGCGCCTCGCGGTCGGCGTGGGCAGCCGCGGCATCGCGGGCGTCGGCGCCATCGTGGACGCCGTGCTCGCCGAGCTACGCGAGCTTGGCTTCGACCCCTTCGTGGTCCCCGCCATGGGGAGCCACGGCGCGGCGACGGCCGAAGGGCAGGCCGAGGTGCTCGCCGGTTACGGGATCGATCGCTCCCTGATCCAGGCGACCATGGAGACCGAGGTGGTCGGAGAGGTGGATGGCCTCCCGGTGCACGTCGACCGGAACGTGACGGAGGCCGGAGCCGTCTTCCTGGTCAACCGGGTCAAGCCGCACACCAGCTTCCGGGGCCCGGTCGAGTCGGGCCTGGCCAAGATGTGCGCCATCGGGCTCGGCAAGCAGGCCGGCGCCGCGGTCATGCACTCCCGAGGCCCGGCTGGGCTGCGAGACCTGATCCCCGCCGCGACCAGGCTGGTCGACGAGCAGGGTCTGCTGCTGGGCGGCCTGGCGATCCTGGAGAACCAGCGCGACGAGACCGCCGACGTCCGCGGCCTGGAACCCGGCGAGATCGGGGCGGAGGCCGAGGCGGCGCTGCTGGAGCGCGCCCGCGACCTGATGCCGAAGATCCCGTTCGCCGACCTCGACGTGCTGGTGATCGATCGCATGGGGAAGGACGTCAGCGGCGCCGGCATCGACACCAACGTGGTCGGCCGGCTGCGGGTGGTCGGGCAGCCCGAGCCCGAGCCGAGCTCGGTGACGGCGATCGTGGTGCTGGACCTGACAGAGGGCTCGCACGGCAACGCCATGGGCATCGGCACCGCCGACTTCACCACCGCCCGGCTCCTGGCCAAGGTCGACTTCGAGGCGCTCTACGCCAACGGTCTCACGGCCGGTGTGATCGGCATCCGCCGGGTGTCACTGCCCTTCGTCATGCCCACCGACCTGGCGGCGGTCTGCGCCGCCATCGCCTGCCGGGGGCGAGAGGGGCCCCTGCGGCTGGCCTGGATCAGGGACACGCTCCACACCGAGGTCCTCGGCGCTTCGCCGGCGCTCCTCGAAGAGGCGCGGGAACGCGACGACCTGGAAATATCGAGCGAACCGCAGGCCATGCCGTTCGACGCCCAGGGCCGGCTCAGACCCCTGGGCTGACCCGTCCATGTAGACGTTCCCTCCTCTTGCGGAGGATGGCTGGGAGGGGCTCGGGCGCCCTCAGATGCGGCGCACCGACCGGCTGAGGCTGGCGGCGAGGGCGGTGAGCTCGATGGCGACGGCGGAGCCCCAGAACAGCAGGCCCAGGTATCGCGAGGCCAGGGCTCCGGCCATCAGCAGTGCGAGGGGCTCCAGGCCAACCGACGAGAGCAGGGCCAGCGACATCACCCGGCCCTGCATGCCTGGATCCGTACGCCGCTGCATCCAGCTGATGAGGTAGGTGGTACCGGCGCCCTCGACGACCCCCACGACGAGCATCACCACCAGCAGCACCGGCAGCGTGGGGGCGACGCCGGTGGCGGCGATCCCGGCGCCCAGCAGGGCCACCATTCCGACCATGACCCAGCCGAAACGGCC
>CATPBP010000218.1 GCA_955652675.1 Candidatus Dormiibacterota bacterium
GGTCACCTGAATCGCCTCTTCGAGGGCTGAGATCGAGTCCCTGGGCTCTCGGATCGGGCCTCCCATCGCGCCGATCGCTTGCCAGAAGCCCCCGGCGCCCAGGCCCAGCTCGGTCCGGCCGCCGCTGATCACGTCGAGCGAAGCGACCGCCTTGGCCAGCACCGCCGGAGGTCGCAGTGGCAGGTTGGCGACGTCGGGGAAGAGGCGGATCCTCGAGGTCTGGGCGGCGAGGACGCTGATCAGCGTCCAGGTGTCCAGGAAACGCCACTGGTAGGGGTGGTCCTGGATGCCGAGTAGGTCGAACCCTAGCTCGTCGGCAACGCGGGCGGTCCCGGCCAGCGAGGGGTACTCGCTGGCATCCGGAATGATCGAGTAGCCGAACTCGATCGGCCTGCCGTAGTCCACGGCCTCAGCCTGCCTCGGCGGTCAGCGCGCCGCCCCTGGGTGTGCGGGTGCGGAATGCGAAGGCCACGCCGATCACCGAACCGAAGAGGAGCCGTCTCACCCGGCCGGCTCACGCCCGCGTGGCGGTCTTCCGACCCAGGCAATCTCAAGATCAGGGAAACACCTTGGCGTGCCGATGGTTCCGATTCGCATGACTCTGCTCTTCGGGTTCCACATGCCCAACTTCACCCACCCAGGCGTTCCGGACGAGAGGCTGTTCGAGCGGGTCGTCGAGCAGGCTCGAGCCGCGGAGGCGGCCGGCTTCGACCTCGTGACTGTCATGGACCACTTCTATCAGATCGCCGTGATCGGGCCCGAAGAGGACCCCATGCTGGAGGCGTACACGACGCTGGGCGCCCTCGCCGCCAGCACGAGTCGGGTGCGCCTGGCCACCCTGGTGACAGGCGTCACCTATCGCAATCCGGCTCTCCTGGCCAAGATGGTCACCACGCTGGACATCATCTCTGGTGGACGCGCCATGCTCGGCATTGGAGCGGCCTGGAACGAGTCCGAGCACGTCGGGTACGGCTTCGACTTCCCGCCCATAGGCGAGCGCATGGACCGGCTCGACGAGGCGCTGACTATTTGCCGGCGCATGTTCACCCAGAGCCGCCCGAGCTTCGTAGGTCGTTACTACCGGATCGATCGGGCGTTGAACAGTCCTCGTCCGATCCAGCCAGGCGGCCCCAGGATCCTGGTCGGCGGAGGTGGCGAAAGACGGACCCTCAGGCTGGTGGCCCGTCACGCCGACATGTCGCACTGGTTCGGATCGCTCGACGAGCTGAAGCACAAGGCCGAGGTGCTGGAGCGGCATTGCGAAGCCGAAGGCCGCGACCCTTCGACCATCGTGCGCACGATCGGCGCTCCTGTGGTGCTCGTGGAGGACGAACGCCAGGCAGGGGCCGTGCTCGACCGGCTTCCCCCTGCGCGGAGGTCAATGGTCAGGCCCGCCACGCCGGACGAAGCCGCAGAGCTCCTCCAGCCTTACATCGAGGCCGGGTTCACGGGCTTCACCTTCAACAATCCCACCATGCCGACCCCGGAGGCGATCGGACTTGGCGGAGAGCTGATCGGCCTGCTCCGGTCGGGCTCGGGGGTCAGCCGGATTTAGCTAGACCGCCACTAAGCCCAGGCTATCCCTCCCCTCTGCGGGCAAGCCGCCCGGACAACCTCCGACACCGGCTGGCTGGATCTTGGCTGCTTCGAAACTGGACCCCCTCCCAGCCCTCCCCCGTAACGCAAGGGGAGGGAATAGCCTTCGTCTGGCACAGCCGAGCTAGTTGGCGTAGAAGATGTGGATGGCCCCGCCACGCGTCCCGCGTCGACTCGTCGGTGCTGTGGTGCTGGGCACCCTTCTCAACCCGCTCAACTCCTCGATGATCGCCGTGGCCCTGACACGGATCCAACGCGACTTCCACGTCACGGTCGGAGAGGTGACCTGGCTGATCTCCGGCTTCTTCCTGGCCGCCGCAATCGGGCAGCCGCTGATGGGCCGGCTGGCCGACCTGTTTGGGCCGCGCCGGGTGTTCATCACCGGCCTGGCGTTGGTCTTCGCAACCGGGCTTGTAGCCCCGTTGGTCCCGGGACTCGTCTGGCTGGTCGTCGTCCGCGCCGTGCAGGCTGTCGGGACGTCGGCGGCCTACCCGGCGGGTCTGGCCATGATCCGCGCCGCCACCGGCGACCCCTCCGGCCGGCCACCGGCCGCGGCCCTGGGGGCTATGAACATGGCGGCCAACGTCAGCGCCGCGCTCGGTCCTGTGATCGGCGGATTTCTTGTCGCCCTGGCAGGCTGGCAGGCTGTCTTCCTGATCAACTTACCCGTCACCGCCGCTGGGGCACTCGTGGCAGCGGTGTGGCTCCCGATGGACGCGTCAAGGGGCCGCCGCGCTGCCTTCAGCCTCGTCGGCTTCCTGCGCCTGATCGACGTCGGGGGGATTCTGCTCTTCGCCGTGACGATCGTCAGCGTGCTCGGCTTTCTGCTCTCGCTGTCAGCGCGGCCGCTATGGCCCCTCCTCGCTTGCCTGCCGGTGGCCGGCGGCCTGCTCGTCTGGCACGAGCAGCGGCGAGTGCAGCCGTTCCTTGACGTGCGGATGCTGATGAAGAGCCCGCGCCTGATCGGCGTCTTCGCCCAGTTCGCGGGGGTGAGCACCGTCTTCTACGCCGTCTACTTCAGCCTTCCGATCTGGTTTGAACAGGCACGGGGCTTCTCGGCCGACCGTGCCGGACTCCTCCTGCTTCCAGTCGCGGGCCTCGGCGTGGCGGTCACCCCCGTGGCGGCAACCCTCATCTCCAGGGCCGGTCCGCGGCCGGCACTCGTCACGGGAGCGGTCGCGCTGACCGCAGGCACGCTTCTGATGACGCTTTTTGATCAGCACACCCCGATCCCGACTCTGATCGCAGTCGGCGCCGTGCTCGGCATACCCAATGCCTTCAACAATCTGGGACTGCAGGCAGCCATGTACGAGGCGACGAAGCCAGAGCAGACGGGCGCCGCGGGCGGCCTGTTTCAGACCTTCCGCTACGTGGGGGCGATCCTCTCCACTAGCCTCATCGGGCTGGTGTTCGGCACCCACGTAACGAGTCCCGGTCTGCACCAGATAGCGCTGGCGACCGCCGCCGTGAGCGCGGTTCTGGTCATTGTCAGCATCGCAGCCATGCGGCCCGTGCACGGCGCCAACCGCGCCAGCGCCTGACGCCTCTCGGCCGGGAAGTTCACGACTGGTTATTGCGCACGGTCATGGTCCTCGAACAGCAGCAGGTCGAGTCCTCTGCGCACACCCGCGACGTCGGCTGCCCTCCGCACCGCTAGGAGCGTCCCGGCCACATATGGCTCTGGGCTCAAACCCGGGTCATGACGCATGATCAGACGCTCACCAGGTCCGCCGAACACTATCTCGGTGGTGACCACGAAGCTGGGCAGTCGCACGGAGTGGACCCTGGTGCCGCCTACCTCCGCACCCCGCGCCTCGACGGGTCCGTGCAGTTCTGGGGGTGCCAGGGTTGCCTGAGGCCTGCGTACCTCGGCCAGAGTCTCGGCGAGCTCACGTGATGTACCGCTGGGGACATCCGACTTTTCGTCGCTGCCGTAGTCGATGATCTCCCAGTGGTCCAGGTGTCGGGCGGCCATCCCGGCGGCTCGACGGAGTATGGCGGCCATGACAGAGAAATTGCCTGCAGCGATCACGCCGACGCCCCGATCACGTGCGAGACGGTCGAGTTCTTCGTAGTCAGTCGCGGCCAATCCACTGGACCCGATCACCACGTGAACACCCGCCTCAACAGCGGCCCAGACGTTGTCCCTGACCGCGGTGGCACTGGTGTAGTCCACCAGCACGTCCACCTGTGCTGAATCGAGCGCCTCAGCGACCGTTGAGTAGACGCGTCCGTTGGCCTCCAGACC
>CATPBP010000219.1 GCA_955652675.1 Candidatus Dormiibacterota bacterium
CCATGAGCGGACGCTTGCCGGGAATCTCCAAATAGTAGAAACGCTGTCCGACCTGGGGGGCGGTCGGGTCTCCGGTCTCGCCTTCGGCGTCGCGGCCCAACTCCGGTTGGTCCAACAAAAGGGCCGCGGCATCACGGGTGAGCGGATGGAGCTGGTTGTGCCCGTCTCCGCCATCCACCTTCGCGATGACGTGCTCCCCTCGAACGATGTCTGACAGACGCATGCCGGGCATGGCCTCGTAGAGGTGTACCTCACCCTCGACCTCGTCACCGGGCGCGATGGAGTATTGCTCTTCCAGGGCCTCTCCCAGGGTGTTGCCATCAAAGGTCTCGAGAGTTGCGACCTTGTAAGGAGAGATCCGGGCCGTGATCTTGGGGCCCAGGCGCTTCTTGTACCGCCTGCCGCATCGATACCAGAATCCCCTGCGATCTTCTCTAAGCTCGGGGCGCCGGCGATAAGTGTCCTCGGAGAGAACAGGGGGTAGATTCGCCGCGGCAGCCTGTTCGAATGCTTCCAGCGCGGCGGCTTCGAGAAGTTCCTGGTTGTCCAGGACGTAATCCGGAAGCGCCGCCACCCGCCGCACTGTTTCCTCGACGGTCGATGCCACCGCTGACCCGGCGACCCTGGACTCGCTTTGAGGTATCGCTTCCAGCTGGAGGAGGCGCAGTCCGGCATCCACGATCGCCTTCGACAGCGGTGGCGCGTACTGTGGACCGACGAATCTCTGAATCAGCTTGCCCAGAAAGTTGGCCAGGAAATCGACAACTCTTGGCCGGCCCGCGAGCCTGATTCCTATCCTCAGGGCAGGTAGCAGAGCCGGGAGAAAGTTCTCGACCTGCGGCGTGGGATCCTCGCCTTCCTTCAGCTCTCCCAGGCCGTCGAGAAAGCGCTCCCTGGCGATCTCCAGCTCGGCGACGGGGTAGGCATCAGGAGCGCTTGGTGGATTGACCGCGCGGGCGACCTCCAGGTCTTGCTCTGCTTCCGTTTGGGCAAACAGGAGGTTGGCGACCTGTTGATTGAACTCGTATTGAATCTCCGCCACCTCGTTGATCCCGGTGGTCTCGAGTTCGGTCTCTTCACTCTCCTCGAATTCCTTCAAGAAGGGCAGCTTGTCGCGGAGCAGCCTGGCCATCGGCTGAAGTTGTAGCGGCAACCTGTCGATCGCCTTGTCAGCGACGTACTTGAACATGGGCTTGACGAACGCCAGGAGCTTGTTGAGGATGGGTCCCAAACCCCACCTGGCTACCGCGCTGGCGGCGTTTTTTGCCAGGTCCAAACCCTTGTTGACCACTTTCTTGAACGCGTTCTTGAGTCCGTCCAGCCACTGTTCAAAGTGCGGTGCCATGTCAGCGGACGGCTGGTACCTGTCGACGATGGTCTCCACCTCGTCCTCGCTCAGGCTATTTGGATCGCGCTGGCCCAGTTCCGTGGCGAGCGTCCTGACCATCGTCTCCGCCTCTGCGATGAGGGGGGCAAAGTGCTGGTTGAGGAGCCGCTCAGCCTGGTAACCGGCAGTGTGGGGGTCTTCCCGTTCGTTTGCGAAGTTTGTCTGGTAGATGGCCGCCGCTTCGTCAACGAGGTTGGACAGCGCCTCGTTGAACTGTTCGTCGTAGAGCTCGTTGAGAAACGAGACGTACTCCTCCGTCTGCGAGTCCAGCCTGGTCCCTTGTTCGAATTCATAGACCGCCAGGAAGGGACTGCCGGGCCCTGCTCGCGTGGGCGACTCCTCCACGCGCGCCGGGATCTCCTCCTCGGTGAAACTTCTGACATCGAGAAACGGTGAGCGACTGGTCATCCGCGTTACCTCCTCAAACAGTCCTGCTCGCATTCATGCGGCGCTCACTAGAGAGTGGTACCTGAGTGCATGGGCGGTTTCTCGGCCTCTGGTGTCACCCCGCGGCAGCCCACGAGCTCAGCGCAGGCGGCGCCTTCGGCGCTGACGCTCTCACATCCGGGCCCTTATCGTCCTCCCTCTACCCCGCCTCGCAGGCGGCCTCGCTATTCCTTGCCAACTCCGGCCCTCGCCGACTCTAACCCGCTCCTCCGCTCCGCTCTCCTGCTTTCCCCCTGCTCTGGTCACAACGGCCGCGAGGAGAACTATCCCGATCCGCCGCCATAGGGTAGCGTCGTGTTGCGTCGAGGTACAGTGCCAAAGCGCCGCCAGCCCGCAGGTTGACGCCCGTCACCGCCTCTATCAAATGGCCGGTTAGAGTCGGGATAGGACTCACCCGCCACCTACCCGCGACGACCGTGCGTCACCGGGTAGCGGTAAGCTCTCTTCACCGTGGCCGGAAGCCGGCCACCGCCCCGTGCGGAAGTCGGGGGCGCGCGCAGCCTTGTGCGGTACGAGACTGCTCCCACGGATACTGTTCGCGTCCCAACCGAAGGGACTGCGACCCGTCCTACCCTAGGTCTGATGTCACAGGTCTCTGGCCCGGAGCCGCAGGACGGGGCCCCAGCCCTGCCGGCCGAAGAGGCTCCCACCACCCTCCGCGTCTGCGCGGTGTGGGCTCGCATCGGTCTGCAGTCGTTTGGAGGCGGCCAGGCGGTGCAGCTGTACGCGTATCGCGCGTTCGTCCAGAAACGACGCTGGTTGACCTCGGCCGAGTGGGCCGACGCCTGGGGATTCTGCCAGCTCATCCCAGGCATCAATCTGCTGGCCCTCGCGGCCCTGACCGGTTCACGCCTCGTTGGCACCGCCGGTGCGCTGGCGGGGGTGGTCGGGCTGCTCGCCCCAAGCGTCGTCGTGACCATCCTCCTGGCCGCGGGATATGCCAGGATCGGCAGCGGACGCCTGGTGGCCAGCGCGATCCACGGGGTGGTGGTGGCGGCCCTCGGAATCGTCCTCCTCAACAGCTATCGGCTGATCCGCCCAGGCCTCGCAAGGAGCCGTACTGAAGGGCGTGGTGTGCTCGCGGCTGCCGTTGGAGTCTGCGCCGGCACTGCCGCCATGGTGCTGCTCGGCGCCACCCCCATCGCCTACCTCCTGCTCGGAGGCGGCGCCGTGATGGCCGGCGCGGTTAGCGTCGCCTCGCTGTTCAAGCGCGGTGTAGGCGCAGGCCCGCCATCGACTTCCTGACCTTCTTCTGGCTCGTCCTCAAAGCATCCCTCCTCTCCTCGGGAGGGTTCGGCAACCTTCCGAGCATCCACGAGGACCTCGTCTCGCGTGGCTGGGCGAACGAGAGCCAGTTCGCCGGTGCGCTCGTCCTGGGCCAGCTCGCACCGGGACCGAGCGGCCTCTGGCCGGTTGCACTCGGCTACTTCGTCGGCGGCATTGCAGGCGCGCTCCTTGCGACAGCTGCCATCGCGCTTCCCCCGCTGCTGGTGGTCCCGGCCGACCGGTTGCACCGGCAATACTCGGAGAAACCGGCCGTCCGAGGCTTCGTACGAGGGCTGACTCTGGTGGTCGCGAGTGCTGTGCCTCTCATCTACCTCCGGATAGTCAGCAGCGTCGGTCTGGACCTGTTTGCCGTGTTGATCTTCGCCGGCGCCTTTGCCCTGATCATCTTGCGACGGGTACCGCCGATCGTGGTTCTCGCTCTGGGCGCCCTGGCCGGTGTCGTCTTATACAGATGACGGCGGGGCTCCGACCAGGAACTCCGTGATCGAGTCCCGAGCAACGGTTCTCGGCAGCCGGCTGCCGGGTCGGGCTAGGCCCGCAAGGTAGGCGCGGCGGGCGTGCGCGCTTGGCCCTCGAGCGCCCGCAAGAGGATTCGCCGCAGCGTGCGGCGGTCCCCGGCGTTGAGCTCGCCGAGTACTTCGTCCTCAATCACCTCGCGGGCCTTCTCCGCCCGCGCAACGGCCTCATGCCCGGCGGGAGTGATGTCGACGACGTGCCGGCGGCGGTCCTCGGCGTCGCGTCGGCGGATCGAGTAGCCCCTCGACTCCAGCTCGTTCAGCAGCAACACAACGGTGTTGGGATCCAGCAGCATCGCCTCGCCCAGGTCCTGTTGGGTCGTGCCGAGATGGTCACGCAAGTAAGACAGGACCAGGAACTCCTTCAGGCGCATGCCTAGCATCTCTTCGGTGCTGCGGCGGTTGAAGCTCTTTGAGAGCTGCGCCAGCAGCGCGATGAGCCCTGGCCCGTCGTCTCGACCCGTCCCGTCTCGCTCCATGGTCTCCCGATCGAGATACTACCACATCCCTAGGAGTCTCCAAACGCAACGATGATCATGATATAGTGATCATCGTTGCCGCAGGTTCATTGGGAGATGGCGATGATCATGTACATGGCACGGGCGATCGCATGGGGCCTGTCGCGGGTGTTCCGCATTACGGAAGACGTACCGGTCGCACACCTGGACCGGTCAATGTCAAGCCCGCGAGCGTCGCCCGGTGGCTTTCCATCGACAAGCACCCGAAAACGCACGGAAGTTCCTCGCGCCGCCGGTCCCATGACAAGATGAAGATCACGAGCGTGAAATCGATACGTGATCCGGCCGTTGGGCTCATTGAGCAGGGCACCCTCTTCCCGCACCGTCCAATTGCCTGAAAGGGCCCAATGATTGAGCCTCAACCTCGCCGGAGTCCCATAG
>CATPBP010000220.1 GCA_955652675.1 Candidatus Dormiibacterota bacterium
ATCACCAGGAAAGTGGAGAAGATGGTGGCGATCGCCGAGTTGATGAAGAAGGGCGGGAAGTCGCGTGACAGCACCTCCTGGTAGGCGCTGAGCGTGGGAGTGAAGAAGATGGTCGGCGGGATGCTCGCCGCCTGCGTCTCCTCCTTGAACCCTTCGAGCACCATCCAGAGCACCGGGAAGAAGAAGATGAACGCCACGACCCAGGCGAGTGCCGTCCTGCCGACCTTAGCCGTCGGGAAGGGCGCAGCTCGCCGGGTGGGAGCGACGCTCTCAGCTGGCTGCGTTGTTGCGACGTTCATCGTCGTGCCTCCACGATGAAGATGGTGAACAGCGTCCGCAAGGCGAGGGTGGCGACGATCATGGTGAGGATCACCGCCATCACCCCGATCGCCGACGCTTGGCCGATGTCAAAGCCCTGGAAGGCGACCAGATAAAGCAGGAAGGGTAGGTTGGTCGTGGCCTGGCCCGGACCGCCCTGCGTCATCATGAAGATCGAGTCGAACGTCTGGATGATGAATAGAGAGCCCAGAAGCGCTCCGAGCTCGATGTATGGCCTGATGAATGGCAGCGTCATGTACCGGAATATCTGGTACGACTTCGCCCCGTCCACGCCGGCGGCCTCCAGCACATCGGTGTTCTGCGACTGCAGACCGGCGAGGATGATCAGCATCATGAAGGGCGTCCAGCGCCAGACCTCGATGGTGATGATGGTGGCCATCGGAAAGCGGTTGACGAAGTCCACGTGGCCGAGACCAATAGGTGAAAGCGCGTAGTTGACGACGCCGAAGACCGGATTCAGCAACGTGTCCTTCCAGATCAGCGCCGCCGCTGTTGGCATCACCAGGAAGGGAGCGATAAGCAGAGTTCGGACGACGCCCCTGCCAAAGAACTCCCGGTTGAGCATCGTTGCCACCGCGAGGCCGAGCACGACCGAGATCAGGACCGCGCCTAGTGTGAGCACCACGGTGTTCCCGAGCGCAATCCTGAAGCTCGAGTGCGTAAGGACTATCGCGTAGTTCTCCAAGCCGGCGAACTGAAAGCTGCCGGGCCGCAGCAGGTTCCACGAGAAGAAGCTGTAGAAAATCGTGAGCAGGAAGGGAATCTGCGTGACCAGGACGACGTAGACGAGTGCCGGAAGCAGCGGGATGCGCCTCAGCCAGCTATCCCGCGTGGCCGCCGATGCGGCTGTCGGGCGGGCCGGCGCGCCTCTGACGGCGACCGTGGGTTCAGCCATCTTGCCTGACCTCCTCCTGTCTTTCCCTCCTACCTACTTGTGATACTTCTTGCCCACGTCGGCAGCAAAACCTTGCGAGCGCTGCAGAGCCTGGTCGACGGTGGTGGTGCCCACGATGGCGGATGCGATCTGCTGCGAGACCTGCGTCCCCAGTTCCGTGAACTCGGGGATGTCGACGTACTGAACGCCGGTGTAGGGCACCGGATCGACGGTCGGGTGGTTCACGTCCGCGTTGGCGATGGAGTCAAGGGTCAGCTGAGCGAAGCCGCCGGCCACCTGCTGGTACTCCGACAGCGCGTAGGTCGACTTTCGAGTGCCGGGCGGCACGTGGTCCCAGCCGAGCTTCTGGCCGACCAGCTTGATGTAGTCCTTCGAAGTCGCCCAGGACATGAAGGTAAAGGCGGCGTCCTTGTTCTTGCCGGAGGCGGACATGCCGAGCGCCCAGGCCCACAGCCAGCCAGAGTACTTGGTCTCTTTCACCGGGGCGTAGGCGTAGCCGGAGTTCTTGGCCGCGTCTCCCGTCAGGCTGCTGGCCCCCGACGTTGCGTCGTACCACATGGCCGCGTGTCCACCGTTGTAGGTGTTCAGGCACTCGGTGAACCCGTTGTTGGCGGAGCCAGGGGGTCCAGCGGTCTTGATCGTGTTGACGTAGAAGTTCACCGCCTCCACGAACTTCGGCGAGGTCAGCTGGGCGTTCCACTGCTCGTCGAACCAGCGACCACCGAACGTGTTGACCACTGTGTCCAGCGGGGCCAGCTGCTCGCCCCAGCCGGGAAGGCCTCTCAGGCAGATACCGTAGATCTGCTTGCTCGGGTTATTCAGCTTCTGCGCCGCCGCGGCGACTTGGTCCCAGGTCGGATTTTGGGGCATGGTCAGACACGCCTGCTGGAGCAGGTCCTTGCGGTACATCAGGAAGGACGACTCACCGTAGAAGGGAACCGCGTACATGTTGTTTTTGTAAGTGAGCGCCTTGCTGATGCCAGGTATCAGATCACTCTCGTCGTAGGACGAGTCCTTGCTGATCCGGGGCGATAGGTTCTCGAGCCAGTTGTTCTTCGCCCAGATCGGCACCTCGTAGGTCCCAATAGTGGCGAGGTCGTAACGACCGCTGTTGGTCGCGATGTCCTGGGTGACCTGCTGGCGGAGCTGATTCTCCGGCAAGACCACGAACTTGACCTGGATGTTGGAGTGTTGCTTGGTGAACTCTGGCGCCAGCTTCTGGAGGTCAACCATCTGCGGATTGTCGACGGCCGCAACCGTGAGGGTGACGCTGCCGCTCCCACCTCCACCACCACCTCCCGCCCCCAACGAACAGGCGGCTCCGAGGAGTGCCGTCATCACGAGTGCGGCCATACCCGTCAGGCCTGGCCTTCGACTGTGCCGTGCCGGCCCCACGCCAGGCGTAGGACTTGCCTGCTCTCCCATCCTCACACTCCTCGAGCGCGTGTGCCCGCGCACGCGCCCAATTCCGTTGCCGCAAGGTCGAGGCCCAAGTGTCGCTTGCCCATCGGCTCCCCTCCCGAGTTGGCTCAACGAGACAACGTAGGACTGAAATGTTAACACGAGGTAAACAGGCTGTCTAGTACACTCAGGGGAAGTTGGACATCCGAGGCACCGCGGAGAGCCCTGCCAATCATCCTCGTGGTGTGAGGCTGACATTGTCCCATGCGGCACGTCCCCTGCGGACGCCCACCATGCACGAGGTTGCCGCGCTCGCCGGGGTGAGCATCAAGACGGTCTCCCGGGTGATTAATCGACAGCCGACCGTCTCGCCAGACATCGCGACCCGCGTCCAGCACGCCATCCAGCTTCTCAACTATCGTCCGAACGTGGCGGCGATCAGCCTCCGAAGGGCTGACCACAAGACGTCAACAATTGGCCTGTTGCTCGAGGATGTCGCCAACCCCTTCTCTTCGGCACTTCACCGTGGAGTCGAGGACACAGCCGCACGCTACGGCATGCTGGTCTTCGCAGGCAGCAGTGACGAGGACCCAATCCGAGCCAAGCATGTGATCGAAGCTTTTGTTTCTCACCGTGTCGACGGTTTGATCGTCATGCCCGCCAGTCCCGACCATGATGGATTGCTGGTCGATCAACAGCGCCAGGGAAAGCCTGTCATCCTCGTCGATCGCAAGGTTGATTTCCTCGACACCGACAGCGTGACGGTCAACAACCGAGCCGGTGCCCTGGAGGCGGTGCGCCACCTCGCGGCACACGGCCACAGGCGCATCGCGTTCCTGGGAGACGCACGCTCCATCTGGACCGCACAGGAACGCCACGCGGGCTACTGCGAAGGTCTGGCAGCGCTGGGGATCCCTTACGATCCTGAACTCGTGCGGCAGGACTTTCCCACCGTCGAAATGGCCGAGGGGGCGACTCTGGACCTGCTTGCGTCCGCCCGTCCACCGACGGCCCTCTTCACAGCGCAAAACCTCATCACCCTGGGCGCGGTCCAGGCCCTGCGTCAGCGTGGTCTGCAGCATCGTGTCGCGCTGCTTGGCTTCGACGACGTTACGCTCGGGGACCTGCTTGATCCCGCCATCTCGGCGGTCGCTCAGGATCCCAGGGTATTGGGGCGGACCGGGGCGGAGCTGCTTTTCGCGCGGCTGGCCGGCGATCGTGGTCCCTCAAAGCACGTTGTCGTGCCGACCCGGATGGTCGTCCGGGGCTCTGGAGAGATCGCAGCGCCGTAACCCGACGTTAGGCGGCGCCAGACTCCAGCCTGTTCTTCAGATTGTTGAGGGCGCCGTTGAAGTTCACGTCGATCTTGCTCTTGAAGATCCTGAAGAAGATGGGTCCGAGCAGCGGCTGCTTCACCCCATAGATCTGCCGCGTGAGGAGGGTCCCGCCATCCTGTGGCACCAGCGTGAATACGTGACCGCTGATGCTCGACGAATCCTCGGCCTCGATCTCGATGGTCTTCGGGGGATCGAGCGCCGTGATCTTCACAGTGCTGGGGTTTCGCTTGCCGAGCAGTGTGCCCTCAGCCTTGTAGGTCTTTCCGACGGAGGGTTCTCCAGGCGTCTCGGCGGAGATGACCATCGCGTCCGCCTCCGAACCCCACTCGCCGTGCCGACTGACGTCGGCCAGATAGGCATAAACTTTTTCGGGTGGCGCGTTGATGAATACGCTCCAGGTCGGACCACGTCTGCCTCTCATCGTTTAATTCTCCTTCACGCCGGCGTACGGGAACAGCTGTCATTGGCAACCGGAAACCCGGAGAAGATAGCGCAATGTCAAGGAGGTAGTGCGTACGCGCCTCGGCCTGGCGTAGCGTGAAGGGGTGAACGAGGAGACCCCGATCTGGCGAGAGCCGGTACGCGGCTTCTACGCCGATCCGCACCTGATCGCCCGTCCGGGCCTGGCCGCGCTGGAAGCCTTATTCGACGGGCACCAGCTGCCGCCTCCGGTCCACTACCTGTTCGGTCTCACCTTCGATGCCGCCAGCGAGGGCACCGCCCGCTTCTCGATGCCCGCCAGCCGCTGGCTGCTTTCGCCGCAAGGGCTGATCTCGGGGGCGACGCTGGCGCTGCTTGTCGACGGGCCACTGGGCTGCGCCGTGCAGACCAGGCTGCCGGAGGCGACACCCTACACGACCGCGGAGCTTTCTCTCTCGTTCCTGCGGCCGGTGAACGACCGCAGCGGCGTCGTGGTCGCGACCGGGCGCTCAGTCCACGCCGGCAGGACGGTGGCGTTGGCTGAGGCAGACGTCATCGATGGGGAAGGACGCAGAGTTGTGATCGCGTCCACACGCTGCGCGGTGCTGCCCCGGATCGAGCTGCCCGAAGGATTCGCCTCGGAGTCGGTTCCCGAGCAGGTGGAGCCTGAGTGGGAGACGCCCCACCCCTACCTGCGGCCGGCGGTGGGCGAGGTTCAGCCGCAGGAAGTGTTTGACCGCCTGTCCGGCCTCGAGGTCTAGCATGGGTGTGTGAGCGGTGAGCTCGCTGCCCCGCCGCTGGCTCACCTGATCGGGGTTCGCCCCGTCAGCGCGGAGCCAGGCTCCTCTGAGTGGGTGATGCCGGCCAGCGAGTGGCTGTGCAGTCCGGTGCCGGGCCGCCTCTATGGCGGCGCCACGGCGCTGGTCGCCGGACTTGCGATCGAAGGCTCGATTCAGACCACGATTCCAGCCCGGACTGCCTTCGCGACGGTCGATCTCAAGGTCTACTTCGTCCGGCCTGTGCTGCCGGACGGTCGCGAGCTTCGGGCCCGAGGCACCGTGGCGCACCGCGGACGCACGGTCGCGGTGGCGACCTCTGAAGTGGTGGACGCCGACGGCAAGCAGGTCGCCCTGGCGACCGGGTCGGGCCTGATTCTGCCTGGTCGCCCGGTGGCTCTGGCGGAGCCCGCCGGTCTCCCCGACTGAGGCCGGCCGCCCGGCGGCGGTCCCGAGCGGCGACGTTCCTCTTTGGAACGGCGATTGCCTTATGTAGCCGCCGCCAGCTTGGCGGACTGGTCGAGCAGGGTCTGGCCCCGCCTGACCAGATTGTTGATGGCATCCTCGCTGACTTCGAACTCTCCTCCGCCGAAGGCGGCTCTGTTCAGTATCGCCCTCATCTGCGCGGCCAGCGAGTCCCGCTGGTGCGTTTGAGACTGGATCTGGCCCTCGATGGAAGCGTAAACGCTGTCGTCAGTTGAGCTGCCGCTTGCCACGGCCCGTGTCGAGGAGACCAGCGTGTTCGCCGAGAAGGCGGCGAAGGGAGCGTCGATCTGCTTGTATACCTGCCCCAACCGGCTCAGCGACTCGTCGTGCAGAGCCTGCGGACTGGCATCCTCGGTCAGAAACTCCTGAAGCACTCGACCGTCCTGCTCGTATCTGTCCTTGAGCCCGACCAGGGAAAGCATCGTCGGCCGTATGTCCGCGTGGTCGCTCCATACCTTGCTCGTCTGACCGGTGTGTCGCACGCCTGGGCCCACCAGTCCCAGCCAGGTGTGGCCGATGTCCTCGGTGGCGTCGCCGTGGCTCCAGGCGAAGTGATAGTCGACGCAGGTGGCGGCCTTGTTCGCGGCGTCGGGACAGGCGCTATCCGAATTCGTCAAGAAGTAGTCGGGATTGGCGAAGAGCGAGAAGTTCGGGGTTCGCTGTGGGTCGGCGTTGACCATGTGCAATGCCCGCTCACCTACCGTGTCGACCATGTGGAGCGCAACCGGCGTTGGCGAGCTGCTGATATAAGGGTCGACCGCCTTGCCCGCGGACACGTTGCGTTCGAACTGGCGCAGCACCGGATCCTGTGGCGCCGGATTGCCGGTCACATAGAAGGTCGGCGCCGAGTCGGAGTGGACTCTGTAGTCGGGAGGCGTGTAGGCCTTCGGGAGAATGGCGTTGACGTTCTGGGTGACCTCGCCGATCTGGTTGGCGGGGCAGACCTGACCCGCGCTCACGTTGCAGTAGGTGTGGCCCCAGGTGCCATCAGTGGAATTGCCGCCGGCGAAGTGGTCGTTCTCGTCGGATGTGAAGACGAAGAGGGTGTTGCTCTTGTCGATCCCGTGCGCCGCCAGCCTCTGGAAGAATGCGCCGAAGGCGTGGTCGTACTCCTTGAGCTGGGCCACGTAGTCCGCCTCACCCGGCCCTGAGGCGTGCGAGAGCTGGTGGTTGTCATGGGCGTCCGAGATGTAGGCGAAGGTGACCGGGACACCCGACTCCTGCATCTGCGCCACGTAGCCGAGGCTGACCGCCGCCGACATGCCGTCGAACCCGGGGAAGCCAGGCTGCCCGAAGGAGTCGGTGATCGGCTTGGCATTGAGGTCCTTTACCGCCGTTTGGCCGCTCGTGATCGCGGGATTGACGTATTTGCCTCCGAAAAGGCCCTGGAAGCCGCTGTAACCGCCTGGCTCGTCCGGGAGCACATCCGGCTTGGCGTTGGCACTCGACTTGCATAGGCCACCACCTTGACCGCAGTGAATCGCCAGGCCGACGAAGTCGGTCTGAGCCCGGGCTTTGGCCGCGGGTGTTGTGCCCGGATTGTTCGCCTCATTCCACTCGGGCGAGCCCTCGCCGAAGACCTTGGTGATGTCACCGAACGGGCCGGTGAGCGTATTTTCCAGCACCACGTTCGCGGTGGCCACGGCGCCGAAGTCGCAGCCCGCGCGGGTGTAGGCCACCCAGGGAGCCGGCGTATTCTTCTGACCGGTGGTGACCATGTTCGGCAGCGTGTCATCTTTGCCCAACGGATCGACGGGATCAGTCCAGTACTTGAATGCGCTGGTCGAAGCCGTCATCTTATTCGGTTTGAAGTATCCATAGGAGTTGGAGACCGTGATGCCGTTGCGGTCCGGATAGAGCCCGGTCAGCCCGCTCGAGATGCCGCCCGCCGTGTGCGAGATGAGGATGGTGTGCTGGTTGTCATCCAGCGTGCCGTTGCCGCGCATGAAGTTGAGGAGGTTGGGCATCTGTTCCAGGTCGGACGGGTATTGGGACCTGTCGCGGGAGAGGTGTGTGTTGTCGAACGTGACGTTGATCACGTGCTTGATGCCGTTGGAGAGCCCACAGGGTGCACTCCGCCTGTGGCTCTGGTCTTCACCCTGGGCCGCGGACGCGCTGACAGCACCGAGCTGGAGCAGCACAAGGGCCGTAACCGCCGCGATTGCCGTCCTTCCCTTCATGACATCCCCCTCCATTGCCGACCCTGCCCCTCGACTCCAGCCGAGCCTAACCGCCCAGCGTTAAGGGTAGGGGTAACGCTGCCATCCGAGAGGTGAAGGCCCAGGCTCAGGCCGGGCCCGAGAGGACCTCACGGTCGGCTGCTGGTAAACGTGCCCAGCCCAGTCTGGTCGTAGAAGTCGAGTCTCACGCTCGAAGCCCTGCCGTCGACCTCGACTGTGAAGATGGCCCCGGCGAGACCGTTGGCGTTTTCGCCAATGGTCTCGAAGCTGAATGTGTCGGCATCGTAGTGGCTGAGGGGGAAGGTGGTCGGCTTGCTCCCGGGACCCATGATCATGGCCAGCTTGCCTTGGTCCCCGGCCACGACGAGCGGCCCATAGTAGGAGTTGTCGTAGGTGCCGGTGTACGCGCTGTCTTGCTCAGCGGGCCGCGGATGCACGGGGAGCTTCGAGTAGTCCACCTTCGGCTTCATCGCCTCTTCCATCCTCTGGAACTGTCCTTGTGCAAAGCCGAGCCAGTCGACGGTGAGCGCTCCGTTCTGGGCCACATCCAAGAATCCGGCGCCGATCGCCTCAGGAATCCCTTGCGGTCGCCCGTTGGTCAGCACGACGATGCCCAGCTGCTCACCGGGCAGCATGAAGACGCTGGTTGCCGCGCCGAGATCGAAGGCTCCGGAGTGAGCGAGCCTGAGGCGACCTTGATCGTCGTATGTGACGTTCCAGCCCAGGCCGTAAAACGTTGTCCGAGCGGCTGGGGCCGGAGGCGGGCCCAGGTTGGCGTGCGGGATGTGGGTGGTCGCGAGGGCATCCGGGTCGATGATCGGCCGGCCATCATACTTGCCATAGCCGAGCTGCAGGCGCATCCACTGGGCAAGGTCCTCGACCGACGAGCTAGCCCCTCCGGCGGGGGCTTCAGCGTCGGCGTCGCGGCTGTACTTCGCCACCCAGGTCTTGTTCCCGACTGGTACGTGTATCAACGCCTTGTCGGGCGCTTTCTCATAGTCCGAGTGGCGATAGCTCGTTCTGGCCATGTTGAGCGGCTTGAAGAGAACCTCGTCCGCCAGATCCTCCCAGGTCTTGTTCACGGCTTCAGCCGCCGCCTCCCCGCCCGCGGTATAACCGAAGTTGCTGTAGTTGTAGCTCGATCGGAATGTGTCCAGTGGCTGTTGATTGAGATGGCTGAGGATGTATGCACGATCGAAGCCCAGATCCTCGAGCAGGTCACCCGACCCGGTGAACAAGCCGCTGCGATGTGACATCAGGTCGGCGAAGGTGGCGTTCCGCGTGACATAGGGGTCCTTGAGAGAGAAGCTCGGGTTGTACTTGATCACTGGGTCGGTCCACTTGATTAGCTTGCGGCCCACCACCCAGGCCACAACCGTGGACGCCAACGGCTTTGACACCGACGCCAGTTGGAAAACGGTGGCCGGCGTCGCTCTGGCGGGTTTGCCGGCCTCACGTACTCCAAAGCCCTTCATGTATACAACCCGGTCCTGATACACCACTGCGACCGCAATGCCGGGTACCCCGGTCTGGCTCATGGCGTCTTGCACCAGGCCGTCCAGCTTGTCCAGCGCGTGGTCGACCCTTTCCCGGTTCAGGAGCGGCGGGACCTCCGAAGGGGGGGCAGGAAGCAGCGAATCGGGCAAGTGCGATGTGGTGGACCGGGTCATAAGAACCTCCCCCTCTCTAGCAGCTCGGCAAGGTCGCCGGGCCTCTTCTCAATGAGCCGCGCCGTGAATTGATGATAACTGACGATGGCACCGGCTCATGCGGGACACATGCTCACATTCACACAGCGAGGTGCTCGTCCTCGTCAGCCGGACAGGGAGTCTTCCAACACCTGGCGGCCGCTTTGTACGGTTAACCCCCGATCCGTCGCCTTGCCGATTCAGCGTACAGTTGCACGAGCAACTAGGCCGCGAGACTGAAGGAGGTACGCCGGTGCGAGCTTTCGCTATAGACGCCTTTGGAGAGGCCGGCTCGGTACACGAGCTGCCCGACCCGACGCCAGGTGAGGGACAAGTGCGAGTGCGGGTCGAGGCCGCCTCGGTCAACCCTGTCGATGTAGTAGTGATGAAGGGCGTCCTCAAGGACATGATGGAGCACCGCTTCCCGCTCGTCCCCGGACAGGACTTCGCTGGTGAGGTGGACGCAGTCGGCCCCGGTGTGGACGGTCGGCGCGTGGGCGATCCTGTGTTCGGCGTCCCCGGCAAGATGGTGTTCGGCGAAGGCACGTTTGCCGAGTACACCATCGCCTCCAGCGGCACGATCGCCCGGCGGCCCGCGACCGTCGATGCGGCCTTCGGAGCGGCCGCGTCGCTCGCCGGCGTGTCAGCGCTGCAGATGGTTGAGGCAGCACAGCTGCAACCGGGCGACCTGGTTCTCGTCATCGGCGCGGCGGGTGGCATCGGTAGCTTCGTGCTGCAGCTCGCAGCCGCCGCAGGGGCGAAGCCGATTGCCGTCACGCGATCGGTGAATCACGACTACGTTCGGAGTCTTGGGGCCGTAGATGCGATCGACTACTCGAGCCAGGACGTCTTCGAGACGGTGCGCACCGCCCACCCGGACGGCCTCGCGGCCACCTTCGACATGGTGGGGAACAAGGAAGAGATCGACCGGCCGGCGCAGCTGTTGCGCACGGGCGGACACCTGGTCTCGATGGTGGGAGCGGCCGACACGGAAGCGCTCGCTTCTCGCGGCATAACCGGAGTCAACGTGGTTACGCAGGCCACCACCGACAAGCTGGAACGCCTGGCCGGGTTCGTCGAGGCCGGGAAGCTGAAGCCGCCTGAGATCCGCAGCTTCAGTCTCGAAGAAGCAGGTCAGGCTCTGGCCGAGATTGAGGGGCGCCACGGCCGGGGCAAGCTCGTCGTGGTTCCGTAAGGGAAACCG
>CATPBP010000221.1 GCA_955652675.1 Candidatus Dormiibacterota bacterium
CGATGCCAACCATCAGGGCGACCCACAGCGCCAGTCAATGGCACCTGTGTTTGGAAATAGACCTCCCTGGCATGACGTTCAGCTCGCAATCGCTGGTCCCGCGGTCGCGGACCTGGACTTCTCCTTCCGCGAAAGGTGGGAGGATCGAAGCCCGCTCAGTCGGGACCCCATCGGGATCCTGCATGACAAGCTGCACCACGAGCATCGCAAGGCGACTCTCCTGCCACCGATGCCGCCCGACCCGCCTCCGCGCGGAACCCACGCGGTCCTGGTGCTGCGCACTTACCCATGGCGGCGGGGGGGCTATCCGTTCGCTCCCCAGGGCGAGCGCAGCATCGCTCGCGGATATCAGAAGGCAGTCCGGAGAGCCCGCCGGCTCATCTACTTAGAAGACCAATACCTCTGGTCGACAGGGATAGCCAGGACTTTCGCTGACGCCCTGATCGCTTGCCCGCAACTGCACCTGATCGCAGTTGTCCCGCGATTCTTCGACGAGGCGGGCACGCTCACGCTCCGGCCGAACCAGGTTGGCCGGGAGCAGGCGGTACAAGTCCTGCTCGAGGCGGGAGGGGACCGCGTCGGCATCTATGACATCGAGAACCTGGCCGGGGTGCCCGTCTATGTCCATGCCAAGGTCTGCGTGATAGACGACGTCTGGGCGTCTGTTGGGTCCGACAACCTGAACAGAAGGTCCTGGAGCCACGACTCCGAGATCGCATGTGCGGTTATGGACGATGCGCGCGATCTTAGGAAACCGATCGACCCGGCCGGTCTCGGGGACGGCGCTCGTAGGTATGCCCGCGACCTACGGCTACAGCTGTGGCGGGAACACCTCGCCTGCCCTAATGGTGACGATCGAGACCTGCTCGATCCTACTGAAGCGGTGGCGAGGTTCCGAGACACTGCTGAGGCTCTAGAACGATGGCACATGGGCGGCCAGCGTGGAGATCGGCCGCCGGGGCGTGTGAGGCCGCACCCGCGGGTGCGGTTGCCGCGCATGACCAAGCTCTGGGCTGAGCCCCTCTATCGAATTGTCTACGACCCTGACGGCCGGCCAGCGGCGATGCGCCTGGCCCGGGACTGGTAGGGGGGACAAGGTCCAGGTGTTGGATTTGGCCCCGCAAGCAGAACGAACGTCAAGATCCCGGTCGTGAGGAGGAGCCTGACCAAGTTACGACGGGCCGAAGGGGTCATGAGGCGAAAGATCGACCGTAGGCTGGTCGATTCCCGGATTGAGTTTTGCCGCTTTACACCGGGGCGGCCTCGTCCGTTCCCGACCCAGCGCTGCCGGTCGCCGATTCGGGGGCGACTTCCTCGACACTGGCTCTTGCCACGCCCTCGGCTGCCTTCGCCACGACCGCCGCCGCAAGCTCCGCGCTCGCCTGACGCATGCCCTCGGCGATGGCTAGCTCCACGACGCCTTCGGCCACCTCGCCAGCGCCAAGCCGCCCCACAGCGCGGCCGACTGCGCCCATGTCCGCGGCGATCTGATTGGTTCCCCGCGAGAGCGCGAGGTCACGATCCGCCATCGAGCGCATCCGTCTGCCCATCTCTGCCAGGAACGTCGCCACCGAACGCATACCGAGGGCGGCGAGCGCGTCGCCAACCACCGCCACCTGTCCGGACATGGCCGCCAATTCCATCCCGCGCCGGACCTCATCTATGCCCAGCGAACGGACCGCCGCTGCCATGCTCACAAAATCGTCCGACAGTTCTGTCAACTCGGCGCCGCGGGTGAGATCCTCGGCACCCCGGTCTGCCTCGGCACCGGCCGCCTCCGCCACCGACTCTGCTTCGCGCACGCTGGCGGAAGCCTCCGCCCGATCCGCCCTTGCTTCGGCGGCCGAGACGCGGCGCGTTGCGGTGGCTTCGCCAGCCAACTCGATGTCGCCGCTGCCCTGCGCCCCCTTCTTCGCACCGTCGGCTGCGGTCTCTGATGGCTGAACGGAGGCCTGGTCATCCTTCACTGCCGGCTTCCTCTGCCGCTTCTTGCCCATGATCTCAGTCCCCTCCAAGTCATCGATCCCAGCCGGAATGGACGTCGTCCTCCGCGGCGAGTATGCGCCACTATCTTGGATAGGACGACGCCATCGAAGAACGTCATTCGTACCGGCCGCAAGTCGGGCTGGGCGTCGACCTTTCGCCCGGACCGGCAGGAATCTGCTCGGCTCAAGCGGGAGGTCCTGCGTCGTCATGGATTCCGGCTACCAGCCGCAAAGGGCGACAATAACGCCAGCCTCAGATGACAAAGCTGGTTGCAGGGATCGATCTCGGCGGGACCAAGATCCAGACCGTGATCTTGAGAGAGCATGAGATCGTAGGCAAGTGTCGGGTAGCGACGCCACAGACCGGCGCGGAGGCGGTCCTGGCGGCGATGGCCGAGTCGGTCAAGGGCGCGCTTCAGTCCGGAGGTGAGCCGCTCAACGGGTTGAAGGCCGTTGGCGTCGGCTCCCCCGGTGTCATCCAAGGCACGACAGTGGCCAGTTCGCCCAACGTCCCCGGATTCGAGGTCGGTCCGATTCCCATGGGCGACGAGCTCTCCAGGGGTCTGGGCGGTGTGGACGTGGACCTCGATAACGACGTCCGCGTGGCGGTGCTCGGCGAGTGGAGGCAGGGCTCGGGTCGGCCCTTCAAGGACTTCCTGGGCGTGTTCGTGGGCACCGGGGTCGGTGGCGGCCTGGTGCTGGACGGTGAGCTGAGGGAGGGACTTGGCGCGGCGGGTGAGATTGGCCACACGCTGGTCAAGGACGGAGGACGCAACTGCGGCTGCGGCATGCTCGGTCACCTGGAGGCCTACGCCGGTCGCCGATCGATGGAAGACACGGCGCGTCGATGGAAGGCGAAGGGCCGGCGCACCAAGCTCTTCAAGATCATGAAGAAGAAGGGTCGAGATCGCGCCGCGAGCGGCGTGATCGCGGCCGCGCTTGCCAAGGAGGACCGCGTTGTAGTCCGGCTGGTCGACGAGGCGGTCTGGGCGCTTGGCATCGCGCTCGCCAACGCGCAGAACCTGCTCGACCTGGAGGCGATTATTCTCGGCGGCGGACTGGGGGACAAGCTCGGCACGCCCTTCGTGGA
>CATPBP010000222.1 GCA_955652675.1 Candidatus Dormiibacterota bacterium
CTGGAGGACGGTCCCGCCTCCGCCATAGCCGGCGCCGGGTTCGCGCCGGTGCTAACGGTCGACGTGGTCGACGGGCCGGAACTGCGAGAGCTGTCGGTCGTGGCGGCTCCAGACGCCGATCCAGAGCTTCTGAAGTCGGCTCGCCGCGCGCTCGCCCTGGGCGACCGGGCGCTACCAGGCCGCCTGACAGTGCGACCTCCGCGCGTCCGGCACTAGGGACAGCAGGTACATTGCGTCGCGATGAGCTCTGACTCTGGGCTTCTGTTGACCACGGTGGTGGGCAGCTATCCGCAGCCGGAGTGGCTGGTGGACCGGCAAGCGCTGGGTGGGCGGCTGCCTCCGCGGACGCGGGCGCCGGAACTCTGGCGCGTCGCCCCGGAGTTTCTCGCGCAGGCCCAGGACGACGCCACGCTGCTCGCGGTCCGGGACATGGAGCGCGCCGGCATCGACGTGGTCACCGACGGCGAGATCCGGCGCGAGAGCTACTCCAACCACTTCGCGACGGCGCTGGAGGGGATGGACGTCGAGAATCCGGGGACGGCGATCGACCGCACGGGTCATCCCAATCCGGTCCCGAGGGTGGTGGGCCCGATTCGCCGGGCGCGGCCGGTGCTGGTGGGGGATGTCGCGTTCCTGAGGGCAAACACCGACCGCGCCATCAAGGCCACGATCCCCGGCCCGTTCACCATGTCGCAGCAGGCGCAGGACGACCACTACGGCGACGAGGAGGCGCTGGCCATGGCCCTCGCCGAGGCGGTCAACGCCGAGGTCCGCGACCTCTTTGACGCGGGCGCGGACGTCGTCCAGCTCGACGAGCCTTACCTCCAGGCGCGAGCGGAAAAGGCACGGCGGTTCGCGATCGGGGTGATAAACCGGGCGTTGGAAGGTGCCGCCGGAACAACCGCGCTGCACACCTGCTTCGGCTACGCCCACGTGGTGCATTCCCGGCCCCAGGGATATCCGTACTTCGCCGAGCTGGCGGCGGCCGCAGTGGACCAGATCTCGCTGGAGTCCGCGCAGCAGAAGGTCGACCTCTCGATCCTCGGCTCGGTGCCCGGGAAGCGGTTCCAGGTGGGCGTGATCGACCTGGCCGACCAGAGTCCGGTCGAGGACGTCGAAACCGTGGTGAGCCGGATCCGCGGCGCGCTGCGGCACGTGCCGCCCGAGCGCCTTCTGCTGGCGCCCGACTGCGGCATGAAGTACCTGCCCAGGCAGAAGGCCTTCGACAAGCTCAGGGTCCTCGCCCAGGCCGCGGCCGTGGTCCGCGCCGAGCTCTAACGCGCCCCCTCCCCCGGCCTACGGCCGGGTACTCCCCCGACTTCGCGAGGGAGAGACGATTTCTCGGCTAGGGGCGCTGCCAGGGGTCGTAGTCGACCTCCAGGGCCTCCTGGGGTGGGCGCTCCGGCTCCGGCACCCTGGTCAGGTTCAGCCGGATCCGGGTCCAGTTCATGCTGCGTCCGCGCATCGAGTCGACCAGGACGTCCGAGGGAGCCAGGTATGACCACGCCCCGGGGTGCCGCCGCTTCCAGCGTTCGAGGCCCTCCATCGCCTCCGCCTGGGTGGCCGCGCGCGCTATCTCCAGCATAGGGACGGAGGTACGGCGCCTCCCGGAGGGCCCGCTGCTCTTGCCCGGGGCCGGCGCAGCGACCGCCGCCGGTGACGTCTCATCAGGCCGCGTCCGTTTCCTGGACGGCTGCACCCTCGGCGCCTCACCGGCCTGCCTCTCGAAGTGCGGCGGCCAGGGCGCGTCCGGCAGCCCATCGACTTCGTGCCGGTTGGCAAGCTCGAGCAGCGGCTCCAGTGACCGTGCGGCGTCGTCGATGCCCTGCCAGGGGTCGCCCATCTCCGCGAAGCGCCGCGGCACTGTGTCGATGGTGAAGTCCTCCGGCCGGCAGTCCGGCACCTCATCCCAGGTCAGCGGGGTGGAGACCCGCACGTCCGCGGTGGGGCGGACCGAGTAGGCCGACGCCACGGTCCGATCCTTGGCGTTCTGGTTGTAATCCAGGAATACGCCGTGGCGCTCCTCCTTCCACCACTTGCTGGTGGCCAGGGTCGGCGCGCGCCTTTCGACCTCCCGTGCCAGGGCCACGGCCGCCCGGCGCACCTCATTGAAGGGCCAGCGCCGCTCGATCCTGCAGTAGACGTGGAAGCCGCGCGAGCCGGATGTCTTGGGCCAGGCCACCAGGCCGAAGCCGTCGAGGACCTCCCTGGTGACCAGCGCCACCTCGCGGATCTGCGTCCAGGGAACACCGGGCACCGGGTCGAGGTCGATGCGCAGCTCGTCCGGGTGCGCCAGGTCGTCGGCGCGCACCGGGTGGGGGTTGAGATCGATGCAGCCTAGGTTGATGACCCAGGCCAGCTGTGCCGCGTCGCGTACGACGATCTCCTCGGCGGTGCGTCCCGAAGGGAAGCTGAGCTCGACGGTTTCTGTCCAGGCAGGGCGGGAGGCGGGCGCGCGCTTCTGGAAGAAGACCTCCCCAGCCGCGCCGTTCACGAATCGCTTGAGCGCCATCGGCCGGCCGGCCACGCCGCGGACCGCTCCGTCCGCCACGGCCAGGTAGTACCGCACCAGGTCGAGCTTGGTGTGCCCCGTCTCCGGAAAGAAGACCTTGTCAAAGTTGGATATGGTGACCTCCCGGCCTGCCACTTCCAGGGTCTCGCTGCGTGCCGGCATACGGGCACGACACTATCAGGGCCGCGAAAGCCTCCCCGCTTTCGTCGGCCGCGCGCAGAAGGGCAGGCCGATCAGTTCGAGGGCGGGACGCGCACTCCGAGCTCGTCGAGGTGGGCGAGCAGGTCGGCGGGATCGTCGTACACACGGAAAGCGCCGGCCCGCTCCAGCTCCTCGCGGCCGTAGCCGCCCGAGAGGAGGCCGACGCCCAGTGCTCGAGCGCGCTGGGCGGCAAGCATGTCCCAGATGCTGTCGCCGACCACGATGGCGTTCTGGGCATCGACCCTCAGACGTGCTGCGGCGGCCAGGAAGAGATGCGGGTCCGGCTTCGCGTAGGGGACCTCGTCGTGGGTCACGATCGGCACCTCCGGCGGAATCTCGAGGAGGTCGAGGGTCGGCCGGGCAGTCCGGCCGGCGCCGCTGGTGGCGATCGCCCAGGCGATGCCTGTTTCGGAGAGGTGCTTCAGCAGCGCGCCGGCGCCGGGCAGTGGCCGCACGTCGGGCAGGTGACGGCGGTAGCACTCGCCGTGCGCTCGCTGCAGCTCCGCGGCCCGCTCCGCGTCGAACTGGCCTCCGGTCTCCCGCAGCAGCGCGTTGATGAAGAGACCGCCGCTCATTCCGATCCGGCGGTGGATCCGCCACACGGAGAGCTCTATGCCGAAGCTCTCGAGGGCCTCCCGCCAGGCGAGGACGTGCTGGTAGACGCTGTCCACCAGGGTCCCATCCAGGTCGAAAAGAAGGGCGGGCCTGAGGTCGATCGTGTCATTGTCCATCGGTGATCATGGTGAGAGCAAACCGGACCGATCAGGCTGTCACGAGAGGTCCGCTCCACAGCACGTGAGAAGGAGAGCGCGATGAGCTACCTGCCTGCGGCGGACCGCTACGAAAAGACGACCTACAGGCGCTGTGGAAAGAGCGGCCTCGAGCTCCCGGGCGTCTCACTTGGACTGTGGCAGAACTTCGGCGGCGACCGCCCCCTGGAGACGAGCAGGGCGATCATCAGGCGCGCCTTCGACCTCGGTGTCACGCACTTCGACCTGGCCAACAACTACGGACCGCCGTACGGGTCGGCGGAGGAGAACTTCGGTCGCATCCTGGCCTCGGACCTGCGGCCCTACCGCGACGAGCTGGTCATCTCGACCAAGGCCGGCTACGACATGTGGCCCGGGCCTTACGGCCAGGGCGGCGGTTCCCGAAAATACCTGCTCAGCAGCCTCGATCAGAGCCTTAGGCGAATGGGGCTGGACTACGTCGACATCTTCTACTCGCACCGGTTCGACCCAAAGACGCCGCTGGAGGAGACCATGGGCGCCCTGGCCAGCGCCGTGAAGCAAGGGAAGGCCCTCTACGTGGGGATCTCCTCCTACTCAGCGCCGCGAACCCGGGAGGCGGCCATCATCCTGCGGGCCCTGGGCACGCCGCTGCTGATCCACCAGCCGTCGTATTCGATGCTCAATCGCTGGATCGAGCCGGACCTGCTCGAGGTCCTCGAAGCCGAGGGAGCCGGCTGCATCGTCTTCTCGCCGCTGGCCCAGGGCCTCCTTACTGACAAGTACCTGAACGGGGTCCCCTCCGGATCCCGGGCCAGCCAGCCGGGAAGCCTCTCGTCCGAGATGCTCACCGAGGAGGTCCTGTCCAAGGTCCGCGCCCTCAACCAGATCGCCGCCAGGCGAGGGCAGAGCCTGGCTCAGATGGCGGTGGCTTGGACGCTGCGCGATCCCAGGGTCACCTCCGCCCTGGCCGGGGCGAGCAGCGTGCACCAGCTCGAGCAGAATGTCGCCGCCCTCGACAACCTCGACTTCTCGGAGGCGGAGCTGAGGGAGATCGACCGCCACGCGACGGAGAGCGGCATCAACCTCTGGGCTAGGTCCAGCGCGGTCTAGGCCGCGACCCGGGCAGGCCTCAGGCGTGCGCCTTTAGGTGCCCCGGCGGACCCGGTGGCAGCGGGCGAGGATCCTCGCCCGCAGTCTTTCCGGCGGTTCGACCTCGTCCACCGAGAGTGGGACCGCAGCCACAGCCCGGGCCAGCCTCTTGGCCAGCTCCCGGCAGCTTGGGCAGCTCTCGATGTGGGCTCGCGCCGTGGCGTCGTCGGTCTCCTCGGTGGCGGCCAGGGCGTGCGCCGCGACGCTGGCTCGCAGCTCGTCGTGATCGTCAGCGAAGGGCCGTCCGGAGGGCTCTCCTCCTGGCGCCAAACTCGAAGAATCCCGCAACCCGTTTAGAGCTACGTTCCGAACAACGGCTCGGGTAACTCAGGCCGAAGCAGGCGGGCGATCAATTCGCGGACGCCCTGGCCGTTGCCGGCTGAGGTGACCAGGTCGGCGGACGCGCGCAGCTCGGGGACGGCGTTGGCCAGGGCCACAGAGCAGCAGCAGAGCTTCATGAAGGGGAGGTCGTTCTCGCCGTCTCCGACCGCGACGACGCGGTCAGGCGTGAGGCCGATCTCCTCCAGCGCGGCCAGCAGGCCGCTCCGCTTGTCGACTCCGCGCGGCAGCACCATCACCGCCCCCTTGTTGAAGGCCAATTCCAGGTCGAGGCCGAGGAGGCCGATGGCGTCCCTGACCGCCGACTCGTGGGCCGTCGTGGTGGCGACCACGGTGCGCCCCACCCAGAACTCCACTCCCCGGCGCCGGAGCTCTTCCAGGAAGCCGGGGGCGGGAGGCTCTGTGAGCGCCTTCATGGCGCCGGTGGCCGGCGTGAAGAGCAAGCCGCCATTTTCGGCCACCACCAGGTCGCAGACCGCCACCTCGGGAAAGACGCTCAGGAGGTCGTCCAGCTGCCTTCCCGTCACGAGCAGCACCCGCCAGCCCGCGGCTCGCAGGCGCCGGACGGCGCTGAGAGTGGGTCCGGCGACCCGCCCGTCGTCCGCCAGGGTGCCGTCGTAGTCGCTTGCCAGCGCCTCGTACGCGCCTGTGCCGGTCAGGGCCGGTCCTCGCCCAGCGCGCCCTCCAGGCTGGCACGGCTCACCAGCCCCCAGAGGCGGCCGTCCGAGTCGGTCACGAAAGCGGTCTCGAACCGGCCGGATTTCTTCATCTTCTCCAGCAGCTCACTGGCCGGAGTGCTCGGCCGGAACGTGCTCGGCCCATTCTCCATGGCGTCCTCGACGCGCGCGTCCGGCTGCTCGTCGAGCTGCCGCCGGCGGATGCGGCCGAGGAGGATCCCCGCATCGTTGACCACCGCGCACCAGATCCAGCCGGGCGCCATGCGGCCCGAGAGGTCGGCCAACCGCTCATCTATTGAGCAGCGCGGGACGTCCCTTTGGGTCAAATCGCCGATCCTCGGCTGGGCGGTGTCCGATCCCTCGGCCGGCAACCCGAAGGCGAGCCAGTCCATCTTGCCCCCTTCGTAGTCGTGGACCTGCTGGAAGCCGAGACCTTCGAGCCGCCACGCGGCTCGTGGGCTCATGTCTCATTGGAAGTCGTTGCAGTACGTCACCACCGGTCGGGAGGGATCCAGGCGCCGGGCCGTCTCCCGCTCCAGCTGCTTCAGGGGTAGGTTGACGGAGCCGGCGATGTGCATCCACTCGTACTCGTCCGCCGGCAGCACCTCGACCACCTGGGCGCCCTCGGATCGCAGCCGGAGAACGCCTTCGCGGTCAACGCTACGTGGCATCTCTACCTCCCGCGGTGCCGGCCGTTGCCCCCAGGCGTGGCAGCACCTCTTTTCGTCGGCACTTTACCGGGCGGGTCTGGGCGCCCGAACTTTCCCGCCGCGACCCCCAAGATTGGGGGTTGACGCGGGGGGCCGGTAGAGCAGCAAATATGTGGGGGGTAGAAAGACAAGGGCCCAAGGGGAGTTTTTAGCGCCGCCCGAGGGCGACGCGTGCGGGAGCTGTGGAGGTGGGAAGTGATCCTGAGCGAGACAACCGACCAATTACGGGTTTTGCTGGTCGAGGACGACCCGTCGATCGTCGCGATGTACCGGTACAAGCTCGAGACGGACGGCTATGAAGTGGCGGTGGCCGGCGCTGAGACGGCCCTGTCGGTGGCGGCCGATTCGCCGCCCGACCTGATATTCCTCAACGTGTCGATGCCCAGCCTGGAGGGTGCGCTGACGCTCGAGCGCCTGAGGCTGGACAAGCGCACGCGGGACGCGCCCGTGGTGATCCTGAGCGACCACGATGACGTCGAGCTGGTGCGTCATGGCTTCGTGCTCGGTCCGCTGGACCACCTGATCGACACCAGCACGCTGACCGACCTCTCCGGGAGGCCCCGGAGCCAGTCCAGGGTGCAAACGGTTCCTGGCCCTGAGCCTGTCGAGGGGTCGTCCTTGATGAGCGGCTTCTTCAGCCAGGAGGCCTTCGGCTAGAGGCCGCACCTCTAGAGCGCGGCCAGGGCCGCGGTCACCTCCCTAGGACGAATGGCCAGCAGGCCGGGAGCCGGTCGGTCCGCCAGCGGGTCGCTGCGCCGGCCTTTCCAGAGCACCGTGTGAAGGCCTCCGGGGGGAGGTCCCCAGAGCGCCGGCGGCGTGGGGCCGAAGAGCAGGACCGAGGGCCTGCCCAGCGCCGTCGCCAGGTGGGCCACTCCGGTGTCACCGCAGGCGACGCGGCCGGCCGCGGCGAGCAGCCCGGCCAGCTCGAGGATTTCCATGCCCTCGCGAACGCTGTCTTGGGGAAGCCCGGCCAGTCCGGCCACGCGGCGGGCGAGCGCGGACTCACCGGGGCCCGCTGTCAGGAGCACGCGATGGCCCCGGGCGAACTCGGCCTTGACCACGGCCGCCCAGCGCTCCGGCGGCCAGCGCCGCGCGGGCGCCTGCGCTCCCGGGTGCACCACAGTGGCCCCGGGCGCGTCTTCGGCACGTGGCAGACCGCGATGCGAGAGCTGCAGCTGCGACGGGTCGGCCTGGATTCCGCTCTCCACCAGGAGGCGGCACCAGCGAGTGACCTCGTGCTCCTCAGGGCGCCAGGCCGGGGAGCCGGAGGTCTCGGGAAGCTCCGGGCACCGGAAGGCGATCAGCCGCCGCGGCTCGGTCTCCAGCAGCCGGCGGTGGCTCTGGGGGCCGCGGCCGTGGAGGTTGACCGCCACCTCGGGCCGCCGCCAGGCGACCGGCCTCAGCGGTTCGCTGGGGAGGACCTCGTCCACCGCGCCGGAATGGCGGGCCAGCGGCTCCAGGACGGCGGGCGCCGCCAGGATCCGCCTGTGTCCGGGGAAGGCCTCGGAGAGTGCTCGGAGTGCGGGCAGGATCGTCAGGAGATCGCCGAGCCCAAGGGCCCGCAGGACGAGCACGACGGGCGTACCCTGTCCCGACCCTCCCCGCGGGTTGCTCACGGCCAGGAGGGTTCTCGGGAGGGGGTGATGATCAGCTCTCGAAGCTCGCAGCCGGGAGGCTGGCGAAGGGCGAAGACAACGGCCGCGGCGACGTCGTCCGGCGAGTTGAGCTGGGAGTCCGGCCCGGGCTGGTACTGGGGGTCGCGGTCGTCGAAGAAGGCGGTCCGCATTCCGCCCGGGATCAGGAGCGTGACGCCGACCCGGCCCGCCAGCTCGAGTGCCAGCGCCCTGGTGAAGCCGACCACGCCGAACTTGCTCGCGCAGTAGGCGGTCGCGTCGGGTAGGGCCCTCAGGCCGAGGGTGGAGGCCACCGTCACCACGCGTCCCTCGTTCTGCAGAAGGTAGGGCAGCGCAGCCCTGACCACCGCGGCGGTCCCGAGCAGGTTGACCGTGACGACCCGTTCCCAGGTTTCGCGGGGGACCGCCTCCAGGGGCCCGCAGGCGTCCATCCCGGCGGCGGTCACGACGGCGGAGAGCCCTCCGGAGCGTTCGGCCAGGGCCTGCACCGCCGCCTCTGCCCGGGCGCCGTCGGCGAGGTCCACGAGCTCGTGGTCGAAGCCGTCGCCGGCCGGCTGCCGATCCAGCACCAGCGGCCGCCAGCCGGCTTCCCGAACCGCCGAGGCCACCGCCCGCCCCAGGCCCGACGCACCGCCCGTGACGAGCACGGTGTCAGCTCTTGCCACTTCTGATCATCTCCTCTATGAACCGGCTGGTGGAGCGTCCCTCCAGGTAGGGCAGCAGCACCACCTCGGCACCCCACTCGGCCAGCACCGCCTGCTCCGGCAGCTCGATGCCCGTGTAGTCGCCACCCTTGGCGAACAGGTCCGGGCGCAGCCGGCGCAGAGCCCCCTCCGGCGTCGCCTCGTCGAAGACGGCGACCGCGTCTACGCACTCCAGGGCGCCGATCACCGCGGCACGGTCGGCCTCTGTGACGAGCGGCCGCTCGGGGCCCTTCAAGCGCCGCACCGAGTCGTCCGAATTGAGGAGGACGATCAGGCAGCCACCGAGGCGGCGCGCGGCCTGGAGGACGCTGACATGGCCTGCATGGAGCAGGTCAAAGCAGCCGCCCGTGGCCACCACGCGGCCACCCGCCGCCCGCGTCGTCGCCGCCACAGCCAGGGCCGCCTCCATCCCCTCGGCCGCTGGTCTTCGGTAGGTCGCCACCGAGTCTCCGGTGCGGGTTGCCGCCGCCGAAGCGCCGCCCGCGGCGACGAAGGCGGACGCCGTTCTGACCGCCCCCGTCACCGCCTCCTCCAGGGAGCGGCCGTCGGCCACCAGGCCGGCCGCCGTGGAGGAGAAGCGGTCTCCCGCGCCGCAGGGGTCGAGCACCGAGAGCCGGGGCGCTGGCGCCATCAGCGGCGTCTTCTCGCCGGTGACCAGGACCGCGCCTTCGTCGCCGAGCGTGACCGCCACGCCTTCGGCGCGCCAGAGCCGGCGCAGCGCCCGAGCCCGGCTCACGACGTCGCCGAAATCGCGCCCGGCGCCAGCCTCGCTCCGGTTCGGCTTCACGAGCCGGGCCCCCGGGACGGGAACCGAGCCCTTGGGGTGCGGGTCCCATACCAGCTGCCCGCGGCCGGCGGCGCCGGCCAGCGCCTCGCGCAGCTCAGGCTGGGCGGTCACGCCCCAGCCGTAGTCGGAGACCAGCACACCGCTCGACTCCTGCAGGGCGCGTCGGGCCTCCTCGGTCATCCCGCCCACGGCGCCCGGCCGCTGTCCACCCTGGTCCAGCCGGAGCAGGGTCTGACCCGAGCTGCGAACCCGGACCTTTTGCGGCGTGGCGCACTCCAGCCCCAGGTCCAGCACCTCGACACCCAAGTCCTCGAGCAGGGCCCGGAGCTGCTCTCCACCCGGATCTCGGGCCAGCGCCGTAATCAGACGGACCGCGCGGCCGTCGGCCGCGGCCAGGCAGGCGGCAAGACCGGCGCCTCCAGGCCGGGGCCGCTCGCTGAGGTCCTCGACGATGGGTACCGGCGCGTCGGGGCTGAGCCGTTCGACGCGACCCTCGATATCCCGGTCCAGCAAGCAGTCGCCGACGACCAGCAGGGGGGCAGGACCGGGGTCGCGCCTCATCCGGCCACCCCCTCGGCATCCTGCTGGAGGGCGGCCCCTTCGAGTCGCGCCAGCACCGCGGCGTCGACCGCCGCGCAGAGCAGGTGGATGGCCACCAGGTGTGCCTCCTGGACCACCGCGGTTGGGCCCGAAACGGCGACGGCCTCCTCGCAGCATCCGGCCAGCGAGTTGGGAGTCTCGCCGGTGAGCGCCCAGGTCCGCATCCCGATCGACCGGGCCGCCTGGGCGGCGGCCAGCAGGTTGGCGCTCTCCCCGGAGGTGCTCAGCGTGAGCAGGAAGTCGCCTGGCCGGCCGTGAGCCCGAACCTGGCGCGCGAAGCCCTCCTCCCAGCCGTAGTCGTTGGATATGGCGGTCAGGCTGGAGGCGTCGGCCACCAGGGCTGTGGCCGAGAACGCCGGTCGCTCGGCGCCGTAGCGGCCGACCAGCTCGGCGGTCAGGTGCTGCGCCTGAGCCGCGCTGCCGCCGTTCCCCGCCACCAGGACCCGGTGTCCGGCCAGGAGCTGGATGCCGAGCTCTTCCCCCCAGGCTTCCAGCTGGAGCGCCCGGGCTTCCAGCTCGGCCATGGCACCGGCATGCGCCAGCAGGTGGCGGCGGGCCGGCCAGGTGCGTCTCCGCGTCGAGGAGCTCATGCCGGACCCTCCGCGAGGCGTCCCGCGCGCTCCTCGCAGACCGCCCCGTAGGCCGCCAGGGTGGCCTGGGCGATCGCGTCCCAGCCGTAGCGGAGCCGGGCCCGCTGCAGTCCGGCCGCTCCCATGGAGGCCCGGAGGTCCGGCTGACGGAGAAGCGTGCGCAGCGCGAGCGCGACCTCGTCCGGCCGGCGGGGCGGCACGTGGACGCCGGTGACGCCGTCCACGACGGTGTCCACCAGGCCGCCTACGGCCGAGGCGACCACGGGAACGCCGCAGGCCATGGCCTCAAGGGCCACCATCCCGAACGGCTCGTACCAGGGAACGCAGGCCACCGCGTCGGCGGAGCGCAGGAGCCAGGGGACCTGGTGATGATGCAGGGCGCCCACGAAATGGACCCGGTGCTCCACGTGCATCGCCCTGGCCAGCTGCCGGAAACGGCGGACCTCCGTATCCGACTCGACCATCTCAGGGCTGGGCCCGCCGGCCACCACCAGCTCGCAGTCGGGCACTGCCGCGAGCGCCGAGATGACGTTGCCGACCCCCTTGCGCTCCACCAGCCGGCTCACGATCACCACCCGATGGAGGCCGTGCTGGCGAGGCGCGGCCGGTCCCGCCGGCTGGAAGACGTCGAGGTCGACGCCGCAGGGGATGACCGAGATGGGGCTCTCGACACCCAGCCGGGCGAGCTCGAAGAGCTCGTCGCTTGAAGTCGCCAGGATGCGGTCGGCGGAGCGCGCGATCTCGAGCTCCGCGGCTATGCGCTCCGGCGGGCTGGTGTCCTTCGTGCCCTGGTGCCGGCGCTTGACCACCCCCAGCGCGTGGAAGGTCTGCAGCACCGGCAGTTCGAGGAGGCGGGCTGCGGCCAGCGATGCCCGTCCGGACATCCAGAAGTGGGCGTGCACCACGTCCGGCCGCCGGCGCACCCAGGCCCGGCGCAGCCGCTGGGCGAACTCCTCCATGTAGGGCGGCAGCAGGTCTTTGGAGACGGGCTCGGGCGGCCCCGCATTGACGTGCTCCACCAGCACGCCGGGGCACATGTTCACTCGATTGGGGAGGGAGGCATCGTCCCGGCGGGTGTGGACCGTGACCTCGGCGCCCCGCCTGGCGAGCGCCGTGGCGAGGTCGGCGACGAACACGTTCTGACCGCCGGCGTCGACGCCGCCCAGGTTTGCCACCAGCGGGCTGGCGTGCTCCGAGACCATGGCGATCCTCATGGCGGGGCCCGGGCGGCCCCGCGCTGGTCGCTGACTCATCCCCTGCTTACCTCCTCAAGAAGCTGGTCCCACTCCCTCAAGAAGCGGTTCAGGCCGTAGCGGCAGAGCGCGTGCTCACGCGCCGCCGCGCCCATCTCGCACGCGAGATGGCGATCCCCGCCCAGCCGCCGGAGGCCGTCGCACAGCCTGTCGAGGCGATTGCTCACGAAGCCCGCGGCAGGCGGGACCGCCTCCGGAACTTCGGTAGTGGCCAGGGCCACGACCGGCATCCCGATATGCATGGCCTCGATCAGGGCCAGGCCCAGGGAGGTCCAACGGTAGGGGTGAACGTAAGCCCGGCGGCGCGCCATCTCGCGGTGCAGTCGCCGCTGGGGCAAGTCCCGGTCCGTCGCAATCCCGAAGACGTCGATGGGCAGGCTGCGCCGCAGGTCGGGCAGCAGGTCGGTGCCGACCACCCGCCCTCGGCGGCCCGGCTCGTTGATCGCCGCGGCGCCCCGAGCCAGGCGGCCCTCGTAGAGATGGCCGGGGTCCACCACGCCGTGCTCGATCACCCGGACGGGGGTGCCGCCGGTGTCCCAGAAGAGCCGGTTGAAGTGCGTCACGTGGACCACGGTGAGCTCGGGCCGATCGGCCGCCGGGTGGCGCATCTCGCTGATCCGGCCCTGTGGCGCGTTGTGCTCGAGGTAAACGGCAGGAAGGTCGCGACCGGGCCTTCGCCCGCCCAGCCAGTGGGCGGCCAACCTGGACAGCTCGTCGGGTCTCTGCAGCACCACGACGTCGACCGCCGCGCGGGCGGCCTCGTCGGGCGAGACCTCCACCACCGACCCCGGCCACTCGTATGTCTCCGCACGCCCGCGTCCGTCCGGACCCCGCTCGGGCAGGACCGGGACCAGGTAGCGGTGCCGCCCCTGCACGAAGGCGGTGGTCCAGGACCCGTGCACGTGCCAGAGAAAGACGTTCATGGCCGAGCCTCGACCGGCATCCGCCGGGCCCTGGGCGCGAGCGTCTCCACAGCCGCCGCCACCTCCGCGGCCGGGATGGCGTCCAGGCAGGGGTGGCCGGGCACCGGGCACTGGCGGGCGCGGCTCCCGGTACAGGCCGCGTCCTGCCGGCCGAGCAGGGCGTGCCGCACCCGCCAGGGGCGCCAGCGCTCGGCGGGGACCACCGGCGCGAAGAGCGAGACGACCGGCGTACCGACAGCCGCCGCAAGGTGAGCCGGCCCGGTGTTGCCGACCACGACGGCGTCGGCCGCCGCCAGCGCCTCGGCCAGCACCGGCAGGGGAGTGCGGCCCGCCAGGGCGAGCACCTCTGGCCGCGGCGGCCCCGCCACCTCCGCGACGAGTGCCGCCTCCTCCCGGCTCCCGGTCACGACCACGTGGCGCCCCTGGCCGGCGAGCAGGTCGACCAGCTCCCGGTGCCGGAACCGTGACCAGGCCCGCGCCGGCGCCGAGGCGCCGGGGTGCACAACCACGTACGGCCGGTGAGCGGCCAGCTGTTCGGGAAGCCGGCCGCTCCGCCGAACGCGCAGGCCCCCGTCGTCGCCGGCCGGCAGGTCGAAGCCCGTGGCGCGGGCC
>CATPBP010000223.1 GCA_955652675.1 Candidatus Dormiibacterota bacterium
ATTCAGATGCGCTCACTCCGGTGCTCGGAAATGCGCCCGAATCTGGACCACCTGGATGGCCAACTCGCTCGACGACCCTTTTTCATCAACCTGCTAGCCGAAGCAACCCCGCACGCCGTCTCGGTTAGACGTCCCAGAAGGCCAGTTCGTACTGGCTGGAGAGCAGGAAAGCCTCTCTCATCCGAGCCCGCCCAGCGGCAGACGCGCCGTCGGCGAGCCTATCTACGAGCTCCCGGCACCAGTTGGCCAGGCTCGTGAACGCCGGGTCGGCGTAGGTGTCGATCCAACGGGCAAGGCGAGGGTCCTCCGGCCGTCCGCCCTCGGCCAGGCGCAAGCCGACCTCGTTGAAGCCCCACATGCAGGGCAGCAGCGCGGCTGCCAACTCGGCGAAATCCCCGGTGGCCGCCGTCCTGACCAGGAAGTCCGCGTATGCCCTGGTCACGGGAGCCATGGCCTCCGACTCCAGCTCGTCGCCGCTGATGCCGAACTCCGCCGCGTAAGAGCGGTGCAGCTCCATCTCGCTCCCGGCGGTCGCCTGGAGCAGCTCTGCGAAACGCCGGAGGGTGCCCAGATCCGGTGATCGCGCCGCGCCCAGGGCGAGCAGGCGGCAGTACTCGACCAGAAACAGGTAGTCCTGCTTGACCCACCGCTTGAACTGTTCGGCGTTGACTTCGCCGGTACCTATCCCGCGCACGAAAGGGTGCTCGTGCTGGGCGTGCCAGATCGGCTCGGCCTCGGCGCGGAGCTCCTGGCTGAAGCTCAGCTCAGGGCTCCGTACAGCGTGTCCCAGAAAAGCAGCTCGTAGCTCTGCAGGAATCTTGGCGCGCGCCTGATGAGTACTTCTGGCACCCCCCTCAGCAGACCCGCGTCGATGACCGCCAGGGCACGCTCCTCGAAGTCATCGGCCGTCTCCGCGAACAGGTCCAGGAAGGAGACACTGTCGCCGCTCAGGCCATAGCCGGCGCGGAGGGCGCGACTGAGGCGTCCGCAGTTCTCTCCCCAGGCGCGGAAGTTGACCACGAAGGCGGCTGAGACCTCGGCGTCGGAGGCGTAGGCCGCGAGCCAGGCCATGAACGCCGCGTAGGCCTGGCATCCGGGCAATGACTCGTAGCCCAGCACCTCGGCGCCGGTCATGCCGAACGCGGTGGCCAGCGCAGGCAGCGCTGCCAGAGCTGCGCGTTCCCCGCTGAGCACGTCCAGGAAGAAGTCCCCTCCGAAGCGGCCGACCAGCTGGGCCACGCTCCGCAGGTCGCTCGAAATGATCTGGAACTGCTCGCCAGCGAAGGGACGCAGCTGGTCCAGCTGGAGCCGCTTCTCCTGCACCGCCCCAACGTAGGGATGCTCGACCAAACGGTCCCGGGTGGGCGCCAGATCCGCGCGAATGCTCTCGACCAGCTGGGTGGCCTTCATCCAGATCTCAAGGTTAGATTGGTGTGGTGCCGGAGCGGAAGAAGACCATGCAGGAGCTGGCCGGAAGCGGAGACGACGGGACAACCGGCCTCCTGGGTGGCGGTCGCGCCTCCAAAGACGATCTCCGGATCGAGACGTACGGCACCGTTGACGAGGCTTCCAGCGCTCTTGGACTGGCAAAGGCGCTGACCTCCGATCCCCGGGTCAAGGAGATCGTCGAGCGGCTTCAGGCGGACCTCTACCGGGTGGGCGCCGAGCTGGCAACCAATCCGGACGGGAAATCCCGCTTCGTCACCACCACGGCCGAGGAGGTGGCCGGGCTGGACGGGCTGATGGCCGAGCTGGAGGCGGAGGTGCCGATGCCCGATGGCTTCATCCTGCCGGGCACGACGCCGGCTTCGGCGGCTCTCGACCTGGCCCGGGCGGTCGTCCGCCGAGCCGAGCGCCGCTGCGTCACGCTGACCCGCGAAGGCGGCATCCAGAACCCTCAGGTCAGGCGCTACCTGAACCGGCTAGGGCTGGTCCTGTTCGTGCTGGGGCGGTACGAGGAGGGCCGAGTCGGCAAGCCTGCCCGGGCCGCCAAAGAGTGAGAGCCGCGGTCGGCCGGTCCTCCTAGACTTAACTAACCTCCCATGGTCTTCCTGGTTCTCGGCGGTCTAGTCGCGGTGCTTGCCGCTGCCTTTCTCGTCCTTGCCGCCATCGTCTACAGGCGGCTCTTCCGGCCGGCAACCCCCACCTTCCTGGACGACTTCGCCTTCACGCCTTGGGAGTTCCAGGTCAACTACGAAGACGTCGATCTGCTGACGGCGGACGGGATCGCCTTCGGAGCCTGGTTCTTCCGGCAGAGCGGATCGCCCCAGGTCATCGTGATCAGCCCCGGGCACAAGAGCCGCCGGGAGAGTCTGCTCGGCATCGCGGTCGCGCTCTGGCGCAAGGGGTTCAACGTCCTCGTCTACTCCTATCGCGGCATGCCGGGGAGCGACCGCGCCGTCGTCACCATGGGGGTCCGCGAGGTCCAGGAGCTGGAGGCGGCGATCGCCTTCGCGCGCCGGCGGGTTCGCGGCGCGAGGATCGGCCTGCTGGGGTATTCGATGGGCGCCGTGGTCAGCCTGCTCGGCGCGGCCGGCGATCCTTCGGTGGAGGCGCTGGTCCTGGACAGCCCCTTCAGCGACCTCCGGAGGGTGATCAGGGAGAATATCCGCCGCTACACACTTCTCCCCGGCGCTCCCTTCGTGGCCGCCGTCGGTCTCTGGATGCGACTGCGCCACGGCGTTCGAATCGCGGAGTCCAGCCCCATCTCCGTGCTGAGCGGGCTCGAGCCCCGGCCGGTCTTCTTCATCCACGGCGGGGCCGACGCGATCACCTCGGTCCACCACTCCCGTCAGCTTCACGACGCCTACCGAGGACCCCGGGAGATCTGGGTCGTCCAGGGAGCGCCGCACACCGGAACCTACTTTCAGGATCGACAGCTCTATCTGGAGCGCGTGGCAGGCTTCTTCGCCCGGAACCTGGGCCTCAAGGCGTCCGGACAGCTGCGCCTGGTCGAAGACGACGACGAAGAAGTCTCCTGATAACTGAGAAAAGGAGAAAGGTTCCTCTCCTTCCGGAGGAGGGTAGGGAGGGGGTTCGTCCCGGCCGAACGCTTCTTTACAGGCACTGTTGCCCGGCGCCCGCAGCACCCCTAAGTTGGCGGCATGCCAGTCGCCGCGGACTTTTCCCCCACCGCTCGTCGTCCCACTCGGCTCCGCCGCCGCGGCGCTGGCTCCAAACTCCCGCGCCGTCGAGTCCAGGACGACGCGCCCGGCCAGGCGATCCGGCGATTCTCAGGATCTTCGGATATCTTCCGAATATCCTCCGGTGCGAGCGTTAGGACCAGACGTCCATATAATCCGCTCACAACGGAGGGGGTCCCCGAAGCATGAGAAAACCGGCAGACCAGGTCTCACTGGACGATGTGCACAGGGTTGTGGAGCCAGCACTGGCCAACGTCGCCCGCGCCATCGTCCACAAGGAAGACGAGGTTCGCCTCTGCCTGGTAACGCTTCTCTGCCAGGGCCATCTGCTCATCGAGGACGTGCCGGGAGTCGGCAAGACCATGCTCGCCAAGGCGCTCGCGCGTTCGCTCGACTGCAGCTTCCGGCGCATCCAGTTCACCCCCGACCTTCTGCCGTCGGACATCACCGGGGTGCAAGCCTTCAATCAGAAGGTGTCCGAGTTCGAGTTTCGTCCCGGTCCGGTCTTCGCTCAGATCCTTCTGGCCGACGAGATCAACCGCGCCACGCCGAAGACCCAGGCCGCGCTCTTGGAGGCGATGGAGGAGCACCAGGTGACGATCGACGGCGAGACGCACCTGCTGCCAACGCCCTTCATGGTCATGGCGACCCAGAACCCTGTCGAGTACTCCGGCACATTCCCGCTGCCCGAGGCTCAGCTCGACCGTTTCTTCATGAAGGTCAAGCTCGGCTACCTGCCGGCCAGGGAAGAGGCCGAGCTGCTGGGTCTGGAGAAGGTGGAGTCACCGTTCGATGAACTTCAGCCGGTCGTCTCCCCCTCCGAGCTGGCCGCCGCCCAGCGGGCGGTGCGCGACGTATTCGTGAAGCCCGAACTGAAGGATTACATGGCCCACCTGGTGGGGAAGACGCGCAACCACCCCGAGATCGCCCTCGGCGTGAGCACGCGAGGCACCATCAATCTCTTCCATGCCTCGCAAGCTCGAGCGGCGATCCTTGGCCGTCCCTATGTGGTGCCGGACGATGTGAAAGCGCTGGTCGACTCGGTGCTTGGCCATCGCATCATCCTCAGGCCCAACGCCGAGATGCAGGGAGCCAGCGCCACCCGGATTCTCCACCAGCTGATGGAGCGCGAGCAGGTGCCGCAGACCGCCTACGATGCCTAGCGATCCTCGCTCCGGGCGGGAGTAAGGTAGGGAAGGCGATGACCCGGGCCCTCCTCGGCCTCAGCCTCGCCCTGCTGCTCTTTTTCGCGTATCTGACCGCCATCCGGCCGGCCTTCGCCATCGCTTACGCGCTCGGGATGCTCTTCGTGTTGACCTGGGCCTGGCCCAAGCTGGCGGCGCGGGGAATAACTGTCGAGCGCACTCTGGATGCCGGCACCCCGACCGTGGGTGAGGCCTTCGAGGAGACCTTCAGCATTCGGAAGACCGGCCGGACGCCCGCTCCCTGGGTGGAGGTGGCAGACCTGAGCCGCCTGCGCGACTATCAGCCCGGGCGGGTCATCTCGCTTGGGAAGGAGACGGTCACCTGGCGCGCGCGGGGCGTCTACCGGCAGCGAGGCTGGGTCACCTTCGGCCCCACACGGGTGCGGGTCAGCGAGCCCTTCGGGCTCTTCACCGAGGAGCGGCGGGACAACCAGAAGAACCAGGTGCTCGTCTATCCTCGGGTGCGGCCCATGCCGCAGCTGCTCATGCCTGCGAGTCAGCACGCCGGCACGGCCCAGAGATACGGAAACTGGGCCGACTACCCGCCCGAGACCGGCGGCGTCCGGGAATACGCACCCGGGGATTCCTTCGGCCGCATCCACTGGCCACTCTCACAGAAGCACGAGCAGCTCATGAGCAAGACCTTCGAGCAGCCGCTGACCGCGGACCTCTGGGTCGTGCTCGACCTCAACCGCAGCGTCCATTTCGGCGAGGGCGAGGAGTCGACGCTCGAGTACGCTGTCAGCCTTGCGGCCTCGGTGGCGCTGCAGGTCCACTCCCGAGGCCGCAGGGTAGGCCTGATCGTCAACGACGGCCGCGGCACTGTGCTGGAACCGCACCGGGCCCTGCGCCAGGACCGCGTCATCCTCGACTACCTGGCCGTGGCCCAGGCCGACGGCTCCCAGGGGCTGGCTCGGGCACTCGCCTGGGACCGGATCCGGCGCCTTCCGCGCCGGGCGATCGCGGTGATCACCCCCAGCCCGGACCCTCACTGGGTGTCGGTCACTCAGGCCATCAGAGGCCGCGGTACGCCCCTTCTGGCGTTCTACATCGACGCCTCCAGCTTTGGCGCTCCGGAGCCGAACCTGAGCTTCGACCTGGGCGCGGACGTCGACCTCTACGTGATCCGCAAGGGCGACGACTTCAGCCGCCTGATGAGGACACGAGATGCTGTCCGACTGGTCTAGCGCCAAAGCCGCCTCGTTGCGCAGCCGGGTGCCCACGGGCACCGTCGTGTCGAGCGTGCTCCTCCTCCTCCTCCTCATCTGTATCTCCAACTCGACGGTCTCCGCCGGATGGGTGCCGCACTCCGAGGTCCTGACCAACCTCGCCCTCATCGCCGCCGTGCTCATGGGCATCCTCGCACTGACCAGGCGCGTGCCCTCGCTGCTGGCCTTGGGGCTGGGGCTGGCCGCCGCCCCCGTGGCGGGCTACCTGGCCTCCTATCCCGTCCTCCACGTCTCGCACCCCTACGATCCCGCCGATCCACTGCGCCTGATCGCGACCTGGGCCCACCGCGTGGTGAACGGCGACGCGGGCGGCGACGCCAGCTTCATCCTCTATCTCCTCTGCTGCCTGTTCTGGGTGGTTGGAGGCTGGTTGAGCTGGTGTGTCCTGCGCTGGCGGCAACCGCTGCTCGGCCTCGTGCCCGGGGCCGCCGCCTTCGCCACCAACGTCCTCAACTTTCCCAGCGACCAGAACGGCTACACGTTGGGCTTTCTGCTCCTCACGCTGGCCCTCCTGCTCTGGACCAGCTACCAGAGGTCGCTGGAGAGCATCGGGCGCCGGCGCGTGAAGCTCACCGGTGACGCCCGTTGGGACTTCTGGGAGAGCGGCGTGGTCGTGATGGCCGGGGTCATCGCGCTTGGCATCTTCCTGCCGCCGCTGTCCAACGCCGATCGCACTGTGGACATCGAGAACGGCAGCTTTCGCGGATGGGCGGAGCTCCAGCAGCGGCTGAACCACCAGGTCGCTTTCGGTCACGGCACGGGCAGCGGCACCTCCACCGGCTTCGCCACCGACGTCGCGCTCGCCGGCCCCATTCACAAGACGGGCGGCATCGTCATGACGTACACCATCGACGGCAACTTCGGCGGCCCCCGCTACTTCCGCGGGCTGAACCTGGAGCGCACGTCAGTGGGCCTCGACGGGGCCGCCTGGCGCTACGCTCAGCCGTCCATCGCCTTCCAGCTCGACAAGGACGTGACGCCGCCTTACACCGAGCAGTACCAGGCCCTGCTGAGCGGCAGCTTCAAGCTCCAGATGTTGAAACCGCCGGACAAGGCGAGTGATGTCCTCTTCTACCCGGGCACCCTGGTCAAGCTGGACCGGAATGCGACCGCGCGAAGCTCGGCCGCCTCTCTGTCTGCCCTGAGCTCCATGCCCTCGGACCGGTTGAACACGCTCGACCGGTTGTCCGGGCCGGGCAGGCTCAGCGGGGCGGGCAATTACAAGGTCACAGTCCAGTACTCGAACGCCACCGAGGACGATCTCCGGCAGTCGGCCACCGAATATCCAGCCTGGCTCGATCCATATCGCAACTTCGGCAACGCCTACCGGGCCAGCGACCGGGGGCCTCCGCCGGACCCGGCGGGGGCGAACAACTACCGCAGCTCCGCCACGCTGCAGCGGATCCACGACCTCGCCGTGCAGGTCACCGCGGGCAAGACCAATCCCTACGACCAGGCCCAGGCGATCGAGAGCTTCCTGCGCTCCAACTACAGCTACACGCTGACGCCGAGCGATCCGCCTCGCAGCGTAGATCCCCTCGAATACTTTCTCTTCACCTCCAAGCAGGGCTACTGCGAGTACTTCGCCAGCGCCATGGGGGACATGCTGAGGTCTCTGGGGATCCCGACCCGCCTGGTCAACGGCTACGGGCCCGGAACCTACGACGAGAAGCTGAACCGCTACGTGGTTCGCGAATCCGACACGCACACCTGGGTCGAGGTCTACTACCCGCGCTTCGGCTGGATCCCGTTCGAGCCGACCCCCGACGGCACTTACTTTCCAATCCCCCGCGGCAGCACAGGCGCGGCCTGCAGCCGTGACGCCGAGGTCTGCAATCCGAGTGACCAGGGCACTGTGACCCCCGGCCAGGCCAACCAGCGGCCGGACAAGGGCGACATCAGCGGCGGCGATGTGGGCACGGCCGGCCAGGCGAACCTGCCACTGCCGATCGGGTTCCCGATCGCGCTGGCGGCCTTTCTTGCCGCGGTGGTGGCAATCTGGGTCGCCGTCTCTCGGTATCTCCGGCCGCGAACGGTGAGCGGAGTCTGGCAGCGGACCGCCCTGCTCACAAGGTTGGCGGGAATCGGCCGTAGGAGCTCCGAGACCCCACTTGAGTTCGGAGCGCGCCTGGCCGGTGAGCTGCCAGATGCCGCGCGGCCGGCCCGGGAGCTGGCGCAGCGCTTCACGGTGGCGGCGTACGCCCCGGGGGACCTGGCTGCAGAGAGCCGCCCGGCGGTGCTCGCCGTCTGGGAGGAGCTGCGTCCCGCGCTCCTGCGTAGGGTGCGGCTGCGCTTCCGTCTAGCCTGATCGGATGCCGCTTTTGAAGGTGTCGCCGTCCGGCCAGGTGTATGACATCGAGCTACCGAACTTCAAGGTGACCCGCGACCAGGGCGGCGGCTACTACGTCCACGGCCGCGGCCACTTCATCTTCTGCGACGATCTGGACGCGGCGGAGCGGAAGCGTCGCGACCTGGAGACCTACGGTCGCCGGAGCTTCGAGAGATAGCGGCGGTGGCGGGGCGGGAGTATCCGCCGGTCGAGTTCACCATCGAGGGTGACCAGGTCTCCGCCTTCGCCAGAGCCCTGGGCGTCGATCCCTCGGATGGGGTGCCCCCGACCTACGCGGCGGTCTATGCCCTCGGCACCACCGCACCCCAGCTCTTCGCCGACGAGGAGGCCGCGATCGACTTCGCAAACCTTCTCCACGCGGAGCAGGAGTTCGAGTGGGAGCGTCAGCCGCAGGTCGGAGAGACGGTGACCGCGCGAGGCCGGGTGAGCAGCGACAGCGAGCGGCGAGGCGTCCGGCTCATCCGCTTCGAGACCGAGGTGAGCGGCGCCGACGCGGCGCCGATCTGCCGGTCCAACGCGCTCTTCGTGGTCAGGGGGGCGGGCGGATGAGCGAGCTGACGATCACCTTCACCAGGGAGCAGATAGAGGCTTACGCGGAGGCCTCCGGCGACCGCAACCCGATCCACCTGGACGAGGAGTTCGCGCGCTCGGTCGGGCTGCCGGGAGTGATAGCCCACGGCATGCTACAGATGGGCCTGCTCGCTCGCGTCGCCGGGGACCCGTCCCGGCTTCGCCGGCTGAGCTGCCGCTTCGCCGGCATGGTCAGGCCGGGCGACGCGGTCACCTTCCGCGCCACCGGGCTCGCTACCGAGCCGGAGCTGAGCGCGCTCAACCAGGATGGCCAGCCGGTGCTGACCAGAGGCCGGGCGGATCTGCGGCCGGCCAGGACCGCTGACTAGCAACGAGAAAGGAGAGCGCCGCATGTTCGATCTCTCAGGCAGGGTCGCCCTGGTCACCGGTGCCTCACGCGGGCTCGGTCGTGAGGACGCGCTGACGCTGGCCCGCATGGGTGCCGACGTCGTGATCACGGACATCCTGATCGAGGACGACCCGGAGCTGCAGGCGACCGCCGAGGGTGCCAATTCGATGCTGGCCCAGGTGGCGACCGCCCAGGGTTGGGTCTACTCCAACCGCACCGCCGAAGAGATCCGGCAGCTCGGGCGGCGGTCCACAGCGATCAAGATGGACGTGACCAACCGGGAGCAGATCCGCGAGGTCTTCGCCCAGGTCAAAGAGCAGTTCGGCCACATCGACATCCTTGTCAACAACGCGGCCACCCTGGACCACACCGCTCAGATCCCGAACCAGGACTACGGGCTGTGGGACCGCGACGTAGCGGTGAATTTGACCGGCTCTTTCAACTGCACCAAGGAGGTCTGGCCCTACCTGGTGGAGCAGAAGTGGGGAAGGCTCATCTTCATGTCCTCGGTGGCGGGGACGCTGGGTGGCTTCGGCCAGGCCAGCTACTCGGCGACCAAGGCGGGTCTGATCGGGCTCGCCAAGACGGCGGCCCTGGAGGGCGGCCGCCACGGCATCACGGCCAACGCCATCGTGCCGGGGATCATCCTCTCCGAGGCCGGCGCCGCCGCCGCCGGCGGCAACCCGCTCTACGAGCGGTTCAAGAACCGGACCGTCTTCAAGCGCTTCGGAGAACCCTCGAACATCGCTGCCACGATCGGCTTTCTCTGCTCCGAGGAGGCCGGCTACATCACCGGAACCACGATCGAGGTGGCGGGCGGCATCCCGCTCTTCACGGCCTGATGGGCGACCTGGTGGAGGTGCGGCGGGATGGAGCCGTGGCCAGGGTGGTGATGCAGCGAGGAGGCAACAACGCGATCGCCGCCGACCTGATGGGTCAGCTGCGGGGGGCCTTCGACGAGCTGGGCGCCGATGACGAGTGCCGGGTCATCGTGCTGCAGAGTGCCTACGAGCGGTACTTCAGCGTGGGGGCCGACCTTGGCTCGGTGGGCGGCGTCGACCGTCACGCTCCGGACGCCGAGGACCAGATCGTCGACATGATCAGGAAGATGGGGGCGGAGTTCACCTCCATCCAGCTCTGCCCCAAGCCCGTGATCGCACGCATCAACGGCCATGCGCTGGGAGGCGGCTGCGAGTTGACGCTCTGCTGCGACTACAGGGTGATGGTGGAGGACGGACGCTCGCGAATCGGCCAGACCGAGGCCGCGCTCGGGATCATTCCCGGGGCCGGGGGCACCCAGCGGCTGGTGCGCCTGATCGGGCGGGCCGCCGCGCTCCCGCTGCTCTACGAGGCGCGGCGGCTCTCTGGTGAGGAGGCCAGGCAGATCGGCCTGGTCGACCGCGCCGTTCCTCCCGAGGAGCTGGATCGCAGCGTCGACGAGCTGGCCGGCCGGCTGGCCGGTGCGGCGACCTTCGCAATCGCCATGATCAAGGACGCGGTGAATCGAGGACAGGACCTGCCGCTCTCGGAGGCGCTGGAGATTGAGGCCCACAACTTCGCCAGAGCCGCCCTGAGCGAGGACGCCGTCATGGGCATCATGTCCTTCTTCCAAAAGCAAGAACCCCAGTTCAAAGGCCGTTAAGTGGGACGGGCTGCTTTCTCCGCGGTCAGCTGATGGGGGTTAAGCCCATGGGGGCTACGTGGCGGCGGACTATGTCCATCGCCTCCGCAACTCGTCCGGGGTCGTCGCCCAGGAAGCGGATCACCAGCTCTCTGGTCTCGAAGTTGGGGTAGGAGCCGACCGAGACGTCGCTGTGGGAGGCTTCCAGCTCCCGCATCACCGGGTAGAAGCCGGCTTCGACGGCGAAGAGGAAGCGCAGCTCACGCACGACTGCGGCCGAGCGCCCGGTCAGGAACTCCGGCTCGATCTCCTTGGTGAAGATGCCCTTGAGCTCGCTTGGGACCCCCGGCAGCACGAAGAGCCGGCGTCCCTCGACGAGATAGAGGAGCCCGGGAGCCATGCCCCCGCGGTTGCGAAAGACGTGGTCGGGGGCGGCCGGTATCCGCGCCATCCGCACGTTGCCCTCGCTTACCTCGGCTGACTCGATCAAGCCCGCCGCGTGCATGCGGTCGACGCGCCGCTGGATGCGCTCCAGGACGGGCTGCCAGGTGACCAGCTCCCGTCCCAGGGCGGCGGCCACCGCTTCGAAGGTTCGGTCGTCCGGCGTCGGCCCCAGCCCGCCGCAGCAGTAGACATCCTCCACCTCGGCGTCCCAGAGGTCCCTGCGAAGCTGTTCGACCACGTCCTCGGTGCGGTCTGTGACGACCGTGATGCGCTTGAGCGGAAAGCCGAGCAGCCGCAGCCGCTCCGCAAGCCAGTGGGAGTTGGTGTCCTGCTGAAAGCCGGCCAGCAGTTCGTCACCGACCGCGATCACGCTCGTAGCCATCCCAGCGGTATGTTGGTCCTATGCCTATCGTGTCCGTCAACCCTGCCACCGGAGAAGAACTGGCCCGCTTCCAGGAGCACACCTGGGACGAGGTCGACGTCGCCCTGCAGAAGGGGTGGGACGCCCGTGCGCCGTGGAGACAGGCGGGCTTCGCGGCCCGCGCCGCGCGCATGACGGACCTGGCCGCCTACCTGCGCGAGGAGAAGCCTAGGCTGGCGGCCCTGATGACCGCGGAGATGGGCAAGCCGATCGTGGAGGCTGAGGCCGAGGTGGCGAAGTGCGCACTGGCGGCCGATTGGTATGCCGAGAACGCCGAGCAGATGCTGGCGGAGCGGAGCGTCGCCAGCAGCGGTCAGGAGAGCTATGTCCGCTTCCAGCCGCTGGGGCTGATTCTGGCGGTGATGCCGTGGAACTTCCCTCTCTGGCAGGTGTTCCGGGCCGCCGTGCCGGCCCTCATGGGCGGCAATGTGATGGTGCTCAAGCACGCCTCCAACGTGCCGCAGACGGCGCTCGCCGCCGAAGAGGCGTGCCGGGCCGCCGGCTTCCCCGAGGGTGTCTTCAAGACGCTCCTGGTCAGTCCCGCCGCCGTCGAGCGGATCATCCGCGATAAGCGGGTGGTCGGGGTGACGCTGACGGGCAGCGACGCGGCGGGGGCCAAGGTGGGAGCAGTGGCGGGCGGCGAGATCAAGAAGATGGTTCTCGAGCTCGGCGGCTCCGATCCCTTCATCGTCCTGGAGGACGCGGACCTGGAGGCCGCCGCCCGGGTCGCCTGCCGAGCCCGCAACCAGAACAACGGCCAGAGCTGTATCGCCGCCAAGCGCTTCATCGTCGCCGAGGCGGTGGCAGACGAGTTCGAGCGTCTCTTTTGCGAGGCGGTCGCCGCGCTGAAGGTCGGGGACCCCACCCAGCGTGACGTCAACGTGGGGCCGCTGGCCAGAGAGGACCTGGTCCAGGACCTGGAGAAGCAGGTCACCGAGTCTGTGCGGATGGGAGCCCGGCCGGCGGTCGGCGCCGAGCGGCCTGAAGGGCCCGGCTACTACTTCAAGCCGACTGTGCTCACCAACGTCACCAGGGACATGCCCGTCTTCCGGGAGGAGACCTTCGGCCCGGTGGCGGCCGTGATCCGCGCCCGAGACGAGGACGACGCGCTGGCCCTGGCCAACGACACGGTCTACGGGCTCGGCTCCAATCTCTGGACCGGGGACGTCGAACGCGGCAAGCGCCTCGCCGACCGGATCGAGGCCGGCATGGTCTACGTCAACGGAATGGTGGCTTCAGAACCGGCGCTGCCCTTCGGGGGCGTGAAGCGTTCGGGCATCGGTCGCGAGCTTTCCGAGTACGGCCTGATCGAGTTTCAGAACATCCAGACCGTCTGGGTGGGCCCCCCGCGCTGACCTAGAAACCCGGAGCAGGCACTCCGCCGCAGGGGCAGCGAACCCTCGCCCCCCGTAGCTGTTCGCCGTCGGGGTGGATGAGGTCCCATACAATGGTCGGCCGTTCCCTTGATCGAGGTCAACGGTCTCACGAAGTACTACGGCGACCGGGCGGCGGTTGTCGATGTGACGTTCTCCGTCCCGCGTGGACAGGTGCTCGGCTTCCTCGGCCCGAACGGTGCCGGCAAGTCCACGACGATGCGGATCCTGACCGGCTACCTGAGTGCCAGCGGTGGCACCGCCAGCATCGGGGGATTCGACGTGTTCGAGCAGTCTCTGGAGGTCCGGCGCAGGGTCGGCTACCTGCCGGAGCTTGCGCCGCTCTATGGCGAGATGCGCGTCGACGGCTACCTGACCCTGATGTGCAGGCTGAGGGGGGTGCCGCCCTCCAGGCGAGCGGAGCGGATCGGCTATGCGATCGAAGCCTGTGGCCTGGCAGACCGGCGCCACGAGATCATCGGCCGGCTCTCCAAGGGCCTGCGCCAGCGCGTCGCTCTGGCGCAGGCGGTTGTCCACGACCCGGAGGTGCTCATCCTAGATGAGCCCACCGCCGGCCTGGATCCGGCTCAGACGCGCGAGACACGCGCGCTCATCGGCGAGCTGGGGCGGCAGCACACGGTGATCCTCTCCAGCCACATACTGCCGGAGGTCAGCGCGACCTGCGAGCGCGTGGTGATCATCAACCAGGGTCGCCTGGTGGCCGACGACACGCCTCGGAACCTGAGCCGGCGTCTCAGCCAGGGCAGAGCCCAGCAGGTCGAGGCGGTGATCCGGGGAAGCGCCGGCGACATAGAACAGCGCCTGCGATTGCTCCCGGGCGTTGAACAGGTGCAGATGTCGGAGCCGGACGATGGGGAGAGGCAGCTGGTCGTGACCGGCCATGCCGGCGACCTCGAGGACACGGTGGCCAAGACGGTGATCGGCGCCGGCCTGGGCCTGCGAGAACTTCGCTCTCGCGCCCTCAGCCTGGAGGACGTGTTCCTGGAGCTCACCATGGAGGAGGCCAGTTGAGCGAGGAGCCCCAGCGCCCACGGTCCTCGCGCCGGCGGCGGGGCCGGGGGAGAGGGAGATCCGCCGCTGCCTCCCGTCCGGCTGAGACCCAGAACGAGCTGGAGACCCCGCAAGCACCGCCCGAGGCAGCCTCCCCTGAGTCCCACGCGCTGACCTCCCCGGACTCCCCGGCTCCAGTCTCCCCCGACTCCCCGGCGACAGCCTCTCCGGACTCCCCGGCTCCAGCCTCCCAAGGCTCCCAAGCCCCAGCCCCTCCGGACTCCCACGCCGCCGGCTCCTCGGAATCGCCGGAAGAGAAGCCCGCCCTGGAGGAGATGCAGCCGCCGGCAGAGCCTGAGCCCCTGCCCGATGAGCCTCCCGAGCGGCGCCCGATGCCCGTCACAGCTGCCGTGATCGCGCCCCTGTCGACTCCGGCGGCTGAGCCCGAGACCCTCGAGTCGGAATCGGAAAGGGATTCCGACACCAGGGACGATAGAGAGGCGGCCGACAGTAGTCCGGGACTGTATGAGAGGCTCTGGCGGACCGGCCTGCCTGCGGTCGGCGCCATCGCCTGGCGCGAGCTGAGCGCGCTCTTCGTCTCGCCGATCGGCTACGTGGTGGCGGCGGTCCTGGTGCTGCCCGTCTCCTTCCTCGGCTACCTGGCCAGGGTGGGACAGCAGCTGCCCGTCACCATGAGCTCGATCTTCAGCCTGATCGCGCTGCTGATGGTCTTCTTCACGCCGCTCTACACCATGCGGCTGCTCTCCGAGGAGCGGCGTGCCGGCACCCTGGAGATCCTGCTGACCTCGCCGGTCCGTGACTGGGAGGTCGTCCTCGGCAAGTGGCTGGGGGGCTTTCTCTTCTATCTGGCCACTATCGCTTTCACCCTGGTCTACGTCGTGCTGATGGTCATGGGCGGATGGATCATCCCCCTGGTTACGGCGTATGTGCCGCACGACCCTCAAGGAGAGAGCGAGCTCTTCCAGACGCGGGCCTTTCGGGGCGTGATCGCCTCGGTGGTGGCCCTGGAGCACCTGTACCACCTGGAGC
>CATPBP010000224.1 GCA_955652675.1 Candidatus Dormiibacterota bacterium
ACTCGGAGGGGTATGTGACGAGCTTCTCGAAGCTGCGGCCGTCGGGCAGATCGAGGTTGAGCCGGATCAGCGGCTCCAGGGGTTTCTGCGGCGCCGCCAGGTCCTTGTTCATGAACACCACGACCAGCTTTGCCCCGTCCTCGAGGTGCGCGTCGAAGTACCACCACTCGTAGGTACCGCGGCGATTGTCGGTGCGGGCGCCGTCCTCCCATGGTTCCACCGGGCCGCGGCGGATCCCGAGCCGACGGTAGTCCGCCTCATCCGCCGCGATAACCGCCATCGGCGTCGCCTGACGTGCCATACCTGCTCCAAAACTTGACGACTGTCAGATACTCTATGCGCATGATGGCAGGAAATCTGACAAGTGTCAAGCCAGCTGGGAGGGGCCGCTGATGGAATCGCCCCGTGGGCGCAGAGTGGGGCGACCCGCGGCCGCCACGACCGACGTTCCTCCCGACGACGTGATCCTCGCCAAGGGACTTAAGGCGTTCGGCGAGCTCGGCTATGACGGGGCGTCGGTGCGTGAGCTAGCGCGTTGGATCGGCGTCAGCCACAACTTTATCAACGACCGGTATGGATCCAAAGAGGCGTTCTGGAGAGCGGTCGTGGACCGCGCTCAGCAGCGGCTCTGGGCCACGGTCCTCGCCGCGATGGACGATCCGTCGCGTTCTGAGCTCGACCGCTTCCGCGGGGCCGTCCGCGCCTTCTGCGCGGCCAACGCCCAGGAGCCGCACCTGGCCGCCATCATGAACGACGAGGCCAGACGCGACACACCACGGCTTCACTACGTCCTGGACCGCTACGTTCGCCCCGTCCTCGCCGACGTCGCGCCTCGCATCGAGCGCCTCACCGCGTCGGGACAGCTCCACGACGTCCCCCTCGACGCCGTCGTCTTCTCCATCGTCGCGACCGCGCAGGCTGCCAGCCAGCAGCCACTCCTGGCCCTGATCGGCGACAGCTACGACCGCGACGGTCCCGGCTTCCTCGAGACTCTCGCCGACATCGTCCTCGATGGCCTGGTCCGAGCCCCAACTCGGCCACCCGAGGGGGCGAGCCCAGGAATGCGACCCCGGGGGTCGGGTGGCACCGGCGGGTGTTGAGCCAGGCGGCTGCCTGAGATGGTTGCGTTCGCGTGAAGACCGACGCCTAAGTGTGGAATCAGCGGCACGTCGTCCACCTCGGCCGGAGCTCGCCACCTCGGCCGGCGGCCGCTCCGGCCGGCCGAGGCGGGGCTGTAGGGTGGATCATTGTCGGCTGGTTCGGGTTGATCAGCCTCCCGCCGCCGGTGTAGCTCAGCTTGGCAGAGCAGCGGCCTTTTAAGCCGAGGGTCCGGGGTTCGAATCCCCGCGCCGGCACCTCGATCTCGAATACGAATGGAGGCCAGGAAGACCAACAGACGCGCTGGCCGAAGGTCGACGGAGTGAAGACAATCTGTGGGAGGTGGGCGGGGTCTAGTCAGTGATCAAAGCGCCAGCGAGTCGCACCGTGCGGCTCCTTGGTCGCGACTCCAACCGCCGCGGTCGGAGTTACCGCGTAGAGATCCCACGGTCCGCGTCCGGCGCTGGGCGCGCTGAACTCCGCCGTGATCGCTCCGCCGCGCGCGCGCGCCGGCCAACCCAGGGAGGCGTAGAGGTTGGCCACGCGCTCCAGCGTCGGCATATCGGTCACCTTGCGGGCAGAGCCTTCAACCACAACGTCGATGTCGTCCAACGACACCGAGACTGCGCAGCTCGGGTTGGCGGCGAGGTTGCGGCTCTTGCGAGTTCGGGGTCCGCTCGTGAAGTAGAACTGGTTGTTCTCCCACAGCGCACCCACCGCCGCGAGATGGGGACTCCCATCTGGGGCAGCGGTGGCGAGCCAACAGGTCCGGCCGCGGCCTTCCTCGCGGGATTGCGCCTCGAGCTGCTGGAGCGCCCGTGACCACGGAATCGGGTCGTGTCCGTAAATGTCCAGGTTCTGTTCGTCCATTTCCAATCTCCTTGCGTCAGATAACCGATATGACGAGCGAACACCCTGGAACTCATCGGTGGCGGTGTGCGCTTAGGCCGGTAGAGTGAGAGCCGCTCGTATGCGTTCGTAGACCAGCGGGTGGTCGAGAAGGACGAAATGGGTCAGCGGGGCCCCACGGCCTGACCAGCTGGCACCGGAGCTCTGGCCGGTGATGCTGGTCTATGAGAACTGCCACGGTAAGGGGCCTGCCGCTCAACCGCTGCGGCGGTGAGCTTTACGAAGAGGACGCCGTCGCTGGCGATGCCCTGATCTGCCAGGAGCTGTTGGATCGAGCGGCCCTGACTTTGTGTCGCAAAGTGCAGTAGTTTTGCGGTGCAAAGTACGCTGGAAGGAGCGATGAGCGAGAGAAACGACACAGACGAGACCGCGACAGCCGACGAAGGCGGTGGACTCGACCCCCGAGAGGCGGCGACGCTCCTCGAGCAGACCAAGAGGCAGGCGCAGCGGCAGTTCGACCTCGCCCCGCCACTGCTCACGCTGATCAGAGCGGCGGTGATTCTCCTCGGCTACGGCGCGGTCTGGTGGTCGGTGCGCGACCAGCACCCCTACCAGGGTCCGAACGCCGCGGCCCTGGCGGGAGAGTTGCGGCGAGTGAGGATGAGTGACGTGGCCACCGAAAGCGGGTTATCCCGTGCAACGGTGTCGCTAGTGCTCCGCGACAGCCCGCAGATCCCCCGGGTCGTTCTCGAGCCCCGCCTGCATGTGCACGCCTCGAGCACCACACGCGATCGACGTCCGCAAGACCGGGGGGAGGGGAGGTCGTGAAGGGCCTTCGTTGGGCTCTCGTCGGCGCGAGCGACATCGCGGCCACGCGCGTCGTCCCCGCCATGCGGCGCGTCGGCCATGAGGTATCCGCCGTGTTGAGCACGTCTCCTGAGCGTGGGCGCGCCTATGCCGCCGCCAACGGCATTCCGGTGGCAACGACCGACCTCGACGGGCTCCTGGCGCGCGACGACGTCGACGCCGTCTACATCAGCACGACCAACGAGCTCCACCATGCTCAGACACTGGCGGCGGCGGCCGCTGGCAAGCACGTCCTGTGCGAGAAGCCCCTCGCCCTGTCTGTCGACGACGCCTGGGAGATGATCGCAGCCTGCAGAGAGGCCGGTGTGGTCCTCGCCACCAACCACCACCTGCCCGCCGCGGGAACGCACCGTTCGATACGTCAGCTGGTCGCGGACGGAGCGGTCGGGCGGCCGCTCGCAGTGCGCGTCTTTCACGCGGGGCACCTCCCTGATCGGCTGCAGGGGTGGCGGCTCACCGGGCAGGGACGCGGCGCCGGCGTGATCCTCGACATCACCTGCCATGACGCCGCAGCCGTGCGGGCGATCCTGGGCCGCGACGCATTGGAGGCGGCGGCCGTGGCGGTCCGGCAGGGCCCGTGGGGGGCGGTGGCGGAGGACGCGGTGGTCAGCGCGCTGCGCTTCGAGGGCGACGTCCTCGTCCAGACCCACGACGCGTTCACTGTCGCCTACGCCCGAACGGGTCTCGAGGTGCACGGCCAAGAGGGCTCGATCGTTGCGGTCGACGTCATGACCGCGGATCCGGGGGGCCGTGTGACATTGCGCGACCGCTCCGGCGAACGCGAGATCCAGGTCCCCGACCGCCGCGATCTCTACGAGGTAGCGCTGGAAGCGTTCGCCGGCGCGGTGCGCGGGGACGGGCGGCCGGTCGTGGACGGCGTCGATGGGGCGCGCGCGCTGGCCGTTGCGCTTGCAGTCAAGGAAGCAGCCGAGAGCGGCCGCACCGTCGCGGTCGCCCGCGATCGAGACGGGATACCGCCACATGAAGAAAGAAAAGAGGACGGGCGTGCGTAAGGTAGCTGCGCCAGATGGCGTCCCGCTCTCTCCGGCTGCAGGACTGGGGACCGTGAGCGCGTGACGAAAGGGCGAGCCTCTCAACAAGCGACTTGGCCGTCAGATCGGCTTTCGCAACCGACCAGGCCTGGACTCGAGCGGCCGGGCCGCTCGGGCCGCTCAGGACGGTCGCGGAGGCGTGGTGAACTGGGCCCGCATGGCCAGGTCCCAGGCGCGGTCGGGCAGGAGGGTGCGTAGGGCAACCGCGGCGCGCGCTCCCAGAGTGACGACATAACGGGTGCGGGGCCGCCGCGCGTTGACGGCGCGCTCAACAACGCGGGCGACGGTGTCGGGTCCGGTTGCGAACGGCATCTTGTACGCGTCCGTGGTTTCCTGGGCGACGGCGGCGTTGAAGGCGCGATAGGGGCTGTCCGTGCCGCCGATCGCCTCCACGCTCTCCGCCGCCGCACGACCGAAGTCGGTACGGATGAGTCCGGGCTCGATCACGACGACGTCGATGCCGAACGGACGCACCTCCCAGCGCAGAACGTCGCTCACCGCCTCCAATGCGTACTTCGTCGCGTGATACATACCGCCGCCGGGAAACGTCAGGCGGCCACCGATCGAGCTCATGTTGATGATCCTGCCCTGGCGCTGGGTGCGCATCGCCGGAAGGACGAGCTGACAGAGTCGAACTGCCCCAAAGAAGTTGGTCTCGAACTGTTTCCGTGCGGCCTCGATGGGAACCTCTTCGACAGCTCCGCTCTGGCTGTAGCCGGCGTTATTGACGAGTACCCCGACAGCGCCATGAGTGCCCTCGACCGCCGCGACTGCCGCTCGCATGGATCGCTCGTCTGTCACATCGAGAGGCAGGATCCGGCAGCCGGCAGCCTCAAGATCCCGGATCGAGTCCACCCGGCGGGCGGTGGCGTAGACGGGCCATCCAGCTCCGGCCAGCCGTTTTGCGGTCGCCCGCCCGATCCCGGATGAGCAGCCGGTGATGAGGATGGCCCTGGAGACGCTCATCCGACCTGCGCGTAAATGCATGTCACTGATTTTGCCACTGAGGTGAGTTAGCGGCCGGCTGCCACAGGACCATGTCACACGGACCGACGATGACTCACCACACCCGGCGTGACCACACGGAGCTGGTGGACCGCCAACTCTTGTACGCGCCCTGGAGCCACTGCGCCCACATGAGCGAGAGGTCGGTAAGCTTGACCCTGCTGCGAGTGCCGGGAGAGCCGTAGCTGACGAAAATGGCGACGAGCAGCACAATGCACACGGCAGCGGCGAACCCCGGCTTTGAACCGCGCGGGAACAGGGACAGCACCGCCGCGGCAGCCATGCATAGCAGCGCGATCATCACGAACGCCTTGATCGTCTGAGGGCCCTCAGGGGGCATGGGGAGGGTCCCGCTGTAGAAGCGATATGCAGGCGTCGGGGGCAACTAGGAATTCGAAGGGCGGGGCGACGGCGGCTTCCATCCTGCTATCAGCCATCGTCGTCTGCCCGGGTCAGAGGCTCCTTGTCCACCACTCCACTCGATTCGTCGATGACGAGCCAGGCTGTCAAGGGGAATCCGCCAGAAGAACCCATAATAGTACGCCAGGCTGCAACCTGACTCGCTCTTTCAAAAACGCTGTGTCGACATCGGCTCCCAGTCTCACCTCCACGGTGCCTACGGGAGCCATCCCCTTGACTATCCAGCCGAGTGTGTCAAGATTCGGGGGTTCGTGAGACCGAGCATGCCGGAGGTGGGAGAGGGCACTGGACCGGCACACAGAGGCTGATGCCAGCCGCGGCCGGCGAATGACGCATCGGCGAGAGCGCCCCGCGGTTCCTTTGCTGCGCGACATCTGGTTCCGGATCCTGCGCTGCCCGCATTGGGCTAACTCAATCTGAGAGGTAGAAGCGTGCCTTACGACGTGAATCGTCTGCTGGAAATGTCACAGGCGGAGCTCGATGCGTTGTTCCGGGCGAGCCCCGCGGGCGAAATACCTTCCGGCGAAGCACGCGGCACCGCCATCATCGCACCGGACACCGAGTTCTCCGAGATCGCCGCCAAGTTCATTCACATCTTCGGCTGGCACGGCAAGGTCTTCGACCCCGCCTCGGGGACGCTCCAGAACGTCATCCTGCCGGTCCCGCTGAGGGCGATTGCGGCTCGAGTCTTCAAAGGACCGAGCTGGATCGACGAGAAGGAATGTATCGTGCTCGACTATTCCGAGACATCTCTCGTGGCCCACTGGATCCGGGACGAGATCCGCCTGATCGCGCCCGACACATATCTCGGCATCGTCTTCTGGGAGCGCGCCAAATTGATCAACTTCGCGCTCCAGTTCTCAACCACCTGACCGAATGGAGCGGTGGCGCGGGCAGTCGGAGATAACCATAGTGACTCCGGTGAAGCCGGAGGCGATGTCGGCACTGGGGGAACTGCTGGGCGCCATGGCTCGCGATGTGCTCGGCAACGACGTGCTGCCGTTCGGCCGGCTCACTAATACGCACTTCGCGCGATTTTTCCTGCTGGACTCGGCGCAAGCGCATGATGGCATTCAGCTGCCGGCATACCTCATCTCTATGAGTGATATCGACGGGCGGCCCGAGGAGGGTCTGGCGGAGCTTGTGGACGTCGGGGGGAATGGAATCGATCACCTGTACAGTCATTGCATCGGCTATCCGACCGCCCTACCCGCCTCCCGGCAGGCGCGTCTCGAATATCTGCGCGCCCACATCGTGCGGGCCGACGTCAACTACGTCAACACGATCGGACGCACCGTGCAACAGATTCGAGGGGAGGCCGAGGTTCGAGAGGCCATTGAGGACTTCCTCGATCGGGGCGGACCGGAACTGGTGGGCGGCAACCCATCGGCGGTGCGCGCCGCGATACGGGAGTTCGTCACTTCCGATGGCCGGCTGAACTGGGCCCTGACGCCGGCGCCGGCGCCGCCACTTGCGTATCGGGTTCGCGAGCTCGTGCACTTCGTGGTACCCGTGATCCTGGGGTTGCTCCTCCTCCCGGTTCTGGTTCCCGTTTTGCTCGTCTGGCTGGTAGTCCTCCGGCTGCACGAGATTCGTGATCCCTCGCCGCTCGTCAAACCAGACCGAGCCCACCTGGACCAGCTACGGGCGCTGGAGGACTATACAGTGCAGAACCAGTTCATAGCGGCTGGATTCCTCAAATCCGGCTGGTTCCGACGCGTCACGGCCGTGGTGATCCTGTGGCTGGTCGGCTTCGGTGCTCGCCACCTCTTCAACAACGGCAACCTGGCTGGAGTGAAGACCATCCACTTTGCTCGTTGGATCCTGCTGGACGGGGCGGTGCGCAGCGTTTTCGTCAGCAACTACGACGGTAGTACGGAAAGCTACATGGACGACTTTATCGACAAGGTCGCCTGGGCGCTGAACGCGGTGTTCAGCAACGGAGCCGGCTACCCCGCCACGCGTTGGTTGCTGTTCGGCGGTGCAAGGGACGAGCAGGCATTCAAGGGCTTCCTGCGCACGCACCAGCTTCCGACTCAGGTCTGGTACGCGGCCTACGATCAGTTGAGCGCGCTCAACATTGTTGACAACGCCAAAATTAGAGCTGGACTGAACGGCGACATGACCGAGTTGGAGACGCAGAAGTGGCTGCGGTTGCTGTAACTCCGGCTCAAGATCTAGCCGACCTGCAGGGTCTCCTGGTTCGTGGCTACGGGAACCTCACCTCGGCCTGTTTCCTGCTCCTCGAGATCGACGAACCGGATGCGGCCCGCGCCTGGCTTGCACTGACCGCCGATCTGGCCACGGCTGCGGACTCGCGGCCCACGGCCAGCAGCCTCAACGTCGCCTTCACCTCCAGTGGCTTGCGCGCATTGGGGTTGGACAGCACCGTCATCGAGATGTTTTCAAACGAGTTCGTGGAGGGTATCGCCACACCATTCCGGCAACGCCTTCTCGGAGACACCGGAGAGAGCGCTCCGGCCTCATGGGCGTGGGGCGGGCCGAACGGCGCACCGATACACGTGGCGGTCATGCTCTATGCGGTCGATGAGGGCGCCCTGGCGACGCTGCGCGATGCGGAAACGCGCCGGGCCGCGGCGCACGGGCTCCGGACAGTATCGATTCTCGACACCGTGGATCTTGGCGGCTCGGAGCACTTCGGCTTCAGCGACGGCGTCTCGCAACCGGCGATGGCAGGATTGGGTCGACCCGACCGCTCGGCAAACACAGTCGCTGCCGGCGAGTTCGTGCTCGGTTATCCGAATCAATATGGTCTCCTTGGGGAGCGTCCGGTGCTGCCGCGCTCGGCGGACCCCATGGAGATCCTGTCACTCGACGTGGCCGGCTCGGGCGGTGCGGACCTGGGGCGCAACGGGAGCTATCTGGTGTTCCGTCAGCTGAGCCAGGACGTCCGGGGGTTCTGGCGAACCGTCGACCACGCAACACGGAGACCGGACGGCACGAGCGATCCCGTACGGCGCACCATGCTGGCGAGCAAGATGGTCGGGCGGTGGCCGTCAGGCGCATCGCTTGTGGTAACGCCCGAGAATGATGACCCTAGCTACGCCAAGTTCAACGATTTTCTATACCAGGACGTTGATCGCGACGGGCTTCGATGTCCCGTGGGATCGCACATCCGCCGGGCAAACCCTAGAGACTCACTGGACCCATCGCCAGGCTCCAGCCGATCGCTCGAAGTAACCAACCACCATCGCATCCTGAGACGCGGCCGCGAGTACGGCCACCGTGTCGACGTCAAGACATTGTTTGACGAAGTCGGCGAGGACGAGGAGCGCGGCCTTCATTTTGTGTGCCTGAATGCAAACATCGCCCGCCAGTTTGAATTCTTGCAAAAGACGTGGATCAACAGTCCAAAGTTCGACGGCCTTCACGAAGGCGACGATCCAGTGGTCGGGCCGCGCCAGGCCCTGGGAGACACGTTTACGGTCCCAGCCTCGCCGGTCAGAACACGCGTCCGAGGCATGCCGCGCTTTGTCGCCGTGCGAGGCGGGGCCTATTTCTTTCTGCCCGGCCGGCGCGCACTAAGGTACCTGGCAAGTCTAGGTGACTGATCGGGCGGGTACGGTGAACCCCGGGAACACTTCGTCACCTGTCGGCTCGCAGTGTTGGACGTCGTTCATCTTCTGGCGCAGGGCCGAGAGCTCGTAGTACATCCGCTTCCTGGCGCGGCTCACGTTGCCCAGCGGGCGGTGCTCGGCGATGCAGTGCCATGGGTTGTAAGACAGGACCCTGGCGAAGGCCAACTGCTCGGGAGAGTCGAAGGTCTGCTTCGGAATGCGCAGAACGGCGGCCGGCACTCGGGGCGACAGCCGGGTGGGCCACATCACCGCGCTGTTCTCCACAGGCATGAGAAACGGATCGGTCTGAACCTGCAGCAGAACGTCGAACTCCACGTCCTGGTTGGCAAGGGTGGCCACCATCGCGTCCCTGAGATAGTTGTCGGGCGGTCGGCGCGGTACACGCGGCACGCGGGTCCGCGTTGTGAGTCTTGAGCGGAACGAGTACTGCATGGCCTGGCCTTCTCCGAGCAGGTACGGAACGCAACTGAAGTACTCGCTCTCCAGCGGACTGGTCTGAGTCTTTGTCCAGAGCAGGTTCATGATCCCGTCCAGGGCATGCGTTTCCCGGAAGTTGAAGAAGTAAAAGAGCTGTGCGTTCTTCAGGCTCCAATGTTGCAGATGAGCGTTGGCCCTCGTGTCTGGCGAGACGAACGTCGGCACCGACGTACCGAACAGGTCTTGCGTGTACTTCTCGTTGTCCAGCAACTTGGCGCCGGGCACGCCCATGAGCTTGATGCTCATGCTCATGAAGCCGACGTCGTCGATGTCCGGCGTGACGTATGGGCCAGGCCCCGAGAAACGTACCCAGGCAGGGTAGGTGCGGGGCTCCGTGAAGATGCCGCGTCGCATGTGCGCTGGGAGGTCGTCCCGAACTTTGAACTCCGCGCGCACGATGCCGTGCGTCTTGGTGTTGCCTCCACGTTCGAAGTGACCGGGTGTCCAAAGCTTGCTCATCTGAGCCCGGAACGTATCGATGATGTCCTGAAGATGGGCCTCTTCGTCGAGCTGGATCCGTTCCTCAGCCAGCTTGAGCCCCTGATCGCTTCGCCGTATGTTGATGACATTGGTGGTCAGCCGTGAGAGCGGCTCTCTCAGAACTGCATCGAAGGCTGGTCTGAAGAATGGATCGAAGCGGCGCTCGAAGTGAACGAGGTCGACGAGCCTGCCGTTGAGCCAGTCGAGCAGCGAATTACCTGTATCCGCAGGTGGGAGGCCCAATCCCTTTCCGTGCTCAGCAGGCGAGTCCGGTGTTCGAACCGCGCGGTGGACCGCCCACAACGCCAGTCCAAGCAGGGCGACAATCGACGTCGCCCGACTAAAAGCCCTCAGACGTGGCTCACCAATAGCAGCTTTGAGGCCGGAGGCCGTGGTGAGGCGGGAATTGAACCGATCAACTCGGTGCACTCGAAGATCTCGCGCCTCCCTGTAAGCCCCGCCGTCAGCGACATGGTGAGTCTTTCACGTACTCGCAGAAGCGGTCAAGCCTTCCCAAACGACATGGATTGTTCCTCCGTCCTGTGCAGAGCTGTGCTGAATCAGTCTCTCCGTGAGCAGCGCGCTTCGCCTCGAACGCCTATCGTTGAACGAACAGGCCTCAGATGACTGCCACGAAGGGCAGAAGAGAGCTGGCTCCCGCGGGCTTTCATCTGGGACGAGGCGCCGGGGTCTTCTTCGCGTTCTTGATCTATGGGGTCGTCCTGGGCATCCCCAGCATCAGCCTCGGCGCCGCGGGCAGCACCAGCCATAGCGCCGGGCTGTCAGCGCTTGGCAACGCGATCAGCTTTGCCCTCCGGTTGTTTCTGATCTTCTTGACGCCATCGATCATCTTGTTCGTGTACCGGGGTGGCTTTTCGGCCGGGTTCGACTTCAACGGGATCTGGGGGATGGCGACCAGCAACACCGCTAACAGCATCACGGCGGCGCTCGTGGTCTTCGTCGCGAACCTCATCGGCGGCGTGGGTGCCATCCTGTGCCTGGTGGGGCTCCTCTTCACCATCCCGTACTCGTCGGCGATCACAGCCGGCGTGGTGGCCTGGTACGAACAGGTAATGGTAGGTCCTTCTCCCGCGAGGCCCGCGGGCCCCGCCGTCTAAACTTCCCATCTCGGCATAGGCCTCGGGCGTCGCAATCGGCATCCCTCAGGGGAACTGCCCGGATCGCCGCAGAAGGTAGGCGGCGGCGTCTCGCTCCGTCAAGGCGCCCAGCTTGTCGCCCTCTTCCAACGCCGGACTGTGTGTGGCAACATGACACCTCTCTGGAAGTGTGGTCAGGGATCCTGGAGGGAGAGCGCCCCAGCGGTGGAACGGGGAAGGCAGGTGATTGAGCGGAGGTCTACGGTTCTGCCAATGGCGGCGGCTGTGTCCTGATGCAATCCCTTCCCGACAACGTTGTGCGACGTAGCGGCGTCCTCTCCCGGAGGACCGTGCGTGCGAGCGGTCCGGTGAGGCTCCCCCTTCTGATAATCGGCCTCGCCCTGCTCGCGGCCTTCGCGGTGACGTCCGTGCTGGCGGCGGTCAACCCTTACTTTCCATTCGACGTCCCCTTAGAACGTGCGATACAGGGCTGGCTCAGCGGAACTGTGCCGTGGTTCTTCAGCTCCGTCACGGCGCTGAACGGCACGACGCAGACGCTGGCGGGAATCGTGCTGCTGCTGCTCGTGGTGGTCCTCAACCCCCGCGCCATCATCTTCGCGGTGCTGGCCTCGCTGACGGGGCCGATCTACTTCTTCGTCAACGGCGTCATCAACCGACCGCGGCCGAGCCCACAACTCGTGGAGGTGACGGAGCACCTGGGCGGCAACTCGTTCCCCAGCGGGCACGCGACCTTCGCCGCCACCTACGTGACGCTGCTCGTCCTCTGCGTCGCCGGCAAGTACATGAAGCGCCGCGGTGTGACTGTAGCCGCCCTGGTAGGAGCCCTGGTCGTGCTCGCCTTTAGCATCGCTCGCATCGTGACGGGCGGCCACTGGCCTAGCGATGTCCTGGGTGGGCTCCTGCTAACTGCGGGCTGGATGTCGACGCTCCTCTCGATTCGTTTAATAGGAGATCCGGTCCTCAGCTGGTTCGGGGATCCAGAAGGGGCGTGGAACGCCAGGCATCCCAGCCTGCCGTACGGCTGGGAGTCGCGTCGGCGGATCGTCAGGCGCGCCCTCTACACGCCAGCCGCTCAGGCCTTCGAGCGCTTTGGCTTCGTCGTGCGGGGCCTGATCTGGGGGCTGATGGGCGCCTTCGCCATCGCGGCCGTCTTCAAGTGGAGCCGGGCCATCGACCTCTATGGGGCCGTCACCGTGCTGGAGTCGAACGCCTTCCGCGTCCCTCTCGCCTTTCTGGCCACGATCGGACTCGCGGGCTACGCGCTCTGGGGCTGGTTCCGCGCCATCGCCGACCCTCTGCAGCGCGGAAAGGGCGTGGACGGAATTATGGCTCGCGTCGGATTTCTCTCCAGCGCGGTCTCTTACACGCTGCTTGCGCTCTTCGCGGCGCAGGTGGGCTTCGCGGGACCGGCAGCCGCCGGGCATTCGGCGTCTCAGGCCCTTCTCGTCGCCACCGTGGTCGCTGCGTTTGAAGGCGTTGGGCTGGTCTTCGTGATCAGCGCCTTCCTGATCGTGGTCGGCCTGGGCCAGCTGCTGGACGCCTGGAGGGCGCCCTTTCGCAAGGACGTGCTGACGCCCGACGCGCCGCGCGGCCGCGCCTGGGTGACCTGGATCTGGCTCGGCCGGACCGGGCTCCTCGCGCGCGGCGTCCTGTTCCTGCTGAGCGGCGGCCTGATACTGGCTGCAGGTCTCACCGGGGCGGCGTGGAGCATCAGCTTCGCGCACGCCTTCGAGTCCCTCCTGGACTTCCCGGCAGGCGCGGTCCTGCTGACGCTGCTGGGTCTCGGCATGGTCGCCCTGGGGCTGCACTCCCTCGGGGGAGCCCGCTGGATCCGAATGCGGCCGCCGGTGCTGGCCAAGCGGCCGTAGCAGGAGGGGACGCCATGCGCCGAATCGGAGCGATTGTGAACCGGGGCTCCGGGCACGGCCGCGGAGGGCAGATGGAGCGCTGGCTGCGGCTGCGGCTTGGCGAGCAGCTCGACCTGCTGGAGATCACCCAGGGCGTGGACCTGGCCGGGTGGGCCAGGCAGCGCGAGGCCCTCGGCGTCGAGCGGATCCTGGTCTTCGGTGGCGACGGGACCTTCCGCGCAGTCGCGGACGCGATGGAGGGCATGGAGCTCCCCCTGGCCCTGGTGGCGACCGGGACCAACAACAACATCTCCCGAGCGCTCGGCCTTCCGAACGACCCCTACGAGGCAACCGAGATAGGCCTGACCGGAAGCCCCGACTGGATCTCTGCCGGCCGCATCAACGGCTACTTCTTCCTGGAGGCGGCGGGAATCGGCCTGGAGGCGGAGCTGTGGCCGGTCGGCGAAGCCGTCGTTCGGCGCCGCTTCCGGGACGCCATCGAGGGTCCCCTGGCGCTGGCCCGCACGGTGCCGGCCGCTGTCGAGATAGAGCTGGAGGAGCCCGAGTTCCACGACACGGTCTCTGCCTACACGATGACCATAAGCAACGTCGCCGTGACCGGCGCCCACCTTCCCCTGGCCCCGGACGTGGATATCCGGGATCCCGCCCTCTATCTCAACGTCTACCAGTCGCTGGGTCCCTTGGGAACCCTCCGGACCGGCATGGACCTCGCCCGCAAGCGGGCGATGAGGCCGCAGTTCGTCACCCGTCACCCGTTCATGCGAGCGCGAATCCGGGCCAGCGAGCCGCTCAGCGTGCACGCCGACGGCACTCTCATCGGCACGTTGCCCATCGAAGTCGTCTCCATAGCGACAGCGGTGCGGGTGGTGATGCCGGAGGCCGCGGAGACAAGCGCAACCGGGGCTGCGAGCGGCCACCAGGACCGTCCGTCCGAGGAGACCGAGGAGGAGGGCTAGACATGGCCACTACCGAACGGACTGCGGAGACGCCGGCCGGGGGATCCGGAATCGCTCCGGCGCCGCCCGCGGCCCACACGCTGGACTGGCGTGGGGCGATTCGCTGGCCGCTGCTCACCGTGTCAGGCCTGCTCTGGCTGGCCGTTGCCGTGCTTGCGCTGGTAGTGGCCGCGAACCCGTTCCTGCCGCTCGACGCGACAGTTGAGAAGGACATCCAGGCGACCAACCTGGGACCGCTTCCGTTGATCTTTCCCTTCTTCTCCTGGATCGGCGACGCCAAGGGAGCGATCCTGGAGGCGGCGGGCTTCGCGCTCCTGCTCCTGGTCAACCGGCCCGCATGGCGGCTGGCGCTGGTCGGCGCGCTGGCGGGCGGCTGGTACATCCTGATCAGCCACCTCATCAACCGGGCGCGGCCCGACCCGAGCCAGGTGCTGCGCGTGACCGAGCACCCGGGCGCCTCCAGCTTTCCCAGCGGCCACACGGTCTTCATCACGACCGTCTGCACGCTGGCAATCCTCTGCTTCTTCTGGAAGCCTCTGCCCCGCTGGGGCCGCATCGCCGCCTTCGTCGTGGCCGCGGCGGTGGCGGTGGCCGGGGCCGTCAGCAGGGTCTGGGTGGGCGCTCACTGGCCGACGGACGTCCTCACCGGGTTCCTGATCGCGGTGGCCTGGCTGACCCTCGTTGTTTCCGTGAGATGGATCTCGGCGCCGGCGCTGGACCGGTGAGCGCCGCGGAGTCGTCCCAGGACCGCCCGAGCTTCTCGACGCGGCACACGCACTGGAGCGCCTTCTTCCGGCTGGTCGCCATCTGGATGATCAACACGGGTGCACTGGCGCTGCTCGCGCGCATCGTGCCCGGGGCGCATCCCGGGAGCATTCCTCCTTTGATCACGGCACTGACCATCGCGATCCTGAACGCCCTGCTCTGGCCCCTGATGGTGCGCCTCCTGCTTCCGCTGGGCGTCATCACCCTTGGGCTGGGGCCGCTGCTACTGAACGGCGTGATCGTGCTCTGGGCCTCCGACGTCGACCAGATCGCGGTCGACAACATCTTCTCGGCAATTCTCGTGGCCCTCGGCGTTACGGTGATCAACACCTTCGTGACCACCGTGGTGGCCCTCGACGACGCCGACTTCTACTACCGGCGGGGCATGCGCCGGCGGGCCAAGCGGCTGCGGGGCAAGAACGCCAAGAAGACCGACGTGCCCGGTGTGATCTTCCTCGAGGTCGACGGGCTCGCACACGGCGTGCTGCAGCGGGCGATACGCGACGGCAACGCGGCCACGGTCGGCCGCTGGTATCGAAACGGTCACCGCCTGATCTCATGGGAGTGCGACTGGTCGTCACAGACCAGTGGCTGCCAGGCCGGCCTGCTGCACGGTAACAACCACGACATCCCCGCCTTTCGCTGGTGGGAGAAGGAGCGAGGCGCGGCCATGGTCTCCAACCATCCCGTCGACGCCATGGCGCTGGAGCGCCGGCTCTCGGATGGCAACGGACTGCTGGCCCACGGTGGCGCCAGCCGCGCCAACCTCCTCTCAGGCGACGCGACGCACACGCTGTTGACGATGAGCACCGTGCTCAAGAAGCGGGGGAAGACGGGGCAAGACTACTGGGCCTACTTCGCCAACCCCCACAGCGTGACCCGCACCGTGATGCTGGCCATCGTGGACGTCGGTATCGAGCTGTGGACCTCAGCCCAGCAGCGCCGGCGCGACATCTGGCCCCGGATACGCCGAACCGTCGGCTACGCCGTGGCTCGCGCGTACACCACTATCGTGCAGCGCGACCTGCAGGTCTCGGCGGTCATCTTCGACATCCTTATGGGACGGCCAGTCGTCTACACGACGTTTCTGGGCTACGACGAGGTCGCCCACCACTCGGGCCTGGAGCGGATGTCAGCGATCTGGGTGCTGCGCGGGATCGACCGCCAGTTCGCGCGGATCCAGCGAGCTGTCCGTGACGCGCCCCGCCCCTACCACTTCGTCGTCCTTTCGGACCACGGCCAGACCCAGGGAGCGCCCTTCAGGCAGCGCTACGGGCAGACGCTCGAAGACCTGGTCCGCGAGCTCACCGGCGCGGCCAGCCTGGAGTCGCAGAAGCAGGGCACAGAGGGGCCCGGCTTCCTGCAGGCCTCGATCGCCGAGGTGGCCAAGGGCCATGGCCCACAGGCATGGCTCGCCCGCCACCTGGCCCGGCAGGATGCGCCCCGCACCGGGCGCCCACCCGAGGTGGTGGTGATGGCCTCCGGCTGTCTGGGACTGATCTCATTCCCCCGAGCGCCTGGAAGGCTGACGCTGGAACACATCGAGGCCGTGTACCCAAACTTGCTGGAAGGCCTTCGCGGCCATCCCGGCATCGGCTTCCTTCTGGTCCGCTCCTCCGAGTTCGGAGCCCTGGCGATCGGAGCAGAGGGCGTCAACTACCTCGACGAAGGTCGCGTCGATGGCCTGGACCCGCTGGCGCCCTTCGGGCCGAACGCAGCCGACAAGGTCCGGCGCACCGACAGGTTCGAGCACTGCCCGGACGTCGTGCTGAACAGCCCCTACTGGGCGGCCGAGGACGAGGTCGCCGCCTTCGAGGAGCTGGTCGGCTCGCACGGCGGTATGGGAGGCGGTCAGTCCTTCCCGTTCGTGCTCTATCCGGGCACCTGGTCGGCCCCCGCTGAGCCCATCGTCGGTGCCGAGTCGATGCACGCCCAGCTGCGCCGGTGGCTCGTCGAGCTCGGCCAGACGGAGCACACCGCAAAGCTGGTCCCTCCCGGCAAGCTCCACTCCAAGGAGGCCGAGGGCGTGCCCCAACCGATGTCCCACCGCCGTCAGACCGAACAGCAAGAGGTCCAGAGTGCCTGAGAGCCGGCTGCGCGTCACATACATCGGGCACGCCACCACCCTCCTGGAGCTGGACGGCCTGCGCATCCTGACCGATCCGGTGCTCCGCCGGCGCGTCGTCCATCTGCATCGGCTGGTCGCGCTGGGGCGCTCGGAAAAGGCAGCGATCCGGAGCCCAAACGCGATCCTCATCTCGCACCTGCACTTCGACCACTTCGACCCGGGGAGCCTGCGGATGTTCGACCGCGGGACGACCATCCTGGTGCCCCGAGGCGGTGCGGTCCAGGTGCTGCGACGTCGCGGCTTCACAGACGTCCGTGGCGTGGACGTGGGGTCGTCCGTCCAGATCGGATCCGTCACCGTTCGAGCCGTCCACGCGCAGCATCCAGGGTCACGGGGCATTCCGTGGGTCAAGGGCCCCGCCCTCGGCTACGTGATCGAGGGCTCTTCGTCGGTCTACTTCGCCGGCGACACCGACGTCTTCCCCGAGATGTCAGAGCTGAGTGGCGCGGACTTAGCGCTCCTGCCGGTGGCTGGTTGGGGGCCGCGGCTGCCGGAGGGTGAGCACATGAATCCCAAGCGGGCCGCGGAAGCCTTGAAGGTGCTCAAGCCGAGCGTCGCCATCCCCATCCACTGGGGCACTCTGGCGCCGCTCTGGGCGCCAAACGGATATCCGTCCTTGGGGTCGCCCCCCGCAGACTTCCGACGGTACGCCGGCGAGATCGCGCCAGAGGTGGAGATACCGGTGCTCGAACCCGGCCAGGCCTACACGATGCCCACCACCCGCCCCGCCGCCAGGTCGAGCTAAGGTCTGGCGGGAGGAGCGGAAGACGCTCCAGGCCGACTATCAGCGCTAAATGCGGTTCACACCAGCCTCCGGCAACGCTGGCTTGGGCGAGGCCGTGCCTCGCAATGTTGTGCAGACTCTGGGCGTGATTCGCTCTCCTAACCTCGGTCCGGCATCGCTTCGCTGGTGCGCTGGCTGGCGGCCCTCGCGGCGGCGGTGATGACCGATTCCATGACCAGCCTCCTCAGGCCGACTCAGCACTCTTGACAAACTGATAAGTGCGCAGATAATATGCGTGCATATTAATGTGAGGTGAGCGCTGATGTGGAGCTACGAGCACAGCGTTGAGACCCGGGCCGGGACGGAAACCATCTTCGAGATCTTTCGAGACGTGAGCCGGTGGCCGGAATGGAACCCGGGCGTCGAGCGGATCGACCTCGACGGTCCCTTTGCGACCGGCACCACCGGCGTCATGGTGATCCCTGACCAGGGATCGCTCTCCTTCCGGCTGGCCTGGGTCGGCGATGGCAGGGGCTTCGAAGACGAGACAGAGATCCCGGGCGCCGAGGTGGTGGTGCGCGTGCGCCACTCCCTGGAGCCGCTGGCGACGGGGGGGACCCGGATCACCTACCGGGCGACCGTCGAGGGACCGCGGGCCGACGCGCTCGGCCCTGAGATCGGACCGGCCGTGACAGCGGACTTCCCCGAGGTGATGGGCGCCCTGGCCGCCCGGGCCGGGGCCAGCCAGGCCACCGCGTGAGCCGTCCAGCCGCCGGCCAAGCGGCGGGCGGGCGTCGTCGGCGGGAGGCAAGTCTGGGGCCCGGGGAGAGTCCCGGCTTCCTCCTCTGGCGCGTCACCCTTCGGTGGCAGCGGGCGATGGTCACTGCGCTCCGGCCGCTCGGGCTCACCCACGTGCAGTTCGTGCTCCTGGCCAGCGCCTGGTGGCTCACCCAGGTCGCGGGCGAGAAGCCAACCCAGCGGCGCCTCGCCGAGCATGCGGCGACCGACCCGATGATGACGTCGCAGGTGGTGCGGAACCTCGAGGGCCGGGGCCTGGTCACCCGGGACGTGGACCCGGACGACTCGCGTGCCCTCCGGCTGGCCGTGACCGAGCCCGGCACCCGGCTTGCCCTGGAG
>CATPBP010000225.1 GCA_955652675.1 Candidatus Dormiibacterota bacterium
CTCATGCACGTCGCGAAGCTCGTCAGCAGCCAGGCGGATATCGGTCAGCATCAACTCGAGCGCGGCATCCTCGGCACTTGCGCCCGATCCCACGAGCCCGCGCAATTGATCTTCGTAGTCGTCGCCCGAGCCGATCGCTCGGGCGAAGATCGTCGGATTCGAAGTCATGCCGCGAAGTCCGTCCTCTCTTACCAGCCGCGCCAAGCGGCCGGAGGTGATTAGTCCACGGCTCATCTCGTCCATCCAAAACGACTGGCCCTGGCTGCCGAGCATTTGAAGACTATTCATGACCATCCACCTCACCCAAGCGATATCGAAGGAACAGGTACGATCGGTGCCTCCGCAGGCTCAGCAGCCGCCCATCTGCCCCTACTCTGCCGAGAACGTCGGCAGCTTCCACCAGTGACTTGCGGCTGCCCTCAAGAGCTGGATCGACGAGCCGCGGAGCAACCGTCAGAAAGAGCTCGTCCAAGAGCTGCTCTGCCACGAGCTGGCCGAGGAAGGAAGGACCGCCTTCTGTCAGCACGGTCCTGAAGCCCTCCGCCCGTACTGCGTCGATCACGGATACGACGCTGGGTTGGCCCTCAGACAGTGCTCGTATCTTGCAACTGTTAGGCACCCGCCCCCGCAGCCGTGCCTCACCTTCTCGGGTCGTCAATACGAGCGATGGCCCTTCGAGCGGGGGATGCCGAGTGTCGATATCACCCCTGGCGGAGACCACGACCAGCGTCGGTTGTGCTGCGCGCTTGAGATCATGACGTATGCGCCCGAATGCATCGGCCAGCGCCGGGAAGATGTGGTCGGCAATCCACCTGTGGTTGGGAGTGGCGCGAAAGGTTCCACCGGCGACGACCACCGCCTCAGCGCAGGCACGCAGCAGCCCCATTACGAACCGGTCGGCGGCGCTGCCGCCGCTGATCACGGTCCCCGACCTGTCGCGCTGCTCCAGAGCCACGATCCCGTCGATCGAGGCCACGAAATTAGCGTAGAGGCACAGTTCAGGGAAGCCGATCGATCCACCGTAGAGCTCGATGAGCGCCTGCGGAACCCGGTAAGCGGGGAGACCCGGGTCCTCAAAGAGACACGTCAGCGGCCGATCGAGGACGGTTGGGCTGCTGAGGCTCATCCTGCACGACGCTCAGCGATGCCGAGGAATTCGGCACGCAGCTGCGGATCCTGCTCGTAGTTCCCACGCCAGAAGGTGGTCCAGGTTTTCGACTCGTGTTCCCGTACCCCCCGCATTTGCGTGCACAAGTCGGTAGCGACCAGATAGACGGCCACGCCGTGCGGCTGCAGCACGCGCACCAAGAGATCGGCGATCTCCTGGCCCATACGCTCCTGCACAGTGAACCGGCGAGAGAAGAGCCGGACCATGCGCGTCAGCTTGGAGATCCCGATGATGTGCTCATGCGCGATGTAGCCGACGAACGCATGACCGAAGAACGGAAACGAGTGATGCTCGCACAGTGAGTAGAAAGGAACCGGTCCTTCGATGACCTGACTGATGTGGCAGTGCGGTCCACCCCTGCACTCGGTGGGGAATGCGGTGATGAGGTTGGGATCACCCTCGTAACCCTCTGTGGCGTCGATCAGTGCCTTGATGAACCGCCGCGGCGTGCGTGCGGTGCCGGGCGATGAGAGATCCATTCCAAGCGTCTCAAAGATCTCGCGCGCGTGCTCCTCGAGCCTCGCCAGGTGCTCGGGGTGGATTTCCCGAGGCCGCACCCGCTGCCAGTCGTTGCCATTCTCTTCGAGGACGTCATCGAGCTCGCCCAAGGTGCTCTGAGCGGCAGCCTGTCTACCGGTCTGCGATTCATCCAGCATGTCTTGACTCCTCGTCTCCGCCAGCGCCAGGCGAATGCCGTGGGTGCTTACGGCCGTCACGCCGGCACGGAAGCGAGTTGGACGAGATCTACGGCCGGATCTGCGAGGGCGGCTGCATCGACGCGGCGCCGGCTCTGGATCAACGCGCCACCCGCTTTGTTGGTGCTGGCATCGTTCACAGAGAGGACGGCGTCGATCAAACCGTCGCGTAGGTAGAACACTGAGAAGCGCAGAGCATCGCGTTCGCCACGCCACACCAACTCATCCATGCCCGAGGCGTTCCCCCGGTACTCGAGGCTTACTTCGTACTGGTCGGACCAGAAGTAGGGGAGAGTGGAGTACGGGGCGTGCTCCCGCGCCACCGAGCCTGCGACGCCACCGCCATGGCCCTTAGCCACCTCCCAGTGCTCGACGCGCATGGCTCGTCCCAGGATCGGATGCCGGTGGAGCGCGATGTCGCCGGCGCAGTAAACGCCTTCGGCCGCCCGCAACCCCTCGTCCACCACGACACCGCCGGCCTCGGTCGGCAGGCCAAGTACGATCGGTATCTGCAGATTCGGATCGATGCCCACTCCGAGCAGGACCAGGTCAACCTCTTCGCGGCTCCCGTCGCTCAGGCTCACTCCCGCAACACGCTCGCCGCTGCGGTGCCACTCCGTTACGGTGGTGCCCGTCCTGACGGCCACTCCCCTGGATCTATGGATTGAGGCGTACACCTGGCCCACCTCTTCGCCAAGGGCGCGAGCCAGGGGAACCGGGGCGGCCTCCACCATGAGCACGTCCTTGCCCTGGGAGCGTGCCGATGCGCCAACCTCAGCACCGATGAAGCCCGCCCCAATCAGGAGCACTCGGGCGCTCGCCTGAAGCGCATCGCGGATGGCCTGGCTGTCCCGCAGCGAACGGAGCGTGAAGACATTGCCGGCATGAGGAAGACCTGGAAGCCATCGCGGACTCCCACCGGTAGCCAGGATCAGCGTGTCAAATCCGATCTCGGTACCGCCGGCCAGGGTGAGACGGCGGCCCGCCAGCGAACCACCAGTGACCTGCTGGCCAAGATGCAATTCGATCCCGTTCTTCGAGTAGGCGTCCTCCTCATGGAGGTAGACCTTGGACAGCTCGATCTCGCCCCGCAGAAATTCCTTGGAGAGGTAGGGCCGGTCATAAGGACGATCCGGGTCGGCGCTGAGGATCACTATCTCACCGTCAAAGCCGTTCTTCCTGAGGCCGAACGCGGCGGCGTCGCCAGCCCCACCTCCGCCCACGATCACTACACGTCCAGCAGTCATGAATACCCTCCCGCAAGTTCAATGCCGGCAGCACGTCTTCCGGCACCCCTCAGCGAATCCACCGCGTTAACTTCCCTGTCGGTGGCCAATTCGGCGCACCTGGAAGTTGCAACCGCCGCCGCCGTCGGGGCCCTGCGGCACCACATCTCGATTCGAACCAGCCGCCGCCAGAGCGCCCTGGAGCAGGCCCGCCTGCACTCCGCACACCACCTCGCGCGCCGACACGCAGGCTTCCTGGAAGACGCAGTTCCGTGCCTGGATATGGTTTCCGTCGACCTGGTGATCGGCGCCGAGCGGTCCCAGGCGGGCGATCGCCTCGGATTCGCTCCGGCTACCAAGCGCCAGCTGGCGGCCGTAGGCTTCGCCCAGCCGCTTTGGTTCAGTCCCGCCGGCGATCGCTTCAGCTAGAAGACCCGCGAGCAGACGATGCTGGCGCGGCGGGTAGCTGATCTCGGCGGCCTCTCCAGCGAAGCGGTAGGTCCTGGCCGGCCGACCGCGGAACCCGGCTCGGGAATCCCGGACCAGTAGCCCGAGACGGGCCAAAAGCTCCAGGTGTTCAAATGCGACCGTGCGATGAATACCCTGGGCCGCAGCTACCTCATCCACCGTCACAGCCTCTGGCCCGGCCTGTAGCGACGTAAGGATCCGGCGTCGAGTCGGGTCGGCGAGAGCCCGCAACAAGTCGGTCACGCTCTGAGTTTATCGGGTTGTCACCCAATAAACATGCCTAAGTACGGCGCGATCGGCCGGTGAGCTGTACTCGCACATGCTCCCGTTCGACCGGTCCCGGTCGACGC
>CATPBP010000226.1 GCA_955652675.1 Candidatus Dormiibacterota bacterium
CCTGCACAGCCCGCCGCCCTCGTCGGATACGAATGCGACGGCGCCCTTTTCGACCGGCAGCAACTCGGTCAGGGCGGCGCCATCGAGCCCACGCATGAGGATTCGACTCCAGAAGGCTTTGTAATCCTGGGCATAGGAGACCTAACCGGCTGGCAGGACTTTCCGGCCGCGGGCCCTGGCACCGGGAACCTGGCGGCGACAATGGGGTACTTCGTCAACAACGGGACGGTGTTCACCAGCGGCACTTCGGACTGGTCGAGAGTCCTCAGCAGCGGCCAGGCGCCCTCCGTGGAGACCATCACCCGGAACGTCATCGACTCCCTCTCGAGACCGCCGCACCCCTAGACGGCTGTGGCCTGCTACGCCTCGCCCGTATCGGCGTGCCCGCCCTCCGCCATGCGTAGTCTGACCATGTGTTTTCGCCAGAGGCGCAGCCAGAAGCGGCGGAAGAGCAGCCAGGCCAGCGCCGGCGCGACAGTGTGCAGCCGGATACTGCAGACCTAGCGACCGTACACGGCCGGGATGGGCACATCGCGAACGCGCGCCTGGGCCATACTCAAGTGGACCAGCATGTCGTTCTCGAACGCGTAGCCGCGCGCTATTTTGTCAAGCGGGAGCTGCTGCAGGGTTCTCGTACGGATCGCGGTGTAGCCGTTCTGGGTATCGAAAATGTGCCAGTAGCCAGAAGCAACTCTCGTCATCAGCGAGAGGGCGATGTTGCCGATGATCCGGTGATTGGGCATCCCGCGAAAAGAGTTCCGCGAGAAGAACCGATTCCCCTTTGCGAAGTCATATCCCTCGTCCACGAGGGGGTCCAGCAGCGCGGGCAGGTAGTCGGGATCCATCTGCGCGTCTCCGGCCATGATCACCGCCACGTCACAGCCGCCAGCGAGTGCCTTTCGATACCCGTTGAGGATGGTGCCGCCCACGCCGGTGTTTGCTGAGTTCCGAAGCACGGTGACCCTGGGATCGCCCGACGCAAGAGCTGCCTCGACGGTGCGATCGGAACTACAGTCGTCCACGACCACGATCTCATCGACCAGATCGGGCATCGTGCTGATCACCGTTCCGATGAGAGCCTCCTCGTTGAAGGCCGGAACCACAACCGCTACGCGGACGCTCCGATACATCGGCCGGTCAGTTCACGCCGGCGGCTTGCCGGACTCGCTCTACCAGCCGCAGCGAGCGCAGGCCGTCTTCGCCGGAGACGCGGGGGCGAGTACCGTCGCGGATGCACTCGACGAAATGTGCGAGTTCCAGGCTGAGAGGCTCGCCTCGATGTCGGAGATACGGGATCTCGATAACGCCCGACTGCGAGTAGCGACGACCTTCGTTGGTCAGGAACTCCGCGTGCTGCACGCGGTGAATTGTGACGTCCTGCCTCACCAGGTCGGCCTGTACAAAGTCGTCCGGCTGGGTCACCTGGATTCGCCGAATCTTCTGCTGGCCGATGCGACTGGCGGTGAGCGAGGCGGTTGTCCCGCTTGGGAAGCCGAGGAGGGCGGCGGCAAGGTCCTCCGAATCACCTCGCACACACTGTGCAAGAGCGGTGACCGTGCTCGGCTCCGATCCCATGATGGCGACTGCGACGTCGATGTCGTGGATCATCAGATCTCGGATAACCCCGTCGGCCACTCGATTGCTGTAGGCGCTCACACGTGTGGCCTCGAGGTGGATTGGAGAGGTCACGATGCTCTCGAGCTCCATGACAGCCGGATTGAACCGCTCGACGTGCCCCACCATAAGGCAGACTTCAGAGCGATTCGCCGCCGTGACGAGCTCTTCAGCCGCCTCGATCCGATCGGCGATCGGTTTCTCCATGAGCACATGAATGCCGCTTTCCATCAGCTGGAGTCCGACTGAAAGGTGGAGGGCAGTCGGGACTGCGACGACCGCCGCGTCGACCTGACCTCGCAGGGCCTCGATGTCCGGCTGGAAGCAGGCGCCGATCGATTGGGCGAGCACCTCGCCGCGCCTGCGGTCGGGATCGATGATGTGTGTCACCGAGACGCCGGGCACCTGGCCGGCCACACGTGCATGGTTCGACCCCATGATGCCGGCCCCGACTATGGCCAGCCTAAGCATGGAGCATATGACCCATTGTGGCGATGTTAGCGATCTAGGGACCGCTCGTGCTGAAAAAGACAGCCTAAGTTGGCTGGTGAGTTATGCCGGGTTTCTCGAGTCTGCGCTGGCGCCGAGCGACAGTAGTTCGTCCGGCGGCTGCGGTCCGGAACCGGCCAGGCGCCATGCGATGGACGCCAGCACCCCCCAACTGAGCAAGCCCACGCCGTAGGCGACCAGGATGAGCAGAGATCCTCCCGGCGGATGCCACGATCCCTGCAGTGGATTCAGGCTGTGGCCGGCGCCGACCTGATAGCGCAACAGCATCCACCAGAAGGCGAAGAAGTGAGCCAGGCCGAGCAGGATGGCAAGCGAGGCTGTCAGCCGGATGCCCGCCTGCGGAGCGAGGCTCCCGCCCACCGCTGCAGCAAGGGCCCCGAGGATGGGTACCCCCACCGCCAGTGGAAGCGTGTAGCGTCCTTGCCAGGCGAATCCGTATATGTTCGCTCCCGGCACTTCGGCGGCGATCGGAACGACGATCGTCAGTACGATGGCCCCGACCAGGGCGGCACGAGGCAGTCGAGCTGAGCCGGCCATCCCAAGAAGGACCAGAGCGCCAACGCCCGCGGCCCAGAGCACATAAGTAACCTCCGGGCTGTTTGTGTCCAGCCACCCGAAGACACCGACCATCTGCTGGGCAAGGCCGGGCACCCGGAGGACTGAGGTCTCTATCCGGTCCGCCAGCTGAAGATGCGCTGGGGCGGGCAGGTGGCCGATCTCCAGCACGTGGACCTGATCCGTCCAGACGACCGAGGCCAGGGTGGCTATCACGACCGCCGCTGCCCAGGCGCTCGTCGCCCGCCAGCGCAACACCTCCGCCAATCGCCCTCGCCAAGCGGCGCTTGTGACCAGCAGCAGGGTCAGCGCAAGCCAGAGCGGCGAAAGGCTGCGCATGCAGACGAGCACAAGGGCGGCGACCCCGACCCGGGCGAGCAGCCGGGAATCCTCTGCTCTGTCTTCGGCAAAGAGCAGCGCCAGGCTCGAGGTCCAGAGGCAGAGGCCCGCTGTGATCTCCCAGCTGTTCGGGTTAACCACGCCGGACAGGAACAGGATCATGGGCGTCACGGCCGCGTAGAGACCGGTGACCAGGAGCGGAGATCGGCGCCACGCCGCCGCCGAGGTCACGGCAGAAGCCACCAATATGGCGTTGCCCAGCACGCTCACCAGGCGCATCAGGTACAGCACCTGAACGTTCTGAAGCATCAGCGTTGGCAGCCCGACGATGCCGTAGTACAGGGGAAAGTAGCGACCGGCGCCGGAGACCTGCGGACTAACTGCCGTCGTTGCATTCCGGGGGCTCGCACAATCGGCGGTGCGGTCCGGACGGAAGAAGAAGCAGCTGGACGGCACCATCAGCGCAGAGAGACTTGCCGGTGCGAGGACCAGCGCGCCGGTGCCATTCACGTAGGCACCGTTCCGGGCCACGAGCTGTCCATGGGCCACGGCGGCGGCGCGCACCACGTGCTCCCGCTCGTCAGGGGACCCGTTGATCGGAGTGGCTATCGCCCAGATGCTGGCCAGGCAGCCGAAGCTAAGGAAAGCGAACCACCAGACCAGGCGCAGTCGGAAGGCTCTTCCGGGGGACCACGAGAGGGCCGGATGGCCTTCGGCCGGAGAGTAACTCGAGGCCGGCCGATCCACTTGATCGAGATCCTTGCTCACGACGACTGCTGGGTGCCCACAGCGGCCATATGGTAAGTCGACTCACAGCTGCCGAGCGCCATCAATAGCTCGAGACGGTCTTGTTACCATAGGAAGGTCGATGCTTTGGGGAGGTCGTGGACAGTAGGATCCGCGCTCCCTTCTTGAAAGACGGTGTGATAGGTCAGCGTCACATCGCCCATCGCATTCCCCTCTCGAGACCGTTCGTGGGCCTCGAGGAGAAAGCGGCGGTACTTCGTGTACTGGACTCGGGCATGCTGGCCCAGGGCGCGGAGGTCGCCGCTCTTGAGGCTGAGTTCGCCGGCCTGCTCGGCGTCGAACACGCGATCGCCACGTCCTCTGGCACCGCCGCTCTCCACCTCGCCTTGCTGGCACATGGCGTGGGGCCAGGCGACGAGGTCATCACAAGCAGCTTCACCTTCATCGCCTCGGCGAACAGCATCCTTTACACGGGCGCCCGACCGGTGTTTGTGGACATTGATCCGGCCACCTACAACATTGACGAGCGGGCGGTGGAGGCCGCGATCACACCACGGACGCGGGCGATCATGCCCGTCCACCTGTATGGGCAGATGAGCGACATGGACGTCATCATGAGCGTCGCCGAGAAGCACGGGCTTGCGGTCATAGAGGACGCGGCCCAGGCGGTCGGCGCCACCTGCCAAGAAGGCCAGGCGGGCACTTTTGGGACCGGGTGCTTCAGCCTGTACGCGACCAAGAACGTGATGAGCGGTGAGGGAGGGCTGGTCACCACGAACGACGACCGAGTCGCCGATCGGGTGCGGCTGCTGCGCCAACATGGGATGCGCAGCCGCTACGTCTACGAGGGGCTCGGATTCAACTACCGACTTACAGACGTCTCCGCTTCCATCGCCAGGGTACAACTGCGTCATCTGGACGAGGTAATCGGGCAGCGGCGAGAGAACGCGGCATTCCTCTCCGGCACCATCCGGTCGGTGGCGACGCCCCAGTTTGCGGAGGGCCGCGGTCACGTCTGGCACCAGTACACCGTCCGTCTGAACAAGGACCACGACCGCGACGAGGCGATACACCGCCTTGCTGAAGCGGGCGTTGACACGGGCGTGTTCTACCCACGCGGAGTGCACCAGATTGAGCACGTCCGCGCCGCCGCCGGGGATCACCACCTACCTGAGACTGAGCAGGCCGCTCGAGAAGTACTCTCCCTGCCCATACACCCCGCCTTGTCCAAAGAGGATCTGGCCACCGTGGCCGCGGCAGTCAACCAGCTCTGATGCGCGACGCGGGGGTGGACTCGTCCTCCCCCCGCAGGCTGCGGGGGGAGGTGGGTGGGGGGGCTTGAATCTGAGTTCGGACTGGACAGACCTTAGGCGGACACAGCGATCGCGTAATCCACAGTCACCGGCTCTGACAATGGCAGTCTTTGCCAGCTGACGCCGGCGTCAGACGAGCGGAAGAGGCCCCGGTTGCTCCCGGCGTAGAAGACCCCCGGCTCCGCAGGGTGTGCTGCCAGCAGCGCCCGCAAGCTGCCACTGGTCTCCGGGAGCCCTTCCCGCACCTCCTCCCACGGACCGTCAACCGATCGCCTGTAGATGGTCGCATCGGCGTGCCGGGGATCGTGCGCAGTCTGCGGCGAACTGGCTGCGGAAACCACCACCGTGTCGGGATCGCCCGGACCTACAGCGAGACCGTAGAGGTAGTGGCGTTCGATCCCGCCGTCGGGTTGCGCCCAGGTGTCTCCTCCATCCTGGCTCTCGTTGTAGCCGTGACCGCCCATGACCCCGTCCCCGGCGGCTGAATAGAGCCTGCCCGGCACCCTCGGGTGCGCTGCCAGCGTGTGGGTGTCAATCGGACCGCCACGCACCCGGTCGGTCCAGGTCCGACCGCCGTCCCGGCTGCGGACGAGCGCGCCGGCTTCGATGCACACATAGAGCGTGGCAGGCTCAAAGGGGTCGAGCGTGATCCAGCGGACGTGGCTCGTTTCCGGCCTCGGCGGGAAGCTCCAGGTGGGGGCGGATGGGAGCGCGCGCATCGCGGCGAGCTCCTTCCACGTCGCCCCGCCGTCCTCGGACCGGAACAGCGCGCTGGGATCGGTGCCGGCGTAGACAACGCCATCCTCGCCCACCCGCTCGTCCGGGCTCACCGCGACCGCGGACACGTGCGCCGCCGCCAATTCAGAGCCTGCCGCCTGCCAGGTTGCTCCAGAATCGACGGTGCGCCAGATCCCGGCACCCGCGGTGCCGCACCAGACGCGCTCGGGCCTGCGTGGATCGACCGCGATGCATCGAGGAGCCACGCTTTGAAGCTGCCGGCGTGCCTCCCAGCCACCGTTGGCATCGCTCAGGCAGACAAGGCTGCCCTCCGTCGCCGCATAGATCGTCGTCATCGCGAACTCTCCTTGCTCTTCGGGCGCCCCCGGGGGCGCCAGGAGCCGGTCGGGCCACGGCCCCCTGTAGGGGATATTGACCGAGAGGATGGGGTCCTGTCCGACCGTTCTTGGCTGGAGCGTAACCCCGGCGAGCCGGCCAGGGAAGTCCAAGACCGACGTCTGCGCTGCAGCCTGCGATTGTTGCGCC
>CATPBP010000227.1 GCA_955652675.1 Candidatus Dormiibacterota bacterium
AGGTCGCCGCGGCCGCCGTCATCGACCGCCTCCTCCACTATTCGACGACGGTGAACATCCGCGGCGACAGCCACCGGAGGGCCATAGGAACTCATGGCCAGCCTCGTAGTGGCGATGATCGCGCTGAGCAGAGCCGCCAAGACCACTCGATGGGCGAAGAGTGCCATCGCTGCGGGGCTGCGATCGCCTACTGTCTGGCAATGCGCGTGCCCGCGAGAAGGCGTTCCCCGCTCGCCACCATGGCACAACGAGCGCGAGTACCGCACCGCAGCGCGCTGGGCTAGCCCGTGGCGGGCGGTCGCAGCTCGGCTAAGCTCGTTCAAGACAGCCGTATCGATTCGCCCGTCCCTTCAAGCGCCGAGGGGTTCAAACGTTCCGGTTATGTTCCGGACGCCGCCGCACCATTCCGGTTATCGATCGCGACTTTGGTCTTCCCCTCGCACACTGAAACGCCGTCCTGTCAGGCGCCAGGCAGAACCAAGATCTCTCATGCGACTCAGCGTGATGCTCTGTGCGACGGCGGCGAACCAGCATCGACCTGGTCCGCCGCCGGCCCGAACAGCTCAGTTGCTCCAGTCGAAGTCGTAGTGGATCCAGTTACTGTCCTTGAAGTCGAGGCGAGGTCCCTCTGCTTCGACATTGAACGTACCTTGGCCGCACCGCCCAGTCCTTCACCCGTTACCGGGTTCTTGAGCGTATCGCCTGTCGCTTGACCGACTCCCGGGATGCTGACCGAGCTGTGCCTTCCCGCCTCATCGATAGAGGCAGTCGCGGCTGATAGCTAGCCGACCGGTCCAGAACGCGGTTACGCATGAACCAACACTTCGACGTCTCTACCGGTCACCACGCCCCTGCGCGTGGTGATCGGACCTCCACCGTCCGACGGCTCCCCCGCCGCTACTCCCGCTCTTCGCCCTTGGCTCTCGCCTCCTCCCCTCTTCTTTGCACTTCACTGTCATCTTTCTTTCTATTTGTACTTCCTCTTTCCCCAACCGTCTGCCCCGCTTCCTTATCGCTCTCCGGGCCCGAACTGCTCCACCCATCACCTATCTCAATCTTTCGAAAGGGGGGGAGCAGTTCGGGGACGGAGAGCCCTCCATTTGTATTCGGGGCAGGCGGTTGGGGTGCTGCGTCGGACGCAGCATCCTCTGATGGTTCTACGTCAGCTGCTAGCTCGGGCCGATAGGCCCCGTCGGGCACCATGGACCAGCATGCTGCCCCAGCTCCGGTGCCCGGTCCCGCAACCCGTCACTACTCGCAAAAAATGTGAGTTCTTCCCAGGCGGGTTGAACCGCGCTGCGAGCCTCCGCCGACTGCGCTTCCCTTAACTTAGAGAACCGTCCGGGGAAACGGATCAACTCCACGAGGGAATGTAGCGGAACTTTGCTATGGTATCGATATGCCTCGGCTGACTCAGCGCACAATGGCGCCGGCAATTCGCTTTTACGCCACGCTGTGCTCGATCGACAACTGGACTATTTTGCGGTTGCCTGAGGAAGCCAGCGAGAAACTGCCGTCGCGCGGGCAGGTGGCAGCACAAGGAACGATCAATGGCTATGAATTCCGGACGATGCTCGAGCCGGACGGCTATTCGGGCCACTGGATGAGGGTTGATGAAAAGCTGCAACAACTCGCTGGCATAAGCGCGGGTGACACCGCGACGCTCGAAATTGATTCAACCAACGACTGGCCGGAGCCGAACGTGCCACAGGACCTTGAGAGAGCTCTGGCAGCTGCCCCTCAGAAGATCCAAGACTTATGGAACGACATTACGCCCATGGCACGTTGGGAATGGGTTCGTTGGGTAAATGCAACCAAAAGCCCTGACACGCGCAAACGACGAGTCGAAGTGACTATCTCGAAGATGAACAGCGGGAAGCGACGGCCCTGCTGTTTCGACCTTGCCGCATGCACCGATCCCAACCTGTCAAAAAATGGCAGGCTTCTCGAACCAGCGCAATTGAGTAGATAGGCGAGCTATAACCAGGGTCGGCGAACCGAAGGTGACGGCGAGGGCGGTCGAGACGGCAAGATGTTACCTGTCGGAATGCTCCTTGGTGAGACGTTGACGGGGTTGAAGCACCGCCCTTTGTCTCAATTCACAGAGCGCCCGTGTTTCTGTCTCAATGACCCCGCGCGCGCCCCGGCCGGTCGGTGGATCATGGCTTAGTTCAAGACTCCCACACGTTGGGCCAAAGGCCACAGGCCTGGTGTGCGCATCTTGCCGGTAGTCCTCCACGAGGGTTTCCAGCCGAGTCGACGGAGCCGGCGTCACGACCTTTAGGTCGGGCACGGTTGGGCTACCTCCCCCTATAGCGCCCATTCGTACTAAAGCGCTCCAAGCCAGCGCCTTGTATTCGCAGATCCAAGGCAGCTTGCAGCGCCTTGTTCATAGCATCAAGAGGACCGGAGGCGCTCCTGCTGAACTCGAATTTGGAGTTTGGTGGGCGGTGAGAGAGTCGAACTCCCGACCTCCTCGGTGTAAGCGAGGCGCTCTAGCCGGCTGAGCTAACCGCCCACGGCCCGACCAGTCTACTGGCCGGCAAGCACCTGCAGGGCTCGGTTCAGCTGAGTGTCCCCGGCGTGGCCGCGAGCCGGCTGAACCACGTCGAACATGCCAGCCTTGTTGGCCAGGTCCACCCCGACGTCTGGGGTCAAACCGACCTTGTCGACAGAGTGACCGTTGGGAAGGAACCAGTGCTCCACGGTCAGGTGAAGGTCCCCACCGTCCGACAGCCGGTAGTCCACCTGGACCGACCCCTTCCCGAATGTCTTGGTGCCAACCAGTCGGGCGCGGCCATGCGCCTGCAGCGAGCCGGAGACGATCTCGGAGGCTGAGGCCGTGTTGCCGTTGACCAGCACCACCATCGGCAGCTTCGCGGCTGGGTGGTTCCCCGTCACGTCCGTGCGATTGACCTGGCCTCCCCTGCCCCTTTCCTCGAAGGCCTCGCCGCTGGCCAGGAACCGGCTGATCACCGCCGTCGCTGCGTTCACGAAACCGCCGCCGTTGTCGCGCAGGTCGAGCACGGCGCCGCGGGCGCCGGGGAGGCCGCTCGACAGCTGGGCGTCGAACTCCCGCTGCGTTGCGTCGCCGAAATCGTAGATCCGGAGGTAGAGGACGTCAGCTTCCAGCCGCACCGATTCCACGCTGGGGCTCTGGAAGTCGGCCCGAACGACCACTGCCTCCAGCTCCTGCGATCCCCGGCGCACGCGGAGCGTGACCTTGGAGCCTGACGGACCGCGGATCAGGGCGGAGGTCTGCTCCGACTTCAGCCCGTGGGCGTCCGTGCTCCCGATCCTGAGTATCACGTCGTCGGTTTGCAGGCCGGCCTTGAGCGCCGGGGAGTTCGGCAGCACCCCGCTGATCACCGGGTAGTCGTCCCTGTAGTTCACGTAGATCCCGATCATCCCGGCGTGGCGGCCGGCATAGAAGTCCTGCTGGCCCTTCACCTGCTGCGGGTCCAGGTACTCCGTGTAGGGGTCGCCCAGAGACTGGACGAGCCCGCGCACGCTGCCCCGCGACAGCTTCTGATAGTCGAGCTTGGGATCGTAGTAGTGGGCCTGGATGACCCTCATCGCCTCGTCGAGGGAGGCCTGGTCCAGATCCCGGCGGCTGGTGCCGGGTTCGAGCAGGGGCACCTGTTCGGGGTAGGTCTGGTCCACCCAGACCCCCCCGGTGAAGGAGCCCGCTAGCAGGAGGAGGGCGACGGCGGCGAAAAGCCACCGGCGCGGTGATGTCACGCCAGATAGCTAAGCGGATTCTGATAGGCGCCGTTGATGCGAACTTCGAAATGCAGGTGGGGACCGGTCGAATATCCGGTAGATCCCTCGTATCCGATGGGCTGGCCGCGGTTGACCCTGCTCCCTCCGCCCACTGCGAACCCCGACAGATGGGCGTAGAGCGTGCTGTAGCCGTTGCCGTGGGTCAGGATGACGACGTTGCCGTAGCCCCCGTTCCAGCCCTCGTAGGAGACGACGCCGGTGTCGGCAGCGAGGACGGAGGTGCCGGCGGCCGCACCGATGTCCAGTCCGGTGTGGAAGTGATGGGTCGCGCAGCCGGCGTCGTAGGGCTCACCGAGGAGGTCGCTGCAGCCGAACCCCTGGGTGATCGGCCCCCTTTCCGGCCAGCCGAACCTGCCGCTCCCGCCGCCCAGCCCGCGGGCCTGGCTGTCGTACTGCTCCTGGAGCTGGAGGACGAGGGCGTCGAGCTTGGCCTTCTCGGCTTCGAGCTGCAGCCGCTGCTGCTCGAACTGCGCCTCCAGCGACCCGATGTAGGCAAGGGCCGCCTGCTGCGTCTGCAGGATCCCCTGGAGCTGGGCCTGCTGGTCTTGCTGCTGGTGCAGAAGGGTTGCCTGCTCGCGTCGCTGGAAGTCGAGCTTCTGGCGCAATGCCTCCAGCTGATCGCGCTCGCCTTTGAGCGTGTTGATCAGAAGCTGGTCGCTATGGACGATGTCCTGCATGACGACGACCCGGTCGACCAGCTGGTTGAAGTTCTTTGAGCTGACCATCAGCTCCAGGTAATTGATGCTGCCGTGCTTGGACATGGAGCGGACGCGCTGGTCGAGCAGCGACTGACGAACCTGCATGTGCGCTTCGTGCCGGTCGATCTCCGCCTGCGTGAAGCGCATCTGGCGCTCGGTGGCGTCGAGCTTGGCCTGGGTGGCGGCGATGGCCCGCTTCTGCACGTCGATCTTCGCGTTCAGGTCGTTTATCAGGGCAAGAGTCTGCTTGGCCTTCTGCTGCGCGTCGGCAAGGCTCTGCTGGACCTGGGCCAGCCGGGACTGCGCGTCCTGCTGGCCCTGCCTGGCCTGCTGCAGCGCCTGGCAGGACGAGTCTCCCGGGCTGCAGTCGAGCGCCAGGGCGGGCGCCGTGGCGGCGGTGCTGAGCAGGACAAGGGCCAGTGTCGAATAGAGAAGCAACCTATGCACGCTCAAATCCTCACGAAGCGACGGACGCCTATGTAGCTACCCATGGCGCCGAGAAGCACACCTGCGGCCAGGAGGTCTGGACCGAGAACGCTGACGAACCTGGGGTCATAGGTCAAAGGCACGAAGAACAGCTCGGACTGGAATCGCTCCACGAAAGGCCGGTAGGCCAGCATCAGCAGTCCGAGCGCCAGAGAGGCGGCGATGAGGCCTGTGAGCACTCCCTCGAGCACGAAGGGACCGCGCACGAACCACTCGGTGGCGCCCACCAGCTTCATCACCTCGATCTCCTGCCGGCGGTGGTAGACCGCGGTGCGGATGGTGTTCATCACGATGACGATGGAGGCGACCGTGAGCACTGCCAGCATCCCGAAGCCGGCGATCGTCAGCCAGCTGGAGAGCCGCAGCATGTTCGTTATGAAGTCGCCCTGGTAGTCCGTCGGGTCAGTCCGGTCGGCGCCGCGCCAATGCCGCGCCAGGGTGTCGATCTTCTTCACGTCACCGAGCCGGCCGACCTTGACCTCGATCTTGGCGGGTACCGGGTTGCCCTGGATCTGCTCGATCAGCTGCTGGTTGCGCGGATCTTCGGAGAACCGGCGCAGCTCCTCTTCCTTGCTCACGAAGCGCACGCTGAGAACCTCCGGCTGCAGGCGCAGCTGGTCCTCGAAGTCCTCGACCGTCGTCAACGGTGTCTGGTCAGCGACGCTGACGCTGATAACGCTGACCCGCTGCTTGTAGCCGTCCAGGACCTGGCTGAAGGCGTGTCCGAGGAGCAGGCTGGCGCCGCCCAGGATCAGGATCAGAGTGATCGAGAGGACGCCCGCGCCGGTGACCGGCACGTGGCGCCAGAAGCTTTGCCAGGCGCTGCTAAGCGCGAAGAGCAGATGTCGCCAAATCCTCATGGTAGGTCCCAGAACGGTCGTCTCTCACGATCCGTCCGTCTTCGATGGCGACCACCCGGCGGCGCAGGAGATCGACTATCTCCCGGTTGTGGGTGGCCATGACTACGGTCGAGCCGCTGGCGTTGATCCGCAGGAAGAGCTGCATGATCTCCCAGGCAGTGGCCGGGTCGAGGTTGCCGGTCGGCTCGTCGGCGACGATGAGACGCGGGCCGGGGACCAGCGCCCGGGCGATGGCGACTCGCTGCTGTTCGCCGCCGGAGAGCTCGCGCGGATACTTCGCGCCTTTGTTCGCGAGGCCCACGGTCTCCAGGGCGTCGCCCACGAGCCGCTCGATCGCGTCCCTCGACTCGCCCAGCACGCGCAGGGCGAAGGCCACGTTCTCGTAGACGGTCAGGCGGGGAAGCAGCTTGAAATCCTGGAAGACCAGACCGACCTTGCGCCGGAAGTGCGGAAGCTTTCGCCTCGGCAGCGGTCCCAGGTTGATGCCGTCGACCAGGATCCGCCCGCGTGTGGGCTTCTCCTCTCGGATGAGCAGTCTGACCATGGTTGACTTTCCGGCTCCGGAGGGGCCGACCAGGAAGATGAAGTCACCCTCGGGCACCGCCAAGGACACGTCCTTCAGCGCTTCGGTGCCGTTGGCGTACCGCTTCCAGACGCTCTGAAAGCTGATTATGGGACGACTGTCGAAATCAGGCGCTATGACCATATGTGCGAAAGCGTTGGGTGGAAAGGGACCGGTCGGGTTAGCGCAATGCAGCCGGCGAGAGTATAGGGTCAGTCCTCACATGGGTCAAACCGGAAGCGGAATGGGCAATCCCGACCCGCTCCGTGACAAGTGGCTCAGTCCCGGCCTGAGCTTTTTTCCATCCCCCTTTTGCGAAGAGAGGGACATCGCTCAGTCGGGGCGCTGGCCGTTCACCCGCTCGCCCAGCCGCCAGCGCAGCCAACCTTCCAGGAAGGGTTCGATCTCCCCGTCCAGCACGGCCTGGACGTTGCCCACCTCGACCCCGGTCCGAAGGTCCTTGACCAGGGTGTACGGCTGCATGACGTAGTTGCGGATCTGGCTGCCGAACTCGGCCGGTAGGACGTCGCCCCGCAGCTCCTCGCGCCGGCGGGCCGCCTCCTCCTGCTGTCTCTGGAACAGCCGGCCGCGCAGGATCCGCATGGCGATCTCGCGATTCTTGATCTGCGAGCGCTCGTTCTGGACCGAGACGACGAGGCCGGTCGAGAGGTGCGTTATCCGGACCGCGGAGTCGGTCTTGTTGACGTGCTGGCCGCCGGCGCCGGTCGAGCGGTAGGTGTCGATCCGGATGTCGTCGGGGCCGATCACGACCTCCTCCTCCGCCTCGTCCAGCTCGGGCATCACCTCCACAAGCGCGAAGGACGTGTGGCGGCGATGGTTCTGATCAAAGGGCGAGATTCGAACCAGGCGGTGGACTCCGTGCTCGGCCCGGAGCAGTCCGTAGGCGCGCCGGCCCCGCAGAACCACGGTCGCCCCCTTCAGGCCCGCCTCCTCGCCCGGGGAGGTGTCCAGGAGCTCGACCTCGCAGCCTGGGCGCAGGGTCGACACCTGGTGGCTGGAGGGCTGAGCCCAGCGCGTGTACATGCGCAGGAGGATCTCCACCCAGTCCTGGGCGTCGATGCCGCCCTGCCCGACTGTGATGCTGACGACAGCGTTGTGATCGGCGTAGGGATCGTTGAAGAGGAGCGCGAGCTCGCGCTGATGCACCTCGCGCTCGAGCGCGAGCTGGTCGGGGATCAGCTGCTCGGCGAGCTCAGAGTCTTCGTGGGCGAGCTCAGCCAGCTCCTCCATGTCGCGGGCCCTGCGCTCCAGCTGATCCCAGGCGGCCACCTCGTCCCGGTACTCGGACGCTTGGCGCGCCAGCTTGGCCGCCTTGTTGGGGTCGTCCCAGGCGTCGGGCGCCCCCAGGAGCTTCTCCAGTTCGTCTCCCCGACGGCTCTTCTCGGGGAGGTCAAAGGTGCTCCTTGAGCTCGAGAATCCTCTTCAAGAGCTCGGCGGGCGTCTGGCTGGGATGGCTATCGACCATGACACCGCTTGTACTTGCGCCCGGACCCGCACCAGCAGAGATCATTCCGGCCGAGCTTCCTGTTGGGAGCGCCCACCCCGACGGGCTCGCCCGGCCCGGAAGCTGCTGCCTTGCCGTCGCCTCTCGACACGCTGCCGTTGTAAGCGGGCTGTGGCTCCGGGGGCGCCTCCTGGGGGGTCACCTGGACGCGAAACATGTTGGCGACGATGTCGGCTCGGATGCCCTCCGTGAGCTCCTCGAACATCTTGTGGGCCTCGATCTTGTACTCGACAAGCGGATCGCGCTGCCCGTATGCCTGGAGACCGATTCCCTCCCGGAAGTGCTCCATGGTGGTGAGATAGTCGATCCACTTCTGGTCGATGGTGCGCAGCAGCACGAAGCGCTCGACAGACCGGCAGAGGACCTCGTCACCAATCTGACTCTCCTTCGCCTCGTACGCCTCATATGCGGCCTGGCTCAGGTAATCCGTGAGCCCTGCCTGGCCCTGGCGTAGAGCCGTGTCGGGAAGAGCCGTGTCGGGAGCGATCGGGAAGTAGTGGCCCAGGTAGGTCAGCAGGCCTTCCAGGTCCCAGTTCTCTGGATGGCGGCCCTGACAGTGGCCTTCGACGCCCTTGGCGATCACGTCCCGTATGTACTCGAGGATGTTGTCCCGGGTGTTCGCGCCGGCGAGGACCTTGTCACGCTCGCCGTAGATGATCGCCCTCTGCGTGTTCATCACGTTGTCGTACTCGACCACGTGCTTGCGGGTGTCGAAGTTCATGCCCTCGACTTTCTTCTGAGCGCCCTCGATCGAGTTGGCCACCCACTTGTGCTCGATGGGCTCCACGTCCAGGCGTTCCATCAGCCGGCCGATGCGATCCGCGGCAGGGCCGAAGATACGCATCAGGTCATCCTCCAGCGAGATGAAGAACCGGCTGCTGCCGGGGTCGCCCTGGCGCCCCGCCCGGCCCCGGAGCTGGTTGTCGATGCGACGGCTTTCGTGTCGCTCGGTGCCGATTATGTGCAGGCCACCGGCGCCGGCCACCGAGGAGCCGAGGACGATGTCGGTTCCGCGGCCTGCCATGTTGGTCGCGATGGTCACCCCGGCCGGCTGGCCGGCTTCGGCGATGATGGCTGCCTCTCGCTCGTGCTGCTTGGCATTGAGCACGTTGTGTGGGATGCCTCGCTTGCCGAGCAGGCGCGCCAGCCGTTCCGACTTCTCCACGGAGACCGTACCCACCAGCACCGGCCGGTCCAAGCGGTTCATCTCCAGGATCTCTTCGATCACTGCCTCGAACTTGGACGCTTCGGATTTGTAGATCAGGTCCGGGTGATCCGTCCGGCACATCGGCTTGTTGGTCGGGATCTCGACGACCTCGAGGCCGTAGATCTTGTGGAATTCCTCCGCTTCGGTCAGGGCCGTTCCCGTCATACCCGCCAGCTTCCCGTAGAGCCGGAAATAGTTCTGGAGAGTGATGGTGGCCAGGGTCTTCATCTCCTGCTGCACTTTCAGGCCCTCTTTGGCCTCGACCGCCTGGTGCAGCCCGTCCGACCAGCGCCGGCCCTGCATGGTGCGGCCAGTGAACTCGTCGACGATGATTGCCTCGCTGTTGAGCACCAGGTAGTCGCGATCCCGCTGATAGAGCGCCTTCGCCTTCAGCGCCTGGTTGATCTGGTGGGCCTCCACGACGTGCTCGAGGTCGTACACGTTCTTGATTCCCGTCATGCGCTGCATCTTGTTGATGCCTTCCTCGGTCAGGGAGGCCGACTTGTACTTCTCCTCGATCGTGTAGTCGGCGCCCTCCTGCAGCTTGGAGGCGTGTCGCGCGTACTCGTAGTACTTGTCCGTGGAGTCGTCGCCCTGGCCGGAGATGATGAGCGGCGTCCTGGCCTCGTCGATCAGAATCGAGTCGACCTCGTCCACGATCGCGTAGCGGGGGTCTCGCTGAACCCGGTGGGCGAGATCGACGGCCATGTTGTCGCGCAGGTAGTCGAAGCCGAACTCGTTGTTCGTGCCGTAGGTGATGTCGCAGGCGTAGGCCTCTTTCCGGTCGCTCGGCCGGAGGTGCTGGAGGCGGGGATCGGGATGGCTCTCATCCAGGTAGTCGGGGTCGTACACGTGCCCCATCAAGACGCCCGAGGCTCCGGGGATGACCACCCCGACGCTGAGCCCGAGCAGGTCGTACAGAGGAGCCATCCAGCCCGCGTCGCGACGCGCCAGGTAATCGTTCACCGTCACCAGGTGGGCGCCCGACCCTCCCAGCGCGTTCAGCACCAGGGGCAGCGTGGCCACCAGCGTCTTACCTTCGCCGGTCTTCATCTCCGCGATCTTTCCGAGGTGCAGCACGATTCCACCAATCAGCTGCACGTCGAAGTGCCGCATGCCGATGGTCCGGCGGGCAGCTTCGCGGGTGAGGGCGAAGGAATCGACCAGCAGCTCGTCGATGTCCTCTCCCCCTCTTGCCCGCGATCGGAGCTCGTCGGCGCGCGCCCGGAGGGCCTCATCGTCCAGGACCTGCAGCTCCGCTTCCAGATCGCCGATGGCGGCGACGGTACGGAAATGCTGCTTCACCTCACGCTCGTTGGGGTCGAACAGCTTGCCCAGGAAGCGCATGTCTACGGCACCACCGGCTCGATCACCGCGAGCCGGCCGTCACGACGGCGGAAGCAGACGTTCACAGACCCAGAGCCCTCATCCAGGAATACGTAGAAAGGCTGCTCAGCAGTGTCGAGGGTGTCGAGCGCCGCCACGGCATCCTCGAGGGACTCCGGGCGCAGCTTTATCCGGATCAGCTCCGGCCCGGGATCGCGTTCCCGGTCCTCCCCAAGCCCGTCCGGGGCCGCCCGCTTCTTCCCGACCTTGACCTTCTCCTTCAACTTGACCACCTGGCGGTCGACCTTATCGAGGGCGACGTCGAGCGCTGCCTTGGGGTCCGGCGCCACCTCTCGCGCCTGCGCGAGGGGCAGACGGCGTCCGTCCATCCGGACGATGATCTGCACCGCGCAGAAAGAGCTCGGGCCTCGGCCCGATTCCCTGGCGAACTCGACCTCGGCCTCCACCACGCGATCGAAGTGGCGGGCCACACGGTGCAGCCTCTGCTCAGCGTACGTACGGATCCGAGCCGGCAATTCCTCGGTCCGGTCGTGAACCACGACCTTCACTAGAGGATGATACCCACCGCTTGGCAGGCTCAAGCCGCCCTCTCCCGCGCCTGCTCTTTAGACCGAGACCCGAGCCACGGTCATCCCCTGGACAGCTCCCGACCCGGCCGCCCGCAGAGCACCGGCGCAGGCCTCCAGAGTGGCGCCGGTGGTGGCGACGTCGTCCACCAGGAGAACCGGCTCACCGCCGAGCGGAGGCCCTCGCCAGGCGAAGGCGTCTGCCACGTTGGCGTGACGTCGGAGGCGGTCGAGGCCCACCTGCGGTGGCGTGTCGCGGAGACGGACCAGCCGACCCGGCGGGCGGGGGACCTCAAAGCGGCCCCGGAGCTCTCCCGCGAGCAGCTCCGACTGGTTGTAGCCCCGTCGGCGCAGCCTGGCCTCATGAAGCGGGACCGCCAGCAGAAGGCCGGCGGAGAGACCATCCAGCGCCATCCGCTCCACCATCAGAGCAGCCAGCGCGGGCGCGAGGCAGCGCCAGCCCTCGTACTTGAAGCGGTGGATCGCCCGTTCCAACGGCCCTTCGTATGCCGCCGCAGCCCGAGCTCGGGCGAGCGCCCGAAGACGCTCGCGACAACCGCAGCCGGCGGCGGCAAACTCCAGCTCGCGTCCGCAGCGAGGACAGAGCGGCTCCTCGAGGCGGCGAACCAGCGCCAGGCAGGAGTGGCAGAGCCAGTCCCCCAGGCGCCGGCAACCGCCGCACCGGCGAGGTAGGAGCCAGCCCAGCAAGGAGCTCTGCGGTCCGGTCCAGGAGCTGATCGAGAAGCGCAGCACGCCTCCAGGCTATGTACTCGGTCAACCCTGCCCGTTAAGGCCCCGGACTTTGGGCGCCGGTGGAGCGATCCGTGCTCTCGGCGCCGTCGATGTCCCCCTCGGCCTGGACGGTCAGCTGGTCACCGCGTGTGAGAGCCAGGGGTGCCACGGTTCCGGCCGGCAGCTCCACCACGGTCCTGGCTCCGAAGACGAGTGGCACCACGCGCCACCGTCCCAGGCTGGAATAGGCGCGGACAACCCGCTGCCGGCGATCCAGGAAGACGGCGTCAATGGGGAAGCGCATGAAAAAGGTGTGGATGCCGTTGCAAGGAGAGATCCACATCCCAGCCCCCTCCGCCAGGGTGCGGCGGAACATCAGGCCCATGCCACGGCCCAGAAACGTGCGGGGCACCTCCAGGCGGCTCGCCAGCACCCTTCCCGAACCGGGGTGGACCAGGCGAAGGCGGCCCTGGCCGCGAGCAGGCATGGCAACGACATACCCTACAGGGCGATGTCGGATTTCGAATCCGGGGGAGTCCGCCTCCACTACGTCGCGGCCGGCCCCGAGGACGGCCCGCCGATCGTCCTGGTCCACGGATTCTGCAGCGACTACCAGCTCAACTGGGTCGGCTCCCGGTGGCAGGAGGCCCTGACGGGCGCCGGCCGCCGTGTGATCGGGCTGGACTGCCGCGGCCACGGTCAGTCAGAGAAGCCGCACGATCCGGAGGCCTACGACCTCACCACGATGGCCGGCGACGCGGTCAGCCTTCTCGATCACCTCCGCCTGGAGCGGGCAGACTACCTCGGCTACTCGATGGGAGCACGGATCGGCCTGCAGCTCGTGGTCGACCATCCCGAGCGGCTGCGCCGGGCGATTCTGGGTGGCATCGGCGATTGGCGGGGGACTCGCCACGCAGACCTGATGGCGCGGCGCCTGCGCGGCGACGAGACCGTCAAGGACCCCGCCGCCGAGTCGTTCTACAAGTTCGCCACAGCCCGCCCCGTCAACGACTTGGAGGCGCTTGCCTGCTGCATCCTGGGTCAGCAACGGCCGGAGCTCGACGAGGCATGGCTTGGCTCCATCCAGCTGCCGGTGGCGCTGATGGCGGGCGACAAGGACCCCATCGCCAGGGGCGCCCCCGATCTCGCAAGGCGCATCCCGGGGGCGCGCTACGTCTCCATCGAGGGGCGCAACCACATGAACGCGGTTCCCGCGCGCCATTTCAAGGCGGCGGCGCTGGAGTTCCTGGCCGAGGCCTGAGGCGCCGGGGCGTCCTCTCCTCACGCGGGAGGGACCTGAATTGGAGCCTGGGAGGCGAGACGTTCGGGAGCGCCCCCTCTAGAGCGTCTTGGAGGTGTCCTTTGCGCTCGGGCGTCGCCGGCCGAGTCGCCCGCGCAGCAGGAGGACGCCCAGCAGCGCCTTGCGAACCTCGCCCTGGGAAACCTTTGACACGCCGGCTATCCGGTCCTCGAAGCGTATCGGCACCTCCTCCACGGGGAAGCCGAGCCGGATGCAGCGGTAGAGCATCTCCACCTGAAAGATGTATCCCTGCGAGAAGACCTGGTCCAGGTCGATCGCTATCAGCAGCGCCCGAGTATAGCAGCGATAGCCCGCCGTGCAGTCCCTCACCCGGAGCCCGAGAACGAGCCGGCAGTAGGTGTTGGCTGCCGAGGACAGCAGCAGCCGGTGCCACTTCCAGCCCACTATGGAACCGCCCTCGACATATCGCGAACCGAGAGCCAAGCCGCCGGTCCTGGCCGCCGACTCCACGAGCCGAGGGAGGTACTGGGGCAAATGCGACCCGTCCGCGTCCATCTCCACGAAGAGCTCGTATCCCTGCTCCAGGCCATAGCGAAAGCCCTCGACGTAAGCCGAGCCCAGGCCGAGCTTTCCCGGTCTCTGCAGCACGTGTATCCCGCCGTCTTCCTGCGCCAACCGGCGGGCGAGCTCGGCGGTGCCATCGGGTGAGCTGTCGTCCACCACCAGGACGTCGTAGCCGGCCTTCCGAATCCCGTGCACGGCACGCTCCAGGTTCTCGCGCTCGTTGTAGGTCGGCACCACGACGAGCACCGGCCCTGGCGGCTGGCTCACCTTCGGAACCGAATTCTCAAGATGTCCCGCAGCATGCGGCTGGAGTCTCTCAAGGCGGAGACGCGAGTGATGTCCGAGTTCATCCAACGCACAGGAATTTCGCATATTCGATAGCCGGCTCGTTTAGCAAGGTAGAGCAGTTCGACGTCGTAGGCGAAGCCGTCGATCTGGAGGTCCCGCGCCAGCCCCCTCGCGACCTCGCCTCGCAGGAGCTTGAATCCGCACTGGGTGTCCCAGATGCCCGGCAGCAGCAGCGACTGCACCATCAGGTTGAAGGTCTTACCCATGAACCGGCGATAAAACGGCTGGTCGACTTCCCGCGCTCCCTTCTTCGCTCGCGATCCGATCGCCACGTCGGCGCCCCCGGCGATCGCATCTTCCAGCTTGGGCAGCTCGTCGATGGGTGCAGAGAAGTCGACGTCGCTCAGCAGCACCAACTCTCCCTGGCTGGATTTGACGCCCTCCACTATCGCGCGGCCCTTTCCGTAGTGTCGGACCAGGCGGACGCCGCGCACGTAGGGGTGTAGTCGCCGGGCCTCCTCGATGATCTGGCGGGTGCGATCGGTGCTGCCGTCGTCGACCAGGATCAGCTCGAAGCTGCGGCTGTTCCGCTCCCGGTAGCGCTCGGCGATGTCCAGAGCCAGCGGCAGGCGGCGCTCCTCATTGAAGCAGGGCACGACCACGGTCAGATTCACGGCGGCCCATCGTACCCAAGGCCGGTCGAGGCCACGGTCACGCCCACCCCTTGGTCGAGCTGCGGAGGACCAAGCAGTCTCGCGGCGTCAGCCGCGGCGGTCCCTGAGGACCGCAAGCGCGTAGGTGGGCAGTACCGCCATTCGGCGCGCCCGCCAGGGCTCTTGCGCCAGCCGCCAGAGCCATTCCAGGTGGGCTCCGCGGATCAGCGGGGGCGCCCGTCGCACCCGCCCGGCCAGAAAGTCGAACGCCCCCCCCACTCCGACCGCCACGGGAACGCTGAGCCGCTCCCGGTTGCGGTCGATCCAGAGCTCCTGCCGAGGATGGCCGTAGGCGACCAGAAGCAGGTCCGCGCCGCTACTCTCGATCCGGAGGAGGCTGTCATCGTCGTCCTCCTCGCCTGGCGAGCCGGCGTGGCATCCCACCACCTGCAGCCCTGGCACCCGGGCCTGGAGCCGCGCCCCCGCCTCGTCCGCGACACCCGGCTGAGCGCCCAGCAGGAAGAGTCGCCAGCCTCGTCTGGCGCAGAGGTTGGCCAGGGCCGGCACGAGGTCGCTGCCGGCGACACGCTGCTGGTCGCGACAGCCCTGCCGGCGCATGGCCCAGACGACGCCGATCCCGTCGGCGAGGCAGAGGTCAGCCGTCTCCAGCACGCGCCGGAAGGGTTGGTCGCTTTGAGCTCGCATCACGAACTCGGGGTTCACTGTGGCGATGAGCCGGGTGCGCCCACGATCCTCCAGAAACCGTTCGATCCGTTCCAGCGCACCCGCCATGTCCAGGCAGTCGACCCGGACCCCCAGGATCTGGGTGCTACGTTGCCCGGTATGATCGCCCGCCGGTGCTGACCGTGAGCTGCGACCTGTCACGCCTGCAGATGGAGCGCCCGGCCGGCGCTGCCGTGTATGCGAGCTACGTCGTCGAGCGGCTGCTCGAGACCGGTGAGGTCCGGTTGGTCGGAGACGCCGAGATTCGCCATGCCGACGCCATCCTCAACCTGGACGGACGTTTCCGTTCCGGTCGAGGCCAGCCGGTGGTGAGCGCGATTCTGGACCTCGGACATCTGTTCGCGCGGCAGGCCTACGGACCCCTCGAGTGGATGCTCCAGAACTGGCGCGTCGCCTCGATGGCCCGCCGCTCCGACCACCTGCTGGTGCCCTCTGGCCCGGTGCGCTCGGCTCTCGAGCGCTACCTCGGGGTCAGACAGGAGAGGGTGACGGTGCTGGAGCCCCTGCCGGCTCCCGCCTTCAGACGGCCCCCCCGGGCCGAAGTCGAGCAGCTCCGGCGCAAGCTGGGGCTGCCTGACCGTTACTTTCTCTTCGTTGGTGTCCGCAGCCGGCGAAAGAACCTTCCCCTGCTGGCGGCCGCCCGGAAGCTGGCCGGAGCCAGCCTGGGAGCGGCCGGGCTGGTGCTGGCAGGGCCTGGCCGGCTGACGCTGCCGGACTCCGTGGACCTGGGATACGTGCCCGCCCCCGACCTGCCTGCCCTGCTCGGGGGAGCGCTGGCCTGGCTGAACCCCAGCCACTACGAGGGCAGCGCGATTGGAGCGCTGGAGGCGATGGCCTGTGGGACCCCGGCGCTGGTCGCCGCAACCGGCGCTCAAGCCCACGGCGTTGACATGAACGGGATGGTCCTCCCACCCGACGACGCGCCGGAGTGGAGCAAGGCGCTGGTGGAGGTCGCCACCCATCCCACTTCGCGCGGGCTGATGTCGGCCGCCGGCTTGCGCAGGATCGGCGAGCTCAAGGCGACAGGGTCCCCTGTAGCGCCACTTGTGTCGGCGCTCTCCGGGACAGCGTGAGCCGCCGGTTGGCCTGCTGAGGGACCGCCGGCGTGGGCTCCAGGACTCGCGGCTGACCGCTGACGGCCTCCAGCTCCGAGGGCTCCTCGGGTCCCAGGCTGGCGGCGAACTGTTCCAGCGATTCACCCCCGCCCACACGCACGCGAGCCCAGAGGAAGCGATCGGATGCGGAATGCTGGGTCCCGGCGGCGGTCGTGGTGGCCGTCTCGTAGCCGGCCACTTGAGTGGCCTGGAGCACTGTTGGGTTGACCACGCCGGCCGGGTAGCAGAAATCAAGGACCGGGTGTTTCAGCATCGCTTCCAGGCCCACCTTGCTGTCCTGGAGCTGGCGTCGCAGCTCTTCGGGCGCCAGCTTGGTCAGATCGGGGTGGGACACACTGTGCGACCCGATCTCGATGCGGTTCGCGTCCATCTCGATCACCTGCTGCCGAGTCACGGTACCTGGGCCGTCCACGAATCCGGTGACGATGTAGGCCACGGCTTTGAAACGGTGCTCCTTGAGAATCGGGTAGGCGGTTGTATAGAGATCCCGGTAGCCGTCGTCCAGCGTGATGACGACCGGCTTTGCAGGCAGCGGCCGCTTACCCAGCAGGTAGTCCCGAAGGTCCCGCATGTCGATCGGCTGAAAGCCGTGACCGGCCAGCCAGTTCATCTGCGCGCTGAAGTCGGCCGGGGTGACCGAGAGGTTGAAGCCGAGCCGGTCATGCGGCTCGGGATTGACGCGAATGTAGTGGTACATGAGGATCGGCACGTGCACAGCGGGCCGGCCGGGTGGAATGATCCGGCCCGACTGTGCGAGTGTTATCCCCGGACCCACGGTGGGTAGGCCGGAACCTGGTGACGGAGTGGGCACGATCCTCCCGGTCGTGGACCTTTGGGTCCCGGCGGCCGACAGCCCACCGCTGGGAAGCGCCTGCGCCAGCGAGTACGAGGCGAGGGCTACGAGTACAGCCGCTCCCACCTGCCCACCTGTGGGGCGTCCTTTCATTCGGGGCATAGGTTAGGGGCGATCGACGACACTTTGCCACTCATGACGGCCGGCCGCAGGAGCACCACCGTCGCGGTTGACGCGAACCCCGCCGTCCGCGACGTCCAGACCGGTACCGAGGCGTACGCCCGAGAAGTGTCCCGGCGTCTACCCGATGTCGCGCCCGATCTCCGTTTCATCTTCTACGTCTCCCGCCCGTCCGAGATTGCCGGCGTCGACCTCACGGTTCTGCCCGGGCGGCGGCTGTGGTCCCAGCTGCGGCTGCCTGTCGAACTCTGGAATCGACGTCCGGACGTTTTCTTCGCTCCATCTCACGTGGTGCCTTTCCTGGCCCCGGGCCGAACCGTCACCGCCATCCACGACCTGGCTTTCGAGCGCTACCCGGGGGCTTACCGGCCGCGCGACCTGGCCTACTTACGACTAACGACTCGTTGGGCCGCCAGGCGTTGCCGCCTGCTCCTCACCGTGTCCTGGTCCACGGCGCTCGATCTCGTCGAGCTCTACGGCGTCGACCCCGACAGGCTGAGGGTCGTCCCCCTGGGCGGCGGCGAGCCGCTGGAGGGGGGCATGGATTCCGGCCAGGCGGGACGCCGGCTGGCAGCCCTGGGCGTCGACGGTCCGTTCGCCCTCCACGTCGGCCGCGTCGAACCTCGCAAGAACCAGCTCACCGCCCTGGCTGCCGTCGAACGTCTCGACTCTCTCCTGCTCGTCTGCGCGGGGCCGGTGGTGGACGAGGAGGTGGCGACGCGCCTGCGGCGGTCTCGACGCTGCCGTGTGCTGGGCCCGGTCAGCGACTCGGACCTCGAGAGCCTGTACGCCCAGGCCGAGGTGCTGCTCTTCCCGAGCCTCTATGAGGGCTTCGGACTCCCGGTTCTGGAGGCGATGCGGCGCGGCGTGCCCGTGGTCACGGTCGCGGTCTCCTCCCTTCCCGAGGTGGGCGACTCGGCGGCGATCTTCGTGGAGGATCCCCTGGACGCCGAAGGTCTCGCCATTGCCGTGGAGGAGGCGATCGCCCAGCGTCCGGAGCTGGCCGGACTCGGTCGAGCCCAGGCCGCTCGGTTCACCTGGCACCGAACAGCCGAGGCCGTGGCCCAAGCCTTGCGCGAAGCCGCCAGTTAAGCCAAAAAAGGATCCCTCTCGCGTGGGGAGGGAGTGGCTTGCGCAACCTTAGCCCTCCTCGCCGTGGGAGACGGAATTCTGTAGGACCTTGTCCAGCACCTGCCAGGTGGCTGCTGCGGCTTTCTGCCAGGTGAACTCCGAGGCGCGGCGCAGGCCGTGGTCCTTGAGGCGGGCGCGGAGGGCTGCGTCGTCGAGGAGCCTCTCCAGGGCGTCCCTCCAGCCGTCGGGGTCGCCCGGGGGCACCAGTAGACCGGCGTCGCCGACGACCTCCGGCAGGGAGGAGGCGCTTGAGGCAACCACCGGCGTTCCGCAGGCCATCGCCTCCAGCGGTGTCAGCCCGAACCCCTCGTACCAGGCCGGGTGGGCAAGGCAGGTCGCGAGGTTGTACAGGGCCGGCAGTTCCGCAGGCCTCACCGGTCCAAGCAGGCGTACGCCCTCTGGCGCCCGGTCCAAGCGCCGCTGGACCTCCTCGTAGCGCCAGCCCCAGCCGCCGGCGACCACCAGCGGCGGCCGCTCCCGCAGTCTCGACCAGGCGTCGAGCAGCGTCTCCAGGTTCTTGCGAGGTTCGATCGTGCTCACGAACAGCACGAACCGCTCGGGCAGGTCATAACGCCGGCCGACGGCGGCGAGCTCCTCTCGCGGCAGAGGCCGGTACTGGGGGCCCACTCCTTCGGGCACGACATGAAGGCGCTCGACCGGCACCCCGAAGAGGTCCCCGACGTCGGCGGCGGTGTGCCGGGAGACGGCGACCACGGCGTCGGCCCGGCGCATCGAGCGCGGGACGATCAGCCGGACACTCAGCGTCTGCCGGCCGGGGAACCACTCCGGATGGCGGTAGATGGCCATGTCGTGGGCGGTCACGACCGCCGGAAGGCCCACCTTCGCCAGCGGCATCACGCCGGCCGCTCCGAAGTAGGCACTAGCGCGGAGCGCCCTCAGCTGCAGAGGCCACTGGAGGTGACGGCCGAAGAAGCGCGCCGCGGGCGGCCGCCGCAGGCTGATCCCGCGGTGCGCGGGCAGGCTACCCTCCGGCGCGTAGACGGTGAAGCGAGCCTCCGGCCGGGCGTCGGCGAGGGCGGCCAGGATCTCCCGGGTGTAGGTGCCGACACCGGCCCAGGGACGAGCCAGCCCGGAACCGTCGACAGCCAGGTGGGCCGCCAGCGCCAGCGGCCTACTCGCGAGCCCCGAGCGGCGGCCGCGGCTCGCTGCGAGTCCCGTCGGCCCCGCTCCGCACGACCGCGGCACCCAGCTGGCTGAGCTTGCCGCCCAGGTCCTGGTATCCGCGATCGATATGCCAGGCGCCACGGAGCTCGGTCTCTCCGTGGGCTACGAGCGCCGCGATGACGAGCGCGGCCCCAGACCTTATGTCGGGTACCGTCACCGCGTTGGCGTAAAGCGCGGCCGGCCCGCTGACCAGGACGTCGCGACCCCGAACCTCGATCTGCGCACCCATCCGGGTCAGCTCGGGGACCTGCTGAAAGCGATTCTCGAAGAGCGGCTCCCAGATGACCGTCTCACCTCGTGCCTGCGTCATCAGGGCCATGTACTGCGCCTGCAGGTCGGTCGGGAAGCCGGGGTGGACCCAGGTCACCATGTCGACGGCGTCCAGCGCGCGGTCCGGCTCCCGGCTGACCCGGATGGCGTCGGCGAGCACCTCCACCGTGGCCCCGGCGTGCTCCAGCTTGAGCAGCACCTGCGTCAGGTCGGCGTGGGGCGCCTCCTCCAGGACGACGTCTCCACCGGTGGCGGCCACCGCGATGGCGAAGGTGCCAGCCTCCAGGTAGTCGGGGATCACGCGATGCTCGGTGCCCGAGAGCCTGTCCACGCCCTCGACGACGATCACGTCAGTGCCGGCGCCATAGATCTGTGCGCCCATGGATTGGAGAAATCGGCAGAGGTCCTGGACGTGCGGCTCGCGGGCCGCGTTGAAGATCTCCGTACGGCCTTCCGCCAACGTCGCCGCCATCACCAGGTTCTCGGTGCCGGTCACGGTCGGCAGGTCGAGGACGATGCGCGCCCCCCGAAGGCGGCCCGGCGTCTGGGCGAGGAAGTCGTCCGGACCCTCCACGATCTTGGCCCCCATCTCCCGCAATCCCCGGACGTGCTGCTCGACCCGCCGCGCACCGATCTCGTCGCCGCCGGGCCTGGGAAGCTTCGCCTCGCCAGTCCGGGCCAGCAGCGCCCCGAGCAGCACGATGGAGGCCCGCATGCGGCGGGCGAGACTGGCCGGAACGGTGCTCGAGATGCTCTTCGCCTGCAGCCTCAGCCCGCCGGATCCGGAGTCCTCGGCGGTGCTGCCGAGGACCTCGAGGATTTCCCGCATCAGCGCTGTGTCTGCGATCCCAGGCACGTTCCGGAGCACGACCGGTTCCTCGGTGAGTATCGAGCCCGCCATGATCGCCAGTGACGCGTTCTTGGAACCGCTGATGCCTATCCGCCCGTGCAGCGGTCGCCCACCCTCAACGTAGAGCACGTGGTTGGACGCCGGCTCGGACACCCCGTGAATGCTAGCGGCCCGGAGGGGAGCCCGGCCCTCGCGGAGCTCCTACGTCCCCGGGCACGCTGAGCGTCAGGCGGCTCAGCCCGGCCGGCCCCTTCGGATGCGCGACAGGCGCAGGCGCGCCTCCGCCGTCTCCAGGATGTGAATCATCTCCGCTTCCTCCTCAGGAGAAAGCTGGCCCGCCAGGCGCTCCTGAGCTCGGCGGCGAGCCTCCTCGGCGGCCTCCTCGCTGATCTCCTCGGCCCGCTCCGCCACGTCGGCGAGGACGGTCACGCGGTCCGGCAGCACCTCGAGGAACCCACCCCCCACGAAGAGCTCCGTTTCCTCGGATCCGTTCCGAATCAGCATCGGTCCTGGCCGGAGCGTGGTCAGCAGGGGCGCGTGCCGAGGCAGGATGCCCAGCTCGCCCTCGGCGCCGAGGCACACCAGGAAGGGCCTGCCCTGCCCGTCCACCTCGCCCTCGAAGAGCGAGCGTTCGACGCTCACCACGCGAAGCGGTACTGCCACTCGGTTACTTATCCTCCGCCTTCATCTTCTCGCCCTGCTCGCGGGCTTCGTCGATCGTGCCGACCATGTAGAACGCCTGCTCGGGCAGGTCGTCGTGCTTGCCCTCCAGGATCTCTTTGAAGCCGCGGACGGTGTCCTCAACTGTGACGAAGCGGCCCTCTCGACCCGTGAAGCGCTCCGCCACGAAGAATGGCTGCGAGAGGAACCTCTGGACCTTGCGGGCCCTCGCCACCGTCTGCTTGTCGTCCTCCGAAAGCTCCTCGATGCCCAGGATGGCGATGATGTCCTGCAGCTCCTTGTAGCGCTGCATGGTCCGCTTTACGCCCTGCGCCGCGTCGTAATGATCCTGCCCGACGATCCGCGCTTCGAGGAAGCGGGAGGTCGAGTCCAGGGGGTCGACCGCCGGGTAGATCGCCTGCTCGGTCAGGGCTCTGCTAAGCGTCACGGTGGCCCCCAGATGGGCAAAGGTCGTCTGGATGGCGGGGTCGGTCATGTCGTCGGCCGGGACGTAGATCGCCTGGACCGAGGTGATGGAGCCCTTGCTGGTGGAGGTGATGCGCTCCTGCAGAGCGCCCATCTCCGTCGCCAGTGTCGGCTGGTAGCCGACCGCGGAGGGCATCCGGCCGAGAAGAGCCGACACCTCTGAACCGGCCAGCATGTACCGGAAGATGTTGTCGATGAACATCAGGACGTCCGCGCCTTCGCTGTCGCGGAAGTACTCGGCCATGGTCAGGCCGGTGAGCCCGATCCGGGCCCGCGCTCCAGGCGGCTCGTTCATCTGGCCGAAGACCAGCGTGGTCTTGTCCAGCACGCCCGAGTCGCGCATCTCGAAGTACATGTCGTTGCCTTCGCGGGTCCGCTCCCCCACCCCGGCGAAGACCGAGCGACCCTGGTGCTCCTGGGCGATGTTGCGAATCAGCTCCTGGACGATGACGGTCTTGCCCGTCCCTGCGCCTCCGAAGAGGCCGATCTTTGAACCCTTGACGAAGGTGCACATCAGGTCGATGACCTTGATGCCGGTCGCCAGGATCTCCACCTCGACCTGCTGGTCCTCGACGGGGGGCGGGGCTCGATGTATCGCCCAGCGCTCAGTGCCCTCCGGGGCGGGCTCATCGTCTATCGCCTCGCCGATCACGTTGAACATTCGGCCCAGCGTCTCCACGCCGACCGGGACCTTGATGGCGTCACCGGTCGCCCGGACGGGATCGCCACGGCGGAAGCCGTCTGTGGAGTCCATGGCGATGCAACGGACGGCGTTGTCGCCGATCTCCTGCTGGACCTCCATGACCACCTGCTTGCCGTCCCGTTTGGTCACGACGACCGCGTCCAGCAGTTCCGGCAGCTGACCCGCCGGAAACTCCACGTCGACGACCACGCCGATCACGCGGGTCACCTTCCCGGTGGCGGCTTCTGTCTCGGTCGTCTGTTCTGTTTTTTGGGCTGTCTCGGCCATCTCGATTCCTTTTTCCTCACCTACCTGAGGCACGCAGCGCTTCCGCACCGCCCACGATGTCCATCAGCTCCGCGGTAATCGTCTCCTGGCGCACCTTGTTCGCCGTCAGCGTCAGGTCCTGTATGAAGTCACCGGCCGCCTTGGTTGCGTTCTGCATCGCGACCATCTGCGCCGAATAAAAGCTGGCCTGGTTCTCCAGCACCGCCTGGTACACCTGGGTCTCGACGTACCGCGGCAGCAGCGCGTCCAGCACCTCCTCTGGCTCCGGCTCATAGATGTAGTCGGCTCCAGGCGCGGCTCCCTCCTCACGGTCGGGGATGTCGAATGGGAGCAGCGTCCTTACCGTCGCCTCCTGCCTCAGCGTGGAGACCCAGCGGGCATAGGCGAGCAGGATGGTGTCCACCCTGCCCTCGTTGTACTCCTCCATCGCCGCCGCAACGGCCGGCAGGATGGCGGCGATGCCGGGCCGATCCTTGAGGCCGCTGGCGTCGGCCACGATGTCGCGGCGGTAGCGGGCGAGAAAGTCGCGGCCCTTGCGGCCCAGCGTCACGTAGCGCGCCTGCCCTTTGTGGTGCTGGTTGACGTAGCGGACCACAGCCCGAATCGTGTTCGAGTTGAGCGCGCCGGCCAGGCCTTTGTCGGAGGTCACCAGGATCACCAACACGCTGTCGCCTTCCCGCTTCTCCAGATAGGGGTGGCGGTACTCGGTGGCTCGCTGCGCGGTCGTCTCCAGCACCTCCAGCATCTTCTCGGCATAGGGTCGCGTCGCTCGCACCGCCTGCTGCGCTTTCCGCAGCTTGGTGGCGGCCACCACCTGCATGGCGTTGGTGATCTTCTGGATGTTCTGCACGCTGCGGATGCGGCTGCGAACGTCGCGAAGTGATGGCACCGCCTACTCGCCCTCGACTCCATACTGACGATTGAAGGCTTCGATCGCCTCTTTGACCTGGCCTTCGACCTCGTCGTCCCACTTCTTCTCTTTCTCGATGGAATCGATCAGCGCCTTTCGCTCCGCCATCAGGTACCGGGCCAGGGAGATCTTCCACTCCCTCACCTTGTCCACGGGCACCTTGTCCAGGAATCCGCGCGTCCCCGCATACACCGCACAGACCTGGACGCCGACTGGCATCGGCTCGAACTGGCCCTGCACGAGCAGCTGGGTCAACCTCTGGCCTCGCTCCAGCTGACGCCGCGTCCCCGGGTCCAGGTCAGAGGCGAACTGAGCGAAGGCTGCCAGCTCCCGGTACTGAGCGAGCTCGGACTTCATGCGCCCGGCCGTCTTGTTCATGGGCCGGATCTGGGCGTCGCCACCCACCCGGGACACCGAGAGACCGACCGAGATCGCCGGCCGGATGCCGGCGTTGAAGAGGTCGGCCTGGACGAAGATCTGGCCGTCAGTGATCGAGATGACGTTGGTCGGGATGTAGGCCGAGATGTCGTTGGCCTGCGTCTCGATCACCGGCAGCGCGGTGAGCGAGCCGCCGCCGTTGTCGGGATTCAGCTTGGCGGCACGTTCGAGCAGCCGGGAGTGGAGATAGAACACATCACCCGGATATGCCTCGCGGCCGGGCGGCCGGCGAAGGTTCAACGACAGCTCGCGATACGCCCAGGCGTGCTTGGTCAGGTCGTCGTAGCAGATCAGGGCGTCCTGGCCGCTGTCGCGGAAGTACTCGCCTATTGCGCAGCCTGCGTAGGGGGCGATGTACGTCAGCGCCGCCGGATCGGAGGCGGTCGAGGCCACGATCGTCGTGTACTCCAAGGCGCCGTACTCCTCCAGAACGGCGCGGACACGGGCGATGTTGGCGGCGTTCTGGCCGATTGCGACGTAGATGCAGAAGAGATCTTTGCCCTTCTGGTTAATGATCGTGTCCAAGAGGATCGCCGACTTGCCCGTCTGGCGGTCGCCGATTATCAGCTCGCGCTGTCCCCGGCCGACCGGGATCATCGCGTCGATTGCCATGATGCCGGTCTGGACCGGTTCGTTGACCCGCTGGCGGGTGATGACGCCCGGGGCGATGACCTCGACCGGCCTGGTCTCCTTGGCGTTGATCGGGGGTCCGCCATCGAGGGGCTGGCCAAGAGCGTTGACGGTCCGGCCCAGCAGCTCAGGTCCCACCGGGACCTCCACGATGCGGCCGGTCGTGCGTACCTCGTCTCCCTCCTGGATGTGTTCGTAGGGACCCATGATCACAGCCCGGACCTGGTCCTCCTCCAGGTTCAGAGCCAGGCCGTAGACCTCACCGGGAAACTCGATCAGCTCGTTGGCCATGACGCCGGTCAGGCCGAAGATCTGAGCGATGCCGTCGCCCACGCTTACCACGCGGCCGGTGTCAGCCGAGACCATCTCGGCATCGAAGTCCCGAAGCCGCTCCTTGATTACCTCGGTGATCTCGTCGCTGATTGCCAAGTGTTTAATTCCCCTCTTTGTTAGCTCGCGCCAGCCAGCTTACGACGCAGCTGCTGCAGCTTCGTCGACACGCTGGCGTCGATCACGTGATCGCCGACCCGAAGCACCAGGCCGCCGATGATGCCGGGGTCCACCTCCGCGATCAGCCGAACCTCGCGGCCCAGGCGACTCGATAGTTCGCCAGCGACCCTTTCATAGTCGGGCGCTGAGAGCTCGACCGCGGTGGTCGCCGTCGCCCGCACGCGGCCTTCGGCCTCGTCCACCAAACGGCCGTATTCCTCGATGATGGCGTCGAGTTCGTCCAGGCGAGCGGCGCCCACCAGGAGCTTCCCCAGGTTGACTCCTTCGGGACCGGCGGTCCCCTCCAGGAGGGAGGCAACGGCTCCCTGTCTTCGCTGCTTGGGAATGGTGGGATTGGACAGTACCCTGCGAACCTCTGGCCGGGAAAGCACATTGCGGACGGCGGCCAGGCGCGTGGCCCACTCTTCGAGCTGGCCTTGCTCGCGGGCGAGCTCGAAGATGGCGCGTGCGTACCGCCTAGCCGCGGCTTGCGCCATTCCCTGCAACTTCGGTGATGGCCTTCTCGATCAGCTTCCGGTGGCGCTCCCCGTCAAGGGACTCACCCACCACCCGCTCCGTCGCCGCCACCACCAGATCCGCGACCTGGGCTCGCACGGACTGCAGCGCCTTCTGGCGTTCCGCCTCGATGTCACGCCGGGCGTTTTCGACGATCCGTTTCGCCTCCTCTTCGGCTTGCGCCCGCAGGTCCGCTCGCAGCAGCTCGGCTGTGCGGTTGGCCCCCTCGATGATCTCGGCCGCCTGCCTTCGCGCTTCGCGAAGGTCGGCGTCGGCCTGCTTCAGGCGCTCCTCCGCCTCCGCACGCGCCTTCTCGGCCGCCGTCAGCTGCTCGGCCACCTGCCGCTGGCGTGCCTCGGCGGCGGACACGACCCTGGGGTAAACCCAGCGCGCGAGGATGCCGATCATGACCAGGAAGGCGATCACCTCGGCCACGAAGGAGAGGCTCAGGTCGAGCAGGCCCGCCGTCGCCAGGTAGACGCTGAGGAGAGTCAACTCCTAGGTGACCCCGCTCGCGACCACAAGCACGAAGTAGAAGCCGATCACCAGGTTGATGAAGTACATGGCCTCGACGAGCCCGATGATCAGGAACATGATCACCTGGAGCCGGCCCTGTGCTTCCGGCTGCCGGGAGACGCCGGCGATGGTAGCGTTGCCAGCCAGGCCGTCACCGACGGCCGCGCCAATCGCGCCACCCCCTAGGGCCATGCCTGCTGCGATCAAGGCACCGGCGACAGCGATTGCGTGGTTCATACGAATCCTCCTCTAGTGCGGGGTTGCAGGCGTCATCGCGCCTTCAGCGTGACCGGTGGTTGCAGCCTGGGAGCCGCCATGCTCCTCCTCTTCCAGCCCCTCTCTTGCCATTCCGAAATAGATGATGGTCAGGAGCATGAAGATGAACGCCTGGATGGTGCCGACGAAGAAGACGTCGAAGAACTTCCAGGCGACAACGGGCACCCACGCCACCCAGAAGGGCAGCAGGGTCAGCAGGTAGACCATCAGAAGACCGGCGAAGATGTTGCCGAAGAGCCGGAGCGAAAGTGTCACCGGCTTGACGATCTCCTCGATGATGTTGAGGGGGACGAAGAGGATGCGCACCGGGAGGCTGAGCTCGAAGGGCTTCGTAAAGCGCCGCAGATAGCCACCGATGCCCAGGACCCTGATCGAATACGCCTGCACAAGTATGAAGACGACGATTGACATGGCCAGCGTCTGGTTCAGGTCGGAGTTGGCCGGATAGAACCACGGCTTGGGCAGCGGCAACAGGTCGAGCCAGTTCGCGACGAGGATGTAGAGTGCTATGGTCGCTGCCAGCGGGATCACGAATCTCGCGTCCTCGGATACCGTCTCGCGGACCAGATTCCGGGTATAGGAGAGCAGGAACTCGAGGACCATCTGGAGCTTCCCGGGTACCCCGGTGCTGAGCCTGCTGGCGACCCAAAAACAGATCCCCAGAGTGACCAGGATCGCAAGCGCGCTGGATGCGAGCGTGTCCAGCGTGAAGGCGCAGTAGAAGAACTTGACGACAATCAGGTTCAGGTACTCGGTCCCCGTCCCACAGACCGGCGTCAGCGGGTGGGTACCGGGCGGCGCCTCGGAGAGGTACATCATGCGGAGCGCACCAACCAGACTCCGGCGGCGACGGCCATCACCAGCTGCGCCAGCGCCAGACCGGCCAGGGCCACCAGAATCAGGCGGAGATCGAACAGCGCGGCGGCCCCAACGGCGAGAGCGGTCAGAGCCAGCAATCGGACGCCGCTCGTAAAACGGAAATTGAGCTCAGAACGCAGCGCGCCTCTGGCCAGAAAGCCGTTCGACGAACCGGCCAGCAGCCCCAGCCCGAAGACCAGACCGGCCTGCCACCGGCCCAGCGCCAGGCCCGTGGCAAGGGCGAGGACGGCGCCCGCTGCGCATACCGCGACCGTGGCCCGAAGAGGATCCCCGACTCTTGTCACAGGTATCGCTTGAACCTCGTATAGACCGTCGCGGCGGCGCCGATCACTCCGACGAGAATCCCAACCAACAGAAAGACAGGAGTCGTATGCGCCGCTCCATCGATCACCAGGCCCACGATCAGCGGTACGACGAACACCGCCGCTAACAGGACAGCCAGTCCTAGGAGCTCCATCCCGGACGGACCCTGGCCCCCGGTTCCTCGATCGCCGGCGGGCGACATCCTGTGAAAAGTCTAAAGAAAAACGCTCAGCGCGTTCTTAGCGGGTTACTGACGGAGGCTGTTGCGAGGGCCGGCCTTCGAGCAGCAGCCTGAAGACGCGGCCGAAAGGAACCGGGATCCGGCGCCGGGAGATCCGCATGCGCTCCCCCAGCCCCGCCGAAAGCACCACGATCATCAGGACTATGGCGATGGCGACGATCCGGCGGTGGCCGAAGAACATGAGCCCGAGAGAGCCGAGTATCCCCGTCGCGCAGTAGAACAGCAGGCAGGTCTGGCGCTGGGTGAGACCGAAGTCCAGCAAGCGGTGGTGGATGTGCATCGAATCGCCGCGGGCGATCGAGACACCCTGGCGCCGGCGCCGGACTATGGACAGGCCCGTATCCACGATCGGAACCGCCAGCGCCAGGACCGGCATGAAAAGGGCGGCGGCCACCGCGACCTTGGCCACCCCGACGATGGAAAGCAGCGCCAGAGCCAGGCCCAGGAACTGGGCTCCGGAGTCCCCCATGAAAATCCGCGCGGGATGGAAGTTGAAGAGCAGGAAGCCCAGGCAGGCACCCGCCAGCCCGGCGCTCAGGACCATCACGCCGCCCGGGTCGGGCCGGTTGAAGGCGGCCACCAGAAGCAGCAGGGCGACGATCGCCACCACGCCGGCGGCCAGGCCGTCCACCCCGTCCAGCAGATTCACGGTGTTCTGCATGCTGACTATCCAGAGCACGGTCAGCGGCAGGACCAGGAGCCCGAGGTTGGATATGTGCAGCAGCGGAAGGTAGAGGTAGTCGATCTCGTAGCCGAAGACCTTGACCGCAGCCACCGCCAGCGCGACCTGCACCGCGATCTTGACGCCGGCCGGGATGCCGCGGCGATCGTCGATCAGGAAGATCAGAGCGGCCAGCCCCGTGAGGAGGAGCAGTCCGAGGTGCTTGAGGTCGTGGGGCAGGAAGACGAAGCCGGCCGCGGCGAAGGCCAGGTACAGAGCCGGGCCGCCGAGCCGGGCCGTCGGGCGGCTGTGGATGTCGCGCTCCCGATTGGGATAGGAGATGAAGCCGAGGCGGGGCGCCACCATGATGGCGACCCCCGTCAGCACGGCGGCCACGACCAGAGCGGTGGCCGCCGGGGCCAGCGCGGGCAACAGGTTTGCCTGCAGCTGGCGCAGGAAGTCGGGGCTGAAGAACTGCTCCTGCGGAATCGACGGGTCGTAGACGGAGACGAGCAATCTGTCTGGCCTAGCTGAGGGCGTATGGCAGGGGGAAGCGGTTGGTCAGCGTCAACGTCCGCTCCCGGATTGCATCGAGCTCGGCCTCGCCACGATCTCCGGCCAGGGCCTCGAGCAGGTCCGCGACGCAGTCGCCGATCTCGGCCATCTCCCCCACCCCCATGCCCCTGGTGGTCACGCTGGGACTGCCCAGCCGGATGCCGCTGGGGTTGAACTTGGAGGCCTCGTCGTAGGGAATGGCGTTGCTGTTGAGCGTGATCCCAACCCGGTCGGCGGCATCCTGCACCTGGCGACCCTTCAGACCCAGCGGCCGCAGGTCGACCAGCATGAGGTGGTTGTCGGTGCCTCCGGTCGTCAGCCGGAGCCCTCGCTCCATCAGGCGGGCGGCCATCGCCCGCGCGTTCTCCACAACGCTGCCGGCGTAGTCCTTGAACTCCGGCTTCAGCGCCTCACCGAAGCAGACCGCCTTGGCCGCGATCGCGTGCATGAGCGGACCGCCCTGGGTTCCCGGGAAAACCGCGGAGTCGAGCGGCTTGCGCCAGCGCTCCTCGTCGGCAGCCAGGATCAGGCCGCCCCAGGCGCCGCGCAAGGTCTTCTGGGTCGTGCTGGTCACCACGTGTGAGTCGGGGATCGGCGTCGGGTAGGCATCTCCCGCGACCAGGCCTGCGAAGTGCGCCATGTCGGTCACCATCACCGCTTCAACCGAGTCGGCGATCTGCCGCATCCGGGCGAAGTCGATCCGGCGCGGGTAGGCCGAATAGCCGACCATCAGCATCTTCGGCCGCACCTCCTCGGCTTGACGCTGGAGGGCGTCGTAGTCGATCAGCTCCGTCTCCCGGTCCACCAAGTAGGAGTGGATCTCGTAGAGCTTGCCGCTGAAGTTCGCCGGACTGCCGTGCGTGAGGTGCCCGCCGGCCGAGAGGTCCATCCCCATGACGCGGTCGCCTGGCTTGCAGATGGCGGCGTAGACCGCGGCGTTGGCCTGGCTGCCGGCGTGGGGCTGCACGTTCACGTAGGCGGCCCCGAACAGGCGCCGGGCGCGCTCTTGGGCCAGGGTCTCTATCTGGTCCATCACCTCGCAGCCGCCGTAGTACCGGCGGCCGGGGTAGCCCTCTGCGTACTTGTTGGTCAGGAGAGTCCCGAGCGCCTCCAATATCGCCGCGCTGGCCAGGTTCTCCGAAGGGATCAGTTCCAGGGTGTGGCTCTGCCGCCGGTATTCCCGCCGGATCAGTTCGGCGATCTCCGGATCGGCGCTGTCGAGGACCTCGAAGGTCAGCGTGGTGGTGGGACTCGCGGCCATGGAAGGGAATGCTAGCCATGCGTTCCGGGACTTGTGTTCCTGCGAGTCGAACGGAGGCACCTCTAGGAGCCCGGGTCGGTCAGGGACCCGGCCGGGATGGCGCCCTCGCGGAGGACTCGGGGCACCGGCCCCAACAGCTCCAGGACCGTGCTGGGAATCCCACCGGGCGACACCCCGGCATCCAGGACCATGGCCACCCCCCTGACCCAGGCCGCCTCGAGCGCCGTCCGGGCCGGCTCCTGGCCGCTCAGGTTCGCGCTGGTCGTGGCCAGGGCCTCACCGCTGGAGCGGAGCAGGTCCAGGGCAGACGGATGGTCGGGGATCCGGATCCCGATGCTGCGAGGGCGTCCTGTCACCAGAGGCGGCCTCAAGCCGGGCCTGGCCGGCACCACCAGCGTCAAGGGACCGGGCCACCACTGCGCCATGTACCGGCGCGCACGCTCGTCCAGCTGCGCCCAGGCCTCCGCCGTCTCCGGGTGGCCGACCATGAGGACCAGCGGCTGGCGCAGCGGCCGGCCCTTCAGCTCGTAGACTCGCCTGACCGCGCGGGGGTCGGAGGCCAGCGCCGCGAGGCCGTAGACGGTATCGGTCGGGAAGGCGATCACCTGGCCGGCGCGGAGGAGCTGCCCTGCCCGAGTGATGGCCGCCGGGCCCGCCGGCAGAATCTCCGCCACCGAGGTCATCGATTCCCGCATTGAGGCCAAAATCCCATGTCAGAGAGGGCCCCGATGCCACATGCTTCCTGGTCGGAACCTTGACGGATGATGGCGGAAACCCCCGGCAAGCTGCATTTGCGTTGCGGCTGACACTGCTTCTCCTGCTCCCGGCGACCCTCGCCCTGGCCACTCCCTACCAGGCCTCGGCCGCCTCGCCCGCGCTCGGCACGGTCACCAGCCTGAGCCCTGCTGCCAGCCCGGTCGGCGAGGGCCAGCCAACCGTCCTGACCGCCACGGTCGAGGGCCCAGGCTGGCCCTCGGGCACCGTGACCTTCTCCGACTACGAGCTGGGGCCGCTCGCTTCCGTGGCTCTGAGCCAGGGCCAGGCGACGGCTTCCCTGCCGGCACTGCCGCCGGGTCTGCACCTGATCAGCGCCGAATACTCGGGCGACGGCACCTTCGCTCCGAGCAGCGCCCGGCTCACGCAGAGGATCGGAGACACCGTCAGCTCCAGGGTGGAGCTCAACGTCGACCACAACCCCTCCCGCCCGGGACAGGCTGTGACCCTGACCGCCGACCTCCTCAGCGGTGCCGGCTTTGGCGCGGCCTCGGGAACGGTCACCGTCGTGGACGGGACGACCCAGCTCGGATCCCTGCCGGTCTCACTCCTGGTCGGCCCCGCTGCCCAGGGGCCGGTGCCCGATCACCTCACCCTGCCGGTCTCCTCACTGGCCCCGGGCGTCCACTCTTTGACCGCCATATACAGCGGGGACGGCAACCTCAGGGGCAGCACATCGACGACCTGGAACCAGGTCGTCGGAGAGCGGGTGGCCACCGCCACGACGCTGGCTTCGGCGGCCAACCCGTTCCTGGGAGGCCAGAAGGCCATGCTGAGCGCGGCGGTGGCGCCGCTGACTCCGGCCTCTCGCCAGCCATCGGGCACCCTGACCTTCCGCGACGGCGGGGCGGTGCTGGGAAAAGCTGATTTGGCGTCAGGCGCGGGGACCCTGGCCGTCTCTCTGATCGCCGCTGGATCCCACGACCTCACGGTCGCCTACAGCGGGGATTCGGACTTCCAGGAAAGCACCTCGGCCCCGCTCGCGCTGCAGGTCCTCGGTATGACGGCAGGGCCGTCGGCGACGTCCACCACCCTCACCGCGGGGCCCAACCCGCTCAGCTTCGGCCAGCCCCTGACCCTCAGGGCTTCAGTGGCACCGGTCTTCGGAAGCCGGGTTCCCGGCGGCAGCGTGTACTTCGTCGACGAGTCCGGGGCGGTCCTGGGCGGCATCGGGCTGGACCCGGGCGGGCAGGGCGTGCTGGCGACGTCGGCCCTCACCGCTGGGCCTCATCGCCTGACAGCTGTGTACGCCGGTGCGGACGGGTTTTCCCACAGCTCTTCGAACCCGCTCGACCTGAATGTGGAGCGAGCACCGACGTCCCTCTCGGCGGTACCCAACGCCGGCCAGCAGGCCCAGGGCCAGGCTGCGACTCTGGCGGTCACGGTGAGCGGTCAGGGCGCCAGCCCGGCGCCGGGCGGCTCCGTCACGTTCCTGGACCAAGGTGCCGTGCTGGGCACCACGGCAGTCGGCCCTGATGGCCGGGCCTATCTGAGCACGGACGGGCTGCCGCCCGGCCCGCAGCGCCTGATGGCTGTCTACAACGGCGACGCCGAGTACGCCAGCAGCACCACGGCCTTCACCGTCGTGGTGGCCGGTCCGGCCGCCACCAGCACCGCGCTGCGGGCGAGCCAGGCGCGAGTGCTGCCCGGTCGAGACCTCACCTTCACCGCCACGGTGTCAGCCGGCGCGGCAGGAGAGGAGGCGCCGGGCGGGTCCGTGACCTTCAAGGAGGGTGACACGGTCCTGGGTGTGGGTGAGGTGGACGACAGAGGCGTGGCTCGACTCACCATGGGGGCCCTGGCCCCGGGGGACCACATCGTCGAGGCCGATTTCGCCGGAGACGCCTCCTATGCACCCAGCGCCGCCACCACCAGCGTAGAAGTTCTGGCCTCCAGGGAATAACAGGATTCCCTCCCCCTCGCAGGAAGGGACAAGTTACTTCCGGGCTTCCAGGACTCTCAGGTGGCCCTGGAGGTCGCGGTGCCAGAGGTGGCTGGTGAATGGGCTGAGGTGGCCCGCGAGGGCGTTCTGGATGCTCTCGTCGACCTCCAGCAGCACGGCGCCACCGGGCGCCAGGTGGGCCGGCGCCTGATCCAGCATTCGAAGTACCAGCCCGGCTCCCCCCTCGGGCGCAAAGAGGGCGTGGTGAGGTTGGGCCAGCACCTCCGGCGGCCGCTCGGGGCCCTCGGCCAGGTAGGGGAGATTGGCGCAGATCAGCTCGAGGTCTCCGGGCAGCGGCTCGAGCAGGTCTCCCTGAAACAGCTTTACCCGTGAGTCGAGCTCATGGGCGGCGACGTTCCGTGCCGCCACCGCGAGGGCGCTCGGGTCGTCGTCGCTGGCGAACACCTCCAGGCCGGGGACGTAGTGCGCCAGCGCCACGGCGATGCATCCGCTCCCGGTACCCACGTCCGCAACCCGCCCCCGGCCGCCGTGTTCGCGAGCGCAGGTGATGGCCCGCAGAACCAGCACCTCGGTGTCCGGGTTGGGAACCAGAACCTCGGGCGTGACCTCGAAGTCCAGCTTCATGAACTCCTTCCGACCTACGAGGTAGGCGACCGGTGCGCCCGCACCCCGCCTCCCGATCAGCGATCGGTAGGCTTCAAGCTCCGGCTCGCCCAGGACCCGTTCGAACTGCAGGTAGAGGTCAAGACGGCGCAGGTCCAGAGCGTGCGCGAGCAGCACCTCCGCGTCGAGCCGCGGTGAGCTGGAGCCGTGCGAGCCCAGATACCCCGTCGCGCGCCGCAGGACCTCCAGGAGGGCGAGGTCCTGGCGCTCAGTGGCCGCCGTGGTCGCCGTCTAGCTGGGACTCGCGTTCGGCGGCGGCGAGCAGCGTGATCAGCTCGTCCAGGTCGCCCGCGAGAATCCGGTCCAGCTTGTAGATGGTCAGGTTGATCCGGTGATCGGTGACCCGGTTCTCCTTGAAGTTGTAGGTCCGGATCTTCTCCGAGCGGTTGCCGCTGCGCACCATGGAGCGCCTCTGAGCGTCCTGGGCGGCGTGCTGCTCGGCCTGCTTGCGATCGAGAAGGCGGGTCCTCAGGACGCGGAGCGCCTTCTCGCGGTTCTTGAGCTGAGACTTCTCGTCCTGGATCGAGACCACCATCCCGGTCGGCAGGTGTGTGACGCGGATGGCCGAGTAGGTGGTGTTCACGCTCTGGCCACCGGGTCCCGTCGAGGTCGACGTCTCGATCTTGAGATCCTTCTCGGGCAGCTCCACCTCCACCTCGTCCGCCTCCGGGAGGACGGTCACGGTCGCGGCCGAGGTGTGCACGCGGCCCTGGCTCTCGGTCTCGGGAACCCTCTGGACACGATGCACGCCACCCTCGAACTTCAACTGAGAGTAGGCTCCCTGGCCGCGGACCTCGAATCCGATTCGGTCAAAGCCTCCGATCCCGGTCTCCTGGGCGTCGATCACCTCGATCTTCCAGCCCTTGGATTCCGCCCAGCGCGAGTACATGCGGAAGAGGTCGGCGGCGAAGAGCGTGGCCTCCTGACCGCCTTCCGCGCCCTGGATCTCCACCACCACGTCACGCTCGTCGTTCGGATCCTTGGGGATCAGCAGCATCCGCAGCCTCTCGTCCAGGTCCGCCAACCGCTGCTGCGCCTGGTGCTCCTCCCCGTGGAGAAACTCCTGCATCTCCGGATCTCGTTCCTGGCGGAGCATCTCGCGCGCCTCCTCCAGCTGGCGCTGGGCGCGACGATAGGCCTCGTAAGCCTCGACCAGATGCTCCAGGCCGCGCAGCTCGCGCCCCAACTGAGGCAGCTTCTCGGGGTCCGAGACCACCTCCGGCCTGCTCAGCTGCTCCTGGATCTCGCCGTGCCGGCGAACGATGGCCTCGAGGCGATCGATCATGCCGCCCGCACCCCCTCCCCTTCCCGGGCGGCACTGAAGGCGGCGATCGAGACCTCCAGCATGGGGTCCTCCGGCTCCCGCGTCGTGAACTTCTGCGTGTAGAGCACCGGCAGCAGCAGTACCCGGACCAGGGGGTTGTCGCGGTGCATGGCCATCAGCCGTATGCACTCGTAGGACACCCCGGCGATGATCGGGACGCCGATCAGCCGCGACGCGATCAGCCAGAACCAGTTGGGATGGAAGAGCGCCACCAGGCTGAAGAGGAGAACGGCGATCACGACCACCACCAGCAGGAAGCCGGTCCCGCAGCGTGGGTGGAGCGTGCTCGCCTTCCGCACGAAGGGCACCTCGAGGGGCCAGCCTGCTTCGAAGGCGTTGATGGTCTTGTGCTCAGCCCCGTGGTACTGGAAGACGCGGCGGACGTCCTTCAGCTTCCCGATCAGCCCGAGGTAGCCGAGGATGAGGACGACCCGGATCAGCCCCTCGACCACCACGAACCAGAAGGACCCGGATCGCCGGACTGCGAACCCGGCACCCAGCAGCGGCAGGCCGATGAAGAGCAGGAGGCTGAAGGCAAGCGCCACAGCGATCGAGATCCCGATCTCCCGCCTGCCGATCTCGACGTCCTGGTCCCCGGCGTTGACGCCGGCCGACCACATCAGGCTCTTCATGCCCAGGTGCATCTGCTCCGCGAGCAGCGCCAATCCGCGCAGCAGCGGCAGCTTCCAGATCCTGCTGGTATAGAGCCGAGATCTGAGCTCTCCCCGATCGATGCGGATCTCCTGGGTGCGCGGCAGCCGCACCGCCACCGCGTAGTGGCTGCGGCCGCGCATCATCACACCCTCGATCACAGCCTGCCCCCCATAGAAGAAGGGCTCCTGCTTGCGGGGAGTGTTGTCGGGCGCCGGCGCCTCCTCGGGCAGCGGCATCAGCTTGGTCTAGCCGACCACGAAGGAGCCGGGGGTGCGGCGGTGGTCACCGGCCGCACGGGTCACCGGCTGGCTTTGGCCGCCCGCTTCCGGAACCGCTCGACCTGGCCGCCGGTGTCCACGATCCGCTGGGTGCCCGTGTAGAAGGGGTGACAGGCGGCGCAGACCTCGGTCCGCAGCTCCTTCCGAGTGGAGCCGGTGGTGAACGTGTTCCCGCACACGCAATGGACGACCGCGTCCTCGTAGAAGGTGGGATGAATTTGAGCTTTCATGTTTCTGTCCTATTGGAACCGCCGGAACGGCCCGCCGATTCTACCCAACGAAGGGTCTCACCAGTTGGTTGACGGCGAGCGTGGCGACCGCCAGGTATCCGGTCAGAAAGAGCCACGCCGCGGCCATCGCCAGCCGCGCCCGAACAGGAACCGAGCGGTAGTAGGGCGACTGGTCATTGCGAAACCGCTCGATGGCGGTCGGTATGCCGAACAGGATGACGACGATGGCGACGAAGTTGAGGCCGAGAAAGTAGACGGCGCCAGCCAGCGCGATCAGGCCCAGCACCTGGAACCACTTTGAAACGGCACCCATGATCCATCCGCCGTCCAGCATCCCGAAGGGAAGCAGGTTGAAGAGGTTGATGAAGAAGCCGATCAGGGCCCAGCTGAGCAGGACGTTGGAGTGAGTGCTCCCATAGAGCACGAAGGCGGCGGTCGCCCCGATGGTGCCCGCGATCGGCCCGGCGATGCCGATCTGCGCCTGCTTCAATGCGTCCGTCGCGTGCTGTCGCATGAAGATGGCAGCCCCCAGGAAGGGGATGAAAAGCGGCGCCGAAGCCTTCATGCCCTGGCGCCTTATCTCCACGACGTGGCCCATCTCGTGCACGAAGATCATCACCACCAGCCCGAGCGCCGTCCAGAAGCTCCCCAGAAGCCAGACGTAGGCCCCAAGGCTGATGAGCAGCGTGAGCAGCGTCTTGCCCTTGAGGATGAGGAGGAGGAGGGCTCCAAGCTGGGCGAGCGGACCCTCGCGGCGCTGAGGGCTCGGCTGCGGCGCCGGAGGCTGCGGCTCGTAGTACTGCTGAAACGGCTGATATTGGGGCGGATCTTCCGGAGGCGGAACCGAGCTCATATACGAAGACGTATACCCCATCCGCCGTTCCGGTAATCCCGGCAGGTCTTAGCTGGCTTCTCCCACACGGAGGTGCCTGGTGGCGATGCGGCGGACGGTGTGGAAACGGGTGGACATGGTCAGGGACTCGGTGGCTCCCCCATGGCTTCCGTACCAGGCGCCCTTGAGCAGCGTTCCACCGCTCACGCCGGTCACGGCGACGTCCACCTGCGCCGGCGAGAGTTCGGCGACGCCGTAGATGGCGCCCAGCTCGTCGCCCGCCAGCACCCTCTCCTCGTCGTTGCGCGGCCAGAGCCGGGCGAGGATCTCACCGCCCAGGCAGCGCACCGCGCAGGCGGCGATGATCGTCTCCTGAAGCCCGCCGATACCGACCATGGCGTCGATCCCGGTGCCCGAGCTGGCCGCCAGCAGCGCCCCCGCGATCTCCCCCTCCTCGAGGAGCACGATCCGGGCCCCGGCGTCCCTCACCTGCTCGATCAGGTCGAGGTGGCGAGGCCGGTCGAGGATGGCGATGGCCAGGTCGGAGACGCGAGCGTCACGCGCGAAGGCGATCCGCCGGAGGTTGTCGGCAAGGGGGTCGTCGAGGTCGAGCGCACCGCGAGCCTCGGGGCCGGCCACGATCTTCTCCACGTACCAGACGGCGGGCAGACTGGGGTATCCGTCCGGCTCGACGGCCACCAGGATCGAGTTGGCGCCGTTCAGGCCCTTGGCCACCAGGCTCGAGCCCTCCACCGGGTAAACGCCGAAGTCGAACTGAGGCTGGCCACCGTGACCGATCTCGGTGCCGTGGGAGAGGACACGGTCGCCCCGAGGGCCGAGCACGACCCGGCCCGAGAGCCCCAACTCCTCCATGGCGCGGAGCATCGCGGCCGCCGCGGCGGAGCGGGCGCGATCTGCATCACCCCGGCCGACGTGCCGCGCCGAGGCCAGGGCCGCAGATTCGGTGACCCGGATCAGGCTCGGGACCACCATGGCGCGGGCGTCGGCGAGCTGCGGCCGCATCTCTATCTCGCGCTCCACGTCCATGTCCCTCCCTCGCATTGCCGGGCTATCCGCTGTCGGGGCCGTTCTCAGTGCTGAGGAGCTCGGCCGGCTTCAGCTCCATCTGGTCGATGCCGCTTCGCCCGATGGCTGCCCCGATGAAATCCCGGAACAGTGGGTGGGCCCGCTGAGGCCGGCTGCGAAACTCGGGATGGAACTGACTCGCCACGAACCAGGGATGGTCGGCGAGCTCGATGACCTCGACCAGACGGCCGTTGGGCGAGAGCCCACTGTAGACCAACCCGTTCTCCTGAAGCACTTCGCGGTACTCGTTGTTGAACTCGAAACGATGCCTGTGCCGCTCGTAGACCAGCTCTTCGCCGTAGGCGCGATGCGCGCGAGAGCCAGGCACCAGCTTGCAGGGCTGCAGGCCCAGGCGCATGGTGCCGCCCAGGTTCGCGACGTCCCTCTGCTCGGGCATGAGGTCGATCACCGGCGTGGAGGTGAAGGCCGCAAACTCGGTGGAGTTGGCGTCCGGCGCGTCCAGCACCTCACGCGCGAAGTCGATGACCGCACACTGCATACCCAGGCAGAGGCCCAGGTAGGGAATGCGACTGTGGCGGGCGTAGCGGGCCGCGGCGACCTTGCCCTCGATGCCCCGGTAGCCGAAGCCACCGGGCACGACGATCCCCGCCACACCCTTCAGGAGGGTCGTATCCCCCTGGTCCAACCGTTCGGAAGAGACCCAGTGGATGTCGACATTGACCTCGTGGTAGAAGCCCGCGTGGCGCAGGGCTTCGATCACTGAGAGGTAGGCGTCCGGCAGTTCCACGTATTTCCCCACCACTGCTACGGGCACGCTGCCCCGCAGGTGTCGCATCCGCTCGGTCAGCCGGCGCCAGCCGTCGAGCTGAGGGCGGTGCTCGGGACTGTCCACATCGAAGTGGTGGGCGATGATTCGCCCCAGTCCAGCCTCCTCCAGCATGAGTGGCACCTCATAGATCGATTCCACGTCCGGTACACCGATCACGGCGTCCCGGGGAACGTCACAGAAGAGGGCGATCTTCTCCTTCAGGTCCTGGTCCAGAGGGCGCTCAGAGCGCGCAACGATCGCGTCCGGCTGGATGCCGATGGCCCGCAGCGCCTGGACCGAATGCTGGGTCGGCTTGGTCTTCATCTCCTCGCCGCGGATCACCGGCACCAACGAGACGTGCACGTAGAAGACGTTCTGGCGGCCGAGGTCGTTCTTCAGCTGCCTGATCGCCTCCAGAAAGGGCTGGCTCTCGATGTCGCCAACCGTGCCCCCCACCTCGCAGACGACCACCTCCGCCTGGGTCTCGCGGGAGGCCCGGATGATCCGCTCCTTGATCTCGTTGGTGACGTGGGGGATGACCTGGACCGTAGCCCCCAGGTAGTCACCGCGCCGCTCCTTGGCGATGACCTCGGAGTAGACCTTCCCGGTGGTCACGTTGGAAGCAGCCGAGAGGTTCTCGTCGACGAAGCGCTCGTAGTGTCCGAGGTCGAGGTCGGTCTCGGCGCCGTCGTCGGTCACGAAGACCTCGCCGTGTTGATACGGCGACATGGTGCCCGGGTCGACGTTGAGGTACGGGTCTAGCTTCTGGAGGTAGACCGAGAGGCTGCGACTCTTGAGAATATTGCCGATCGATGCGGCCGTGATCCCTTTGCCAAGCGATGACACCACACCGCCGGTCACGAAAACGTACTTCGACAACGCTGACCCCCCTGCGGTTTTTCCGATTTTACGGCTTGTGAGACGTTCCTGCCCGCCTCGCTGATCGCTTCCTGCTTCAGATCCTCGGCTCCAGCACCACGACCCGCGTCTCCCCCTCTCCCGAGCTGGCCTGCACCGTGAGCTTGGGCTGCGGATCCGGCTCGGTCACTCCCATCTCCTTCAAGAAGCGCTCCACCGGCGCCAGCTCCGTCTTCACCGCCGGCAGCGCGTAGTGCATCGGAACCACGACCCGCGGCTCGACCTGTCGCGCCACCTCCGCGGCGCCCACCGCCTCCAGAGTGTTGCCGCCCCCCACCGGCACCAGCAGCACGTCAACCTTTCCGAGCGCCTCCAGCATGTCGGCTTCCAGGGCGTGGCCCAGGTCGCCGAGGTGGCAGACGCGCACATCGTCCAGCTCGATCACGTAGACCGTGTTGCGCCCGTGAAGCTCGCCCTGCCGCGAATCGTGGAAGGTGGGCAGGCCCAGGACGGTGACGCCTGCGACCTCGTATTCCCCGGGCCCCTCCACCACGAAGGGATCTTTGACCACGCCCTGCGTATACGAGTGGTTCTCGTGCTGATGACTGATCGTCACCAGATCGGCCTCCAGCCGAGGCAGCCTGGGACCCAGCGAAGGCGGGTAGGGATCGGTGACGACGGCGGCCCCGCGGCCGCGAAGTCGAAAACAGCCGTGTCCGAGCCAGGTTACGTCCACGTGGTGGTCTCCTTAAGTCGAATCGCCGAGTCCGCGGCCGCCTGGAGGACGGGCCGCGCGGGCGTCAGGGGCAAGGCGGGTGTTCGCCGCGAAGCGTGAGCTGGACCTGGCTCGTGGAGGCCGCCCTGGCGTAGCTGACCGTGACCTTCTGGTCCGGCTTGAAGCGAGACCGGAGCGCCTGAGCCAGAGGATGGGCGTCGTCCAGGCGCTGGTCGTCGAGCTGGACGATGACGTCTCCCGTGCGAAGACCGGCACGCTCGGCCGGCCCTCCGCTGGTGAGGGCGGTCACCCTCGCTCCCGCCGGGATGCCTTTGATGGCCGCCTCGTCGGAGCCCACGTCGACCACGTCCACGCCGAGCGAGGGGACCACCAGCCTGCCGGTCTGCATGATCTGCTCGACCTCCGGCTGGAGGTCACCGGCGGCGAGCGCGAACTCTACTGGTTGGGTCTGATCGGCCCCGGCCATGGTCACTCCCACGACCTGGCCACCGGTGTTGAGCAGGGGACCTCCTGACATCGCGTTGTCGATGCTCGCGTCCGTCTGGATCACGTTGCCGAGCTGCGACTGGCCCAGGCTGGCGGGAGCGTTCAACGATACCGTCCGGTGGAGGGAGCTAACGATTCCCCGTGTCACGCTCCTGCGGTCGGACAGGGAGCCTCCAATCGCGACCACGTTCTGGCCCAGCCGCAGCCCTGCGGAGTCACCGAAGGCGAGGGTCGGCAGGTTTCCGACCTGGTCGACCTTGAGCACCGCAACTCCGGTCGCGCAGTCGAAGTCCACCAGCCGGGCATCGTGCCGGTGAGTGTCGCCGTTGATCAGGACACCAAGGGTCTGGGCCCCGGCCACAACGCCGATATTCGTGACTATGAAGCCGTCGCCGCTGACGATGAAGCCCGAACCGTGGCTCGGGCCGGAGTCGCCTGTGATGATCGAAACCACGGACGGCACCGCCTTCTGGGTCGCGGCCGTGATCGCCGTATCGTCACTTGAGCCGAGAGCTCCGCCCAGGTCCACCGCGGGCGTAGCGCTCCGGCCTTGCAGGCGGAGGAAGCCCAACGTCACCCCCGCGCCCACCGCGCCACCAACGATCGCCGCTATCACCAACGAGGCCAGCAGAGCCGCCGGCGTCGCACGACGCCGCGGCGCCGGCTGAGGAGGTGACTCGGGCCCAGAGGGCTCGATCACGAACCAAGTTTAGTTGGGCGCCCTGGGTCCGACGGGCCGCCCGGGATTTGGGGGGGCCCTGAGGCGGTCCCCGGGGAGGAAGCCGCCGACCGTCCGAGGTCCGGATACCAGGTCAGGATCAGTTGTCGGGTCGGCTCGAAACCGGCGGATCGATAGAGCCGGATGGCCGGATCGTTGTCGGACCGCGTCCATACGTAGCCGAGGGTGACGCCGCGCTGCTCGAAGAGCTCCACCGCCCGCCGCACCAGGGCTTCTCCGACCCCCTTGCCGCGTTGGGCCTGGGCCACGTAGACCTCCGCCACCTCTCCCTCCAGCCCGGTCCCGGGATCGAAGAGGACGACCCAGCAGAAGCCGGCCAGGCGGCGCACCTGATCGCGGCTGACGAAGATCACGTTCTCGCCCTGGAAGGCCGGCTGGACCTCCAGGGCGGCCTCTATCTGCGAGGCGCTGAGCTGGGGATGGTCGGAGTAGTGCTGCTGTTCGTGTAGCTGCAGCTCGACCAGGAGCGGCTTGATGAGGCGCAGGTCCTCGTCCGCCAGCCTCTCGATCTCTAGAGGTTCCACGAGCGCCGATGCTAGCCCACAGTAGAATCGGGGATCGCGCCGACGTAGCTCAGACCGGCAGAGCAGCCGCCTCGTAAGCGGCAGGTCGGGGGTTCGAATCCCCCCGTCGGCTTTTACACAGGGGAACCCAGATGGTTCCCCCGTGGACCCCTTCCGGCGCAAAGTGGCGTGTGGGAGTCGTTTGGAAGAGGGACTCAAACGGGGCAGGTGAATTGCCCCTTTCTTACGGCACAGGGGAACCAGGGTTCCCCCGTGAGCCCCCTCCCTGCGAACTGACGTTATGGGAGTCGTTGGGAAGAGGGACTCATACGGGGCAAGTGAATTGC
>CATPBP010000228.1 GCA_955652675.1 Candidatus Dormiibacterota bacterium
CTCCCAGGCAGTTCCCCCCCTCACCCTCCCCGCAACGGGGAGGGAATTCTGCTTCTTTTTGGTTAGTGGCCCCACATGGCACGCTCGGCGTGCTGGACGGTTTCAGGGCCTCGTTCCCCGGTGCGGATCCGGATGGCTTCCTCGACGGTTATGACGAAGATCTTTCCGTCGCCGACCTCGCCCTCCGCTCCGGTTCGGGCGGCGCCGGCCATCATCTCGACCACCCGGTCCACGATCTCGGCCCGCATGACCGCCTCGATCTTGAGCCTGGGGCGCAGCGAGATGTTGACAGCGGTCCCGCGGTAGCGCTCCGTGTAGCCCCGCTGGGCGCCGCAGCCCTTGACCTCCGTCACGGTCACGCCGCTCACCCCACATTCGTCCAGCACGTCCTGGACATCCTGCAGGTGCTCGTGGCGAATGATCGCGATCACCATCTTCATCATGCCGGCTGGCCCTCCTTCTGCCGTGCGGCGGATCCGGCCCGGTCGCCGTGCGGATTGACGGTCGGGAATTCAGCCGGACGATACACTCCGCCAGGGACGGGCATGAAGGACTCGGGATATCCCCACATTCCGTGCTCCGTGATGTCGAGACCCTCCATCTCGTCGACCGCCGGGACGCGAAGACCCACCGTCCGCTTTATCAGCCAGAAGATGGTGAAGCTCAGGGCGAAGACGGTGACGAAGGCCACCACCACGGCCACTGCCTGGGCACCAAGCTGCGTGAAGCTGCCCGTGTAGAACAGGCCGCCGTGGCCCACGCCGTTGAACTTGGCCAGCGCCGGGACCGTGAAGAGCCCGCAGGAGAGCGTCCCCCAGATGCCGGCGAGTCCGTGAGCAGGAAGACAGCCGACCGGGTCGTCCAGGTAGCGGTCGATGGCGAGGACGCCGAAGACCACGATCACGCCGGCGACGCCGCCGATGACGATGGCCGCCCAGGGCTCGACGTATCCGGACGGTGCGGTGATCGCGACCAGAGCGGCGATGGCACCGTTGCCCACCATGCCGACGTCGACCGCCTTGGTCCTGAGGAAGATCGTCATCAGGGCCGCGACGGCGCCGGCCGCGGCGGCCAGGTTGGTGGTCACCACGACGTCGGCGAAGTGCAGGTTCGTGGCGTTGAGAGTTGAGCCCGGGTTGAATCCGAACCAGCCGAACCAGAGGATGAGGACGCCGAGCATTGCGAGCGGCATGTTGTGGCCCGGGATCGCGTTCGGCTTCCTCTTACGCTCGAACTTGCCGATCCGGGGGCCGAGCAGGAGCAGGCCGGCGAAGGCCGCGGTGGCGCCGGTCAGGTGAACGACGGTAGACCCCGCGAAGTCCTGCGCCCCCAGGGTCGCCTGGAGGAAGCCACCACCGAAGAGCTGGTGGCTGATCAGCGGGTAGATCACCGCCGCGAAGGGGATGGCGAAAAGCGGATAGACGATGAACTTCGTTCGCTCGATCATGGTTCCCCAGACGATGGCAAGGGACACCGCGCAGAACACGAACTGGAACATCCACTTGGCCGCTGCCGGCACAGTGCTGGCCGACATGGCGGGCAGGTTGAGCGTGGAACCAGGGCTGAAGCTGGGCGCGAACCCGCTGAAGCCGATGACCGGGAAGAGCCATTGGGACGCGGCTCCGAAGGCAATTCCAAAGCCGACGGCCCAGTAGACGAGTGACGCCACGCTGAAGTTGGTGATCACTTTGGCGACAACCGTGCCAACGTTCTTCATGCGGCTGAAGCCGACCTCCAGCATGGCGAAGCCGGCCTGCATGAACATCACGAAGACCGCGGCGACGACCACCCACACGGTGTCCGCGCCCACGCCGGCGGCCTGCGTGGCGGTCTTGTCTGCGTCGGCGGCCAGCGCGGTCAACGGCAGCGCGGCGATCACAGCCGCGACGCCGAGGGCAAGGGCGAGCTTGTGTCTCATTCCGGCAACTGTTCCAGAGCAGTTGCCCTGGGGACCACGTACTAAAGCCACGGAGCCACGCGGGTCTCCATAGTGCGCTACGCCCGAACGTTGCGACCCGGTTCGGGCAGCCCCGTATTCACCTCACGGTTGACGGCCGGTGAACTTCGTGTCTATACCACATACCAGCACCGCCTCTTGCTGCATAGGATTTGCCTTTGGCGTTACCCTGCCGTTACCAGCGGCATGCCTCAGGAGGCTACATGGCAGTAGAAGTAAAAGGCTCCCCCCGGACCAGCCCGGCGGAAGTCCTGGACAAGGCTCGGGCGGCCGGCGTCAAGGTTGTCGACATCAGGTTCGTCGACCTCCCCGGTACCTGGCAGCACTTCAGCGTCCCATTGAGCTCCTTCGAAGAGGACGCCTTCAGCGAAGGCCTCGGCTTCGACGGCTCCAGCATCCGTGGCTTTCAGACGATCAACGAAAGCGACATGCTGCTCTTGCCCGATCCCGACAGCGCGACCGTGGACCCTGTGCTGCAGATCCCGACTCTCTACCTGGTCTGCAACGTCGTCGACCCGATCACGCGTGAGAGCTACACGCGCGATCCCCGTTTCATCGCCCAGAAGGCTGAGGCGTATCTCGCCGAGACCGGCATCGCCGACGTCAGCTACTGGGGGCCCGAAGCTGAGTTCTATGTGTTCAACAGCCTCCGATTCGATCAGAACGCGTTCAGCGGCTACTACTTCATCGATTCGGAAGAGGGTGTCTGGAACTCGGGCGCCAATACAACTCCCAACCTGGCCTATCGCCCTCGCTACAAAGAGGGCTACTTCCCGGTCCCGCCGACCGACAAGCTGCAGGACCTGCGCTCCGAGATCATGCTCAAGATGATCGATGCCGGGATCGACGTCGAGGTCCAGCACCACGAGGTCGGCACCGCCGGACAGGCTGAGATCGACCTCCGTTTCAACAGCCTGACCAAGATGGCCGACCAGATGATGGCCTACAAGTACATCGTCAAGAACGTCGCTCGCCAGCACGGGTACGTGGCGACCTTCATGCCCAAGCCGCTGTTCCAGGACAACGGCTCCGGAATGCACGTCCACCAGAGCCTCTGGAAGGACGGAACCAACCTCTTCTTCGACCAGAGCGGGTACGCCCTGCTCAGCGAGTCTGCTCGGTGGTACATCGGCGGACTGCTCAAGCACGCGCCAGCGCTGCTCGCCTTCTGTGCGCCGACCACGAACTCCTACCGGCGCCTCGTGCCCGGTTACGAGGCGCCGATCAACCTGGTGTACTCGAAGCGCAACCGCTCCGCGTGCGTGCGGATCCCGGTGTATTCGACGAGCCCGAAGCAGAAGCGAATCGAATTTCGGTCGCCGGACCCCGCCGCCAATCCCTATCTGGCCTTTGCGGCGCTGCTCATGGCAGGCCTGGACGGCATCAAGAACAAGATCGAGCCTCCAGAGCCCCTGGACAAGGACATCTACGAGCTGGAAGGCGAGGAGAAGGAGCGGATCGCGAACGTGCCAGGCTCGCTGAACGAGGCCCTGGCCGCGCTGGAGACCGACCACGAGTTTCTGCTGGAGGGCGACGTCTTCACCAGCGACGTCGTGGAGACCTGGCTGGAGTACAAGCTGACGCGCGAGGTGGAGCAGGTCGCCCTGCGACCCCACCCCTGGGAGTTCTACCTCTACCACGACGCATAAAGAGCATGGGGGGACCCCAGGCGGTCCCCCCATGTAGCCCCCTCCGACGTACGAGCCTGGGGAGACCCATGCGGTCCCCCCAGGGAACCCCCTCCGACGCAAAGTGACGTTTGGGAGTCGTTGGGTTTAGGGACTCACTCGGGGCAGCTAAGCCGCCCCTATCTAGTGATGTCTGTTTCTACTCCTGGGCTACATGCCCAGCATTGCCCTGGCTCTTAGGGCTATGGCGATGGCTACTCGGGTTTCTGGGTCGTTCAGGGATAGGCCGGTCAGGCCCTGGATTCTTTCTATCCGGTAGCCCATCGAGTTGATGTGGATGCCGAGGGCTCGGGCAGCCCCTCGGCGGACCCAGCGGGCGGAGGCCAGCGCCTCCAGGGTTTCGAGGAGGGGCGTCTCTCGGGACTCGGCGTACTTCAGCAGAGGACCGAGCACCTCCTCCACAAAGCCGCGGAGGGCTTCGGGCGATTGGACCTCGAGCAGAAGCCGGAAGGCGCCCAGGGATCGGTAGGAGGTCACACGGGCCCCGCGGCCGGCCCGCCGGGTCAGCCGCAGCGCCTGCCGCGCCTCGACGTGTGAGCGGGCCAGCTCGTTCACCGAGCTCGCCAGGTTGCCTATCCCCACCGAGGCGGTGGCCGGCCGAAGCACTGGGCCAACCCCGGACAGCAGTGCGTTGCCCAGCTTCTCCACGGTTGCCAGATCCGGAGCGGCTTCGGCAGGGACCAGCAGCACGGCGCTCGCCGAGCGCACCACGGTCAGGCCTCCGGGGATCCGCCGGCGCACCAGCTCGGCCAGGAGAGTGTCGAGCCGATCCTGACGCCCCCGTGTCGCCATATCGGCCTCGGCGCTCTCGTCGTCGGCCTCGAGGACGACGACCCAGGCTCTGTGCGGCAGGCGGTGACCGAGCCGCTCCGCCTGGCGTGCCAGTCGCTCCGCCTCCTCCGCGTCGAGACCGCCGGCCAGCACTTCTTCGACCAGGTCTCCCCGGAGCCTGCGCTCGACCTCCGCCGCCGCCCGCTCCTTGGACAGCTCCACCGCGAGCACGGTCGACCCGTGTTCCAGGGCTCGCCGCCGGCCCTCGTCCTCGACCGCCTCCTCGCCCACCAGGACGGCCAGAATGCCGAGCAGGTCACCGCCCGCGCGCACGGGCACCAGGTCCAGGGCCCGAGGCGGCCGGCCCGCCGTGACCCTGATCTCCCTGGCGCCAGGCGTAGAGACGGCCGAGGGCAGCGCGATGCGAAAGGGAAGCTTCTCCGCACTCTCCCCCGCTCCCCGCACCCGGAAGCCGTCCAGCGAGTACAGCGCCGTGCGACCACCGGCCAGCGAGCCGACGGCCTCCAGGATCGAGGCGATTCCGGCGCCTTCCAGTGACAGCCTCGTGAAGCGCTCGTGGATGTCGTGCGAGAGCCGGATCTCGGCCAGCTGCGTCTCCAGCCGCCGCTGCAGCTCGCTGCGCTCCAGGACGCCGGCCACCTGTCCCGCGATGGCACGCAGGAAATCGATGTCCTCCTTCGTGAAGTCCCGCTTGGCCACCGACTGGACGTTCAGAACCCCGACCAGGCGAGGGCCGGACTCGATCGGAACCGAGAGCATCGAGCGAAAGCGCTCTTCGTCGAGACCGGGTACCCACTTCCAGTGCGGTTCCGTGGTCACGTCGGGGACCAGCATGGGCTGCCGGGTCTCGGCCACCCAGCCCGTCACTCCCTCCCCCACCTTCATCGTCACACGGCCGACCATCTGTTCCTTGAGACCGTTTGTGGCGGTGAAGACGAGATCCCTTCCGCCCGGACTGAGAAGGTACAGCGAGCAGACGTCGGTCCCGATGGCGGTGGTGGCCTCGTGGATGATCAGCCTGACGAGCTCGTCCGCATCCATCGTGGACGCGGCGGATTGCGACAGGCGCTGCAGAAATTCCAGCTCCCGCAGCGCCAGGCGAAGGTCGCGCTCCCGCGATTCCTGGGCCCGCACCCCACTACGTTAGCCGGTACTCAACCGGGTGTCCCCCCTGTGAGCGCGAGGCGGGAACTCGCGTGCGCATTGCACTCCGTCATGTCGGCAGCGTCAACGGCTCCACGTCTACGCTGCACGCATGAGCGCACCCAGGGCGACCCGCCCCTACATGCCCGGTTACGGCATCCTGCCGGCGGAGGATGGCAGCGGCCTCCTGCCCTGGTCGTGGGCAGAGGAACGGCTTCGCAGCTCGCGTAATTACTGGGTCGTGAGCGTCAGGCCTGACGGCAGGCCGCATTCCATGCCTGTCTGGGGCGTGTGGTACGAGGGGACGTTCTGGTTCAGCAGCAGCCTGGGCTCCCGCAAGGCACGCAATCTCACCGCAAAGAGCCGCTGCGTTGTCACCACCGAGGACGCCGACTCACCTGTCGTGGTGGAAGGAACCGCCGAGCTGATCCGGGAGCCCGCAGCATTGGAGACGCTGCTGACACTGGAGAATCAAAAGTACGGCACGGACTTCGGCATCGAGATGCTCGACCCGGCCGAAAACGCCTGCTTCCAGGTACACCCCATCCAGGCCTTCGCCCTGAAAGAAGAAGACTTCACCGGCTCCCCCACCCGCTGGACCTTCGATACAAAAAAAGACCCCAACAACACTTGATAGGGGCGGCTTAGCTGGCCCGAGTGAGTCCCTAAACCCAACGACTCCAGGACTTCACTTTGCGCCGGAAGGGGGTCCCATGGGGGAACCCAGGCCGTTTCGAAGGTAACTGAGCACTGCGAGGACGCGCCGGTGGTCGTCCTGAGCCGGCTCCAGCTCCAGCTTTCCGAAGATGCTGTGCACGTGGGTCTCGACCGTCTTGTGACTCATCCCCAATCGCTCGGAGATGGCCAGGTTGGAGCGTCCCTGGGCCATCAGGCCGAGCACGACACGCTCGCGATCGGTCAGCTCGGAGAGAGAGTCGCGGTCCTGGTTCTTCCCGACCAGGCGGGCGATCACCTCCGGGTCGACCACGGAACCGCCGTTGCCCACGGTGCGCACGGCCGCCCGGAAGTTGCCCAGGTCCGATACCCGATCCTTGAGCAGGTAGCCCACCCCACGGCCACCGTTGGAGATCAGACGCATGACGTGTTGAGTCTCGATGTAGCCGGAGAGGAGCAGAACGCCCAGGGCGGGCCAGCGGGAGCGAATCGCCACGGCCGCCTCCAGGCCTTCGAGAGTGTGGGTCGGCGGCATCCGGATGTCCACAATGGCTACGTCCGCACCGGCCGTGGCCGCCACCTCGAAGAGCTCCTCGGGCGCGGCCGCCTGACCCACCACCTCGAATCGATCCTCCTCCAGCACGCGAGCCAAACCCTCACGGAAGAGGACTGAGTCGTCCGCCAGGATTACTCGCACGGGAGCCGGGCCTCCAGCCGCGTACCGCCGAGGGAGGGGCTCTTGATCCTGAGGGTGCCCCCCAGCGCCGCCAGGCGATCCTCGAGCCCTCGCAGCCCGCTTCCACGGGCAGGGTCCGCGCCACCCACCCCGTCGTCGGCAACCTCGATCAGGAGGCAGGTTCCCACGACCCTCGCGCACACCCGCGCAGACGGCGCTGCGGCATGCTTCGCCACGTTGGCCAGCGCCTCCGAGATCAGGAAGTAAGCCGTCGTCTCCACGGCAGCCGGTAGGCGTCCCGGGACATGCACGTCGAGCGCGACCGTTAGATGCGATAGTTCCACAAGCGACTCGATCGCGGCCGCCAGGCCCGAGTCGGTGACGATGGCAGGGTGGATTCCACGGGCCAGGTCCCGAAGCTCGGCCAGCCCCTGCGAGAGCTGTTGGGACGCGTCAGCAAGCGATCGCCGGGCAGCCTCTAAGCGGCCGGCATCCATGTCCGACTCGACCATGCTGAGACCGACCAGTGAGGTGAGCAGCCGCTGCTGGGCGCCGTCGTGCAGGTCCCGCTCCAGGCGCCGGCGCTCTTCGTCGTGGGCGCTGACGATGCGCTCCCGAGAGGTACGAAGCTCCTCGATCAGCCGGAGGGTACGCAGGATCAGGGCAGCCTGCCGGGCGAGATCCTCCAGCAGTCGTGACTCGTGGCGAGTCAACCGATCCCCGGCGTCCTTGCTGATCTCGAGCGCACCGAGCAGCTGGTTCTGATCTCGTACGGACAGCACCCGGCCACCACTGAGCCGTCCGGGCAGCTCCTCCCCGGAGATCGGGAGCGCGGTTTGCCCCCCCGTCTCCGGCGGCCAGGCCGCGGCAAGGCGAAGCGTCGGACCGACTCGCAGCCATACCTGGGCTCGATTCGCGCCCAGTCCCTCGGCGACCAGACGCGCCATCATCGGCAACACTCCCGGGTCGGCGTATTCGCCCAACCGCTCGGCGAAGTCGGTGAGCACCTCGTAGGGGGTGGCCCGCGGGCCGTAGACCAGCCGGTTGGCAAGCAGCTGCAGCCGCGATCTGACTGGAGCGAATCCAACAGCCGCGATGGCGGCGGCCACTAGCGAGAGGAGCGGGCCGAAACCGCCGACGGCTGAACCCACGCCGACCACGACGGTCACGTAGACGCCCGTGATGAAGACTGCCAGCCCCCCCACGAGGACGGTACGGTTCACCACCCGGTCTATCTCGTACAGGCGGTAGCGCAGAACTGCAAATGCAGCCGCCACGGGGACCGCGACGGTGACTCCGAACGTCCACAGCAGGTCGCTCCACTCTTCGAGGGGCTCAGCCGGGATTTCGTTGTGGAGGAAGCTGGGCAACTCGTCGATATAGCTCACCAGCCAGCCGATCGCCACGAAGGCGCCGGCGTACGCGACCCACTTGATCTGCCGCTGCTGTTCGCCGCCGGCTCCGCGCAGGCGCAGGAGCAGCCCCACGCTGGCCAGCGGCAGCAAGAGCATTTGGGCCCAAAAGCCGGGCCGGCCCAGCCACTGGGCGACCATCGAGCTGGGGCGCCAGAGCGCCGTCGGCATCGTCACGGGGAGCGGATATCCTTCGTCCCGCACCGAAGTCTGCAGCAGCGCCGGATCCGCGAAGGAGTTGGCGATCGCCAGGACTGTCGCCGCCACGGCCAGCCAGACCGTCAACCTAGCACCACGCCCGCTGAGGCGGCCGTCCGGAAACAGCAGCAGGCCCAGGACGAGGCCGAGCAGGAGGAGGTCGAAGCTCCAGCGCTGGGTCCAGGCCGCCGGCTCGGCCAGCGGCAGCGAGCCAGGTGCAGCCACCAGGCCCTGGATCGCATACTCCTCGCAGAGCAAGGTGAGCGCCGCTGCCAGGGCAGTCCCGAGCAGAGCCCAGCCCAGGCGGCTGGCCGGCTCTCGAGTGATCACGACGGCACCGATGACGGAGATCGTGACAACGCCGAAAACGGGCCCCGCGACGTCGCCGGTGACCGACATCCAGACGGGAGGTCCGGGGTGCCTGAGCCTCACATAGGGATCGAGCGCGAGAAGCAGCCGGCTCGCGACGACGATCACGGCCGCCACCGCGGCCAGCGTCCAGCCCAGGTGACGGACACCGGGGCGCAGCCGCAGATGATTGACGCGCAGCTGCGCCACCGCCCCGCCGATCATCGCGGGCGCCACGCCGGCCGGAACTTCGGCGCCGGGTCGGAGGTGAGCTGAAGGACACGGGAGCCATCCCCGGCCGCGACGTAGATGTTGGGATGCCCGTCGCGGTTGCTGACGAAAGCGATCCAGCGACCGTCGGGCGACCAGGCCGGCTCCCGGCCTTCGCCAGGCACCAGCTGGCGCTGGTGGGAACCGTCAGCGTCCATCACGAAGATCGCCGTGCTGCTCTCCTCGTCCGCCCCCCTTGCGAAGACGATCTGTCTTCCGTCGGGAGACCAGGCAGGCCGGTCGTCCGAGCCACCTGATTGGGTGAGCCTGGTCTGGGCGGTGCCATCGGGATTCATCATCCAGACGCTCGTGGCGCCGGCGCGGTCCGAGACGAAAGCGATCTTGCTACCGTCCGGCGCCCAGGCCGGGTCGCCGTCGTAGCTCGGCGTGTGCGTCAGGCGGACGAGCCCGCCGCCATCGGGGCTGACCGCGTAAAGGCTCGCCGGCAGACCACGGGGTCCGAGTGGCGCCGCCGCGCCGCCGCGACCGCTGGCGAAGGCGATCCGGCCACCGTCCGGTGACCAGGCCGGCTCGAACTCCTGCGCCAGGGCGGAAGTCAACCGCCGCACCCCTCCACCGTCGCCGCCCATCACGTAGACGTTCAGGCGACCATCTCGGGTGCTGCTGAACGCGATCTCCCGGCCGTTGCTGGACCAGGTGGGATCCCGATCCTGGGCGTAAACACGCGTGAGGCGGCGTGAGGGGGCGCCGTCGGTGCCCAGGGTGAAGATGTCCCGGTTCAGGTACCGTCCATAAGCCTCGAAGTCGCACGCGAATGCGAGCTGCGAACCGATTCCGGCGAGCACAGCGGCACCGCCCTGCCCGCAGTCGGCAGCGTGCGACTGCACGCCGCAGGCGGTCGGCACCTGCAGCAAGAACAGCGCCGGTACCAGGATCAAACGAAGTAACCCCTCCCTCACTTTCATTCGCGTCTAGGCCGGCCGTCCCTCCGTGTCGAGCAGGGCCTCCACGGCCTGCCATGTGAGCTCAGCCTTGGGGATGAAACCGCGGGCTCCGCATTCCCCGAGACGCTTCCCGTAGTCGCGCGCATCTCGACTGGAGGTCAGCACGACGGCCGGGGGCCTGGGCTGGCGGGTGAGTCTCCGCGTCAGCGCCAGCCCGTCCTCGCCCGGCAGCTGAACATCGAGCAGCACGAGCGCTGGATGGAGCCTTCGCACGGACAGGTACGCCTCCGCGGCATCGCCCGCCTCGGCCACGACCTCGAAGCCGCCCGACTCCAACATGCGCCTGGCGAGCTCACGAAAGCCGGCGTGGTCATCCACGATCAGCACGGTCACGGCCATTTCCCGTGCCATGGTGACAACGGAGGCAGTGAGGGTCAACCCCGAGAGGCTGGTACAGGTTGGCCCTGATGTGTCCCTCCGCGGAGGCGGATACCGTTTGGCCCGACGGCAGTCGGGACTTCGAGAGCCCGGATCTGGGAGGGAATCCATCGAAGATCGAAGAATCCGCACCCCGTCGGTCGTTCTCAGGTGGGATGAGGGATGCCAGGAGCTTCGAGCTCTGGTGGGAGGAGCAGATTCCCCGTCTCACCTGCGCCTACCTGCCGCTCCTGGCGACATGCCTGGAGGACGGCACGCCCCCGAACAGCCGGGCCACACGCCTCTGGGTGACCCGCGTCCTGCCAGCGCTCCACGCCGGGCTTGCCCGGACCGTGGACGACTTCGAGCAGCGTGTGGGATTCGCGGTCGGCGTCGACGGCATAGACGTCGTCACCGGAACGGTCGCGGCGCCGCTCGATGACAACGGGGGGACGGTATGACGCGGGCGCCGCGGACAGCGGCCGGTGGCCGGGTGTTGCTGGCCGGGGTGGCCGCTCTCACCACGCTCTTCGCCTCCGCTCCCGCAGTGCTCGCCTTCCTGGCCACGGGCAGTACCAGCCCGACGGCCTGGAGCTGGGACACCGTCACCTCGCGGCTTGCCGCGTGCACCTCGAGCACCGGGCTCCACGGTCTCCTCGAATGCCGCCCGGCGCAGGCGATGTCCGTGGCGGCGGGCCTTCCCGAGGAGCACCGCAAGGGCCGCCGCATCGTGGTCCGCGTGCCCGTCGCGGAGCCGGCCACATCGGTCCACCCGGTATCGGCTCGGTCCTCCACGCAGAGAAAGGCCACTTCCGGGAAGCCCGCTGCCACAGCGCCGCCGAAGGCGCCCCAGACGGCGCCGGCGCAGCGATCGCGCCCGTCTCCGTCGCCGCCTCGGGAGGACGGCCGGCCCGAGGACAGGGCGGGCGACTGACATGGTGGTGCCGGAGGCTTGAACACGATGATCCTGGCGATCGAGGGGCCGGCCATCACGGTTGACCGTGACCTCGATCCGCGCGCGGAATTCGCCGCGGTGTACGAAGTTCACTATCAGACCGTGTACCGAGCGGTACGGGGGGTAGCGCTCGATCCGGACCTCGCCGAGGACATCACGCAGGACGCCTTCCTGAAGGCGTATCGCGCCAGGGGCCGGTACCGCCCGCGGGGCCGGCTGGAGGGATGGCTCTGCACGATAGCCGTGCGGGAGGCCATCAGCCGCGTGCGCTGGCTGAACGTCCAGAGGCGCCTGGTGGAGCTGGCCGGTCGGCAGCAGCGGGATACGCCGCCGGCGGTCCTTCCCGACCTGGTTGAGGAGGCGCTTTCGGCGCTTTCGCCCAGGACCCGCGCGGCCGTGGTGCTCCACTATCACCACGGCTACCGGTACCGGGAGATCGCAACCATGCTGCGGGTTCCCGAGGGCACGGTCGCGAGCAGGCTTTCCGACGGACTCCGCCGAATGCGCCGCCACCTTGAGCTCCACGGCGGAAAGCTGACAGCGGGGTCACCGAGCAGCCAGGGATGGACGAGGAGGAGGTAACCCGGCTGCTGCGCACCCGGGCCCACGCCTGGCGGGGTGCAAGGGGCTCGGCAGAGCAGAGCCGATGGGCCCAGCCCGGGGCAGCCCGGCGGGGACGCTGGGCATGGCTGCCGGCGATCACGGCCCTGGCGTGCGTCGCGCTCTTCTCGGCTGCGGCCGCGGCTTATGCAGGTGGTCCCGCACCGGTACGCCGGGTCCTGGCTCCGGTAGGGGACAGGGTGACGCTCCCCTGGCACGCCGAGCGCGCCGAGGACCGGCCCAACCTGCCAGCCGATAAGCTGGGTTCTGAGCCCTCTCCCGGTCCTAAGACCACTCCCAGATCGACCGCACCCTCGGTCGAGCCGTCGGATAAGGCACCGCGGGCCGTGCCAAATGGCGTGGTCCCGACCGAACGCGAGGGTCCCGCCTCGTCCCCGAAGAGCAAAGAGGACTCCGGAATCCAGGCAGACAACAAGCCTCGTGCCGCTGCCCAACCGAGCAGCCCCAGCCCGGAACCCAGCTCCAAACCCGAACCGAGCAGCTCCAGTCACGAGCCGAGCAGCCCTGGCCGCGATGGCTGAGCCTGTGCGCCAGGCCGACAGGAAGGCGGGAGAGGCTCGGGAGGTGAGAAGAGTCAGCGCGGCCGTCGGGCTGTCCGCGCTTGGTCTTACCTGCGGCCTCTCGGCGGTCACGGCCGCCCAGGCAGCCGATCAGGGCTCCTCGACCGCGACGCAGCCGGTGCCGGTCGCCGCCGCGCCGCGGCAGATCGAGGAGATTGACGAGGAGGTCGTGGTCCAGGTGCCTGCACCTCGCCCGCCTGCGCACGCGCCGGCAGCGGTCGCCGCAGGCGGTGTCGCGGCGCGCCGGCAGACGGCACCCATGGGGGGCGCCGCCGCCGCCCAGGCCGCACCTGCCGCGGGCACGGCGACCTCTCAGGTGGCGCCTGGCGCGGGCGCCACGGCCTCTCAAACCGTTAGCGCCGCACCGCCCGTGGCTGCCCCGAAGCCGGTGGCGGTGTCGACCGGATCAAAGGTGCGCTGAGCATGACCGCGGTCGAGTGGGCCGCACTTGGTACAGAGGCCGTGCTGGCCGTCACCGCCTCGGAGTCCCTTCCGGCCGCCCGCGAAGCGGTAGACGAGGTCCTGGCTGAGTTCGATGTGGCGTGCAGCCGTTTCCGCGAGGACTCCGAGCTGAGCCGCGTCAATCGCACGCAGGGGACCTGGGTAGAGATCGGACCTCTCTTCCTTCGCGCGCTGATGGCGGCGAGATGGGCGGCCGCGGCCACCGCCGGGGCCGTTGACCCGACCGTGGGACGGATACTGCGGATCTCCGGCTACGACCGCGACATCAAGGCCCTCAGGGACGGCGGCGCGCCTCTCCGGCTGCGGGCTGCCGACGCCCCCGGCTGGAGGGCCATGGAGGTCGACGCGAGCGCCAGCCGGGTCCGCTTGCCCCCGGGAACGGAGCTCGACCTTGGGGCCAGCGCAAAGGCACTCGCGGCAGACGAGGCGGCCACGGCCGCCCTGCGAGCGGTCGGCGGAGAGGGCGGCGTGCTCGTCTCCCTGGGCGGCGACGTGGCGGTGGCCGGCGAGCCACCGGCGGGCGGCTGGATCGTGCAGGTCTCAGAGCTTGCTGAGACCTCCACACACGTGGACGGCGAGATCGTGGCTGTTCGGGACGGAGGGCTGGCGACCTCCAGCACGACGGTTCGCCGCTGGACGCGGGGCGGAATCGAGATGCACCACATACTCGACCCCGCCACGGGCCGTCCCGCGGCCGGACTCTGGCGCACCGCGACGGTGGCGGCCGCCAGCTGCCTGGAAGCAAACGCCGCCGCCACCGCCGCCATCGTCCTTGGAGAGCGGGCGGGGGGATGGCTGCGCGCGCGGCGTCTGCCATCCCGCCTGGTGAGCCGGCACGGCATGGTCCTCCGGCTCGCCGCGTGGCCTGCTTGCTGAGGAGCCCAGGGCTCGGAGGACCGATGCTCGCGGTCTCCACGGGCAGCCCTTACTGGTTCGCCAGCCGGGGGGCCGGAACCGTGAGCGCGGTCCTCCTCAGCGCCACGGTGGTGCTGGGCATGGCCCAGACGGTCCGCTTCCGCTCCACCTTCTGGCCGCGCTACCTGACCATCGGGCTGCACCGCGACCTCTCGCTGCTCACCCTCGCCTTCCTCGTCATCCACATCACTTCGGCCGTTCTCGATCCCTTCGCGAAACTGGGCCTCCGGGACGCCCTGGTACCGTTCGCCTCGTGGTACCGGCCGCTCTGGCTGGGTATGGGAGTGGTGGCGGCAGAGCTCACCCTGGCGCTGACGGTGACCAGCCTCGTGCGCCGTCGGCTGGGCTTCCGCCTCTGGCGCACGCTTCACTGGCTGGCCTACGCCTGCTGGCCACTGGCGCTGCTGCATGGGTTGGGCACCGGCAGCGACGTGGGCCGGAGGTGGTTCCTGGCACTCGACGGAGCTGCTGTGCTGGCCTTCTTCCTATTTCTGGTGGTCTGGCGGCTCTCGTTCGGGTGGCCGCGGTTGGCCTGGCCGCGGCTGGCGGCGGCTGCGCTCTCCGGGCTGGCGCTGGTGGCGCTGGCGCTCTGGGCGTTGAACGGCCCGCTGACGCCCGGCTGGGCGCGCGCCGCCGGGACACCGGAGGTTCTCTTAGGCGGTGGGGCTAGTCCGACGCCGGCGCCCTAACCCGGATCCGGGTTAACCTCAGCCGGGTTCAGCGGTCGGCGCCGGCCACCTCTACGAGACCCTTGCGCACCGCGTACATCGTGATCTGGGCACGTCCGTAGAGCGCCAGCTTCTCGTAGATGTGCGAGACGTACTTGCGGACCGTCTTCTGGCCGATCTGCATTCGGATCGCCACCTGCAGGTAGGCATTGCCGCCTGCGATCATGGTCAGGACCTCGAGCTCTCGCGGCGTGAGGCCGTCGTAGAGATCGCTGTACGCGCGGTTGCCGGTCAGCATCATGGCCAGGCGGTCGGCGACCGCTCCGGCCAGAACGTACTGGCCCGCCGTCACAGCGCGAACACCGGCCACGACAGCGTCGGCCGAGGATGACTTGAGCATGTAGCCCCTCGCCCCCGCCCGCATGGCCGCCACCACGGTTGAGTCGGTATGGCCGTTGGTCAGAACCAGGACCTGGACCCCCGGGAATTCCTCGACAATCCGGCGGGTGGTCTCGATGCCTCCGAGCCCGGGTAGCTTGATGTCCACGATCGCCAGATCGGGTGAAGCCGCGGGGACCAGGTCCAGGGCCTCGGCGCCGTCCGCCGCCTGGGCCACGACGTCGATACCAGCGGTCTCGTCCAGCACTCTGGCGAGACCGCTACGAAGCAGCGTCTCTCCGTCCGCGATCAGAACGCGGATATTTCGCCTTGACAAAGGCACTGACACAGTCCCCCTCCCTAACCTCGCGTGCGCCGGCGAGAATCGAAACCCCGCCGCAGACTAACCCGCCACGCACTCCTCCGCATCAGGGCCAACCCCGAGAGACGTCTAAAGGCTATCCCTGGCCACCTCGGCGGCAGGTTGCCCGGCAACGGCTGGACAACCTGCCAAACAAGGCCGCGGCTACTGGACTGTGAAGCGAGCCACCATGCCCTGATGGGCATGGTCAGGGATGTTGCAGATGAAGACATAGGTGCCTGCCTTCAGATCCATCGTCAGGGTCCGGTCCTTGCCGGCATCCACGCCGTCGAGCTCTCCGACGTGCTCAACGCCCGACGCGTCCTCTTTTATCTTGGAGCCCTCCTGCGGCAGGCCCGCGGGATCCAGATCGGTCTTGATGACGACGAACTCGTGCTTGTCTCGCCCGCCGTTGTGGACATTGAACGTGAGCTTCCCCGCAGAGGTCGCCTCCTGGCTCAACTTGACGTGATACTCGTCCAGCGTCACCCCCACCTGCCGGCCACCGCCGACATCCCCCAGACCGCATGCGCTCAACATCAGCGCGATACCGATTCCCGCCACTGCGAGACTCAACAGACGCCTCATGCCACTACCTCCAACTTGAGTTGGTGCCCCCCGATATGGCGCAGGATGTTGACCTTCGCGGCGCAATCATCAATAGGCGGTCCAGAAAGACCGCATGACCGAGACCTAAAAAGCGACGTGATGCATGTCCGTATAGCGACTCCGCTTTTGACAGTCTTCCGCGTCCTCCCGAACACCGGATTCCCCCACTGACATGCCACAACCTCTCTAGCGAGAACTTCACCGGAACCAGCATCCGATCTGACGGCATCGAGACACCGGTGGCGCCAGTCCCAGCGCAGCGTGACAGGCGTACCCGGGCGGCCAGGACATCTGCGGTCACCTGTTTCTGGGCCGTTGCCTCTCATCTTCGGGACCATTGCCAACTAGGCGGCGTCCGTGCAGACGGATACGCTCCGGCCAACAAAAAACGGCGCAGCTGTCTGCGTCGGAGGCCGCTGTGTCATTGCAGGAGAGAGGGTGGATGAAGGCGTTCCAGAGTTGGGCGACGCCGCTGCGTAAGCGGTGGTGGCTCGGGCTGATCGCCGCCGTCGCGGTCATCCTGCCGACACTAACGATCACGACCGCGACCGCTCGGACACTGGTGCCAGCCCTCAATGCCGCCGCGCCAGCTCTCACCGCCGCCGTCGCCCCGGCGGCCGCGCCGGCCCCGACGAGCAGCATCAAGATTCGGGTGCAGGCTGGGCGGACAAGCGCGTCACCTGCGCCCAACGCCCCCAAGGCCATGCAGAACGTCGGCAATTACCGCTGGCTTATCAACCTGGACAACACCGGCAAGTCTGAGCAGGGCAAAGACAACCCGATCTGCCATCCGAGCACCAACCGGCCCGGCGTCCAGACGCCCAATGGTTACCCGCAAGGCTGCTACTGGCCCTCCATCAAGTACGCGGTCGCCAGCCCGGCGATCAGCGAGGGCACGCAGAGCGACTGGAACGTCAACAAGCCGCTGCCGACTTTCGACGGTAGTCGCGGCCTGCCGGACAAGTGCGACGGGGCAGGCAACCCAATCAAGGGGAACAGCCCGGCGCTCCTGACCGCGCAGCCGTGTAAATACCTCGTCTCGGTCACCGCGAACGGCTATCAGCTCGGCGGCGCGCACTTTACGGTGCCCAACCAGACCGGGCTCGTGAGGGTCTTCCTGAACCCCTATCCAGTGCCGCTCGGCACCGTCCGGCTCAAGGTCTTCAACGACAACGGCCCGACGGACGGCACCTTCGACGAACAGACCGAATCCGGAATGGTCAACTTCCTGGGCTTGCTCAGCGACTTCGACGGCCAGGTTTCGCAGGACTACTTCGGAAACCCGCTGTGCACGCAGTACCAGACGAACTCGACGGGCCAGGTCCTGCTGGACGCCGAAGGCCGCCCCACGCCGCTGCCGTCGAAGAACCCGGCCCCGCCGGACCCAACTAGCGGTTACTACAACCCGACCATTCCGGGCCGCTGCCTCAGCGACACGAACGGAGACATCGTCATCCCCAACCTGGCGCCCAACCACTACACGGCTGAGGTGACGCCACCCGACGCCGAGAACACGCCCGGTCACCGCTGGATCCAGACCACAACGTTGGAGGGCAACCACGACCACGACGTGTGGGTGATGCCGAACGACACCGGCCTGGACACCGAGCTTGTGGTCGGCGGCGAGGCGGTCCCCTGGGTGCAGTTCGGCTTCTCCAAAGAGACGCCACCGCCGGACACCTGGGCGTGCCCCTCGGGCGGCACTCCGGGCCAGTCCGCTGGCTGCGGCCAGATCAAGGGCCAGCTCTTCGGCGCGATCCCTTACGTGCCAGGAGTCGGCGCTCTTCCCGGGGTCGGCGGCGCCAACGGAAGCTCCGGCATGAAGCTGGACCGCCCCATCGACCGCGGCTGGGTGGCTGTCAACAGCCTGGACGCCTCGACCGGCGACTTCGACCGGCAGGTCGCCAGCATTCCGACCGACAGGAACGGCTACTTCACGCTCAACAACGTCCCCGACGGCGACTACTTCATTACCATCTGGGATGAGCCTCAGGAGTACGCGCTCGACCGTTTCAACGTCACCATCTCGCACGGCCAGGTGATCGACATGGGCGTGCTGCCACTCCTCGGCTGGTTCAGCCACATCTACGGCCACGTCTTCATCGACACCAACGGCAACGGCCGTCAGGACCCGGGTGAGAACGGCCTGTTCCACGCCTTCGTGCAGAACCTGAATCGCACCAACAACGCGATGGAAGGCGGGATCAACACCACCCAGAGCGACAACAACGGCTTCTACGACTTCAAAGAGGCTTACCCGCTGGGCCTGATGTCGATCAACCAGTTCTTCAACACCCGGTTCAAGACCACCGGTGTCACCTGGCAGGCCTGCAACGACCCCCAGGAGCACTCCATCAGGGCGCCCATGGTGGACGTCAGCTACATGCCTATCATCGGTCACTGCGGCCGCCTCGACTGGGGCGTGACCCCCTATGACGCGGCCGGAAGCGGGGACAACGGCGGCATCGTCGCCACGATGCTCTACGACGAGATCCGGACCAAGTACAACGCCCGCCAGGCCCAGTCGTACGACTACCAGACGGGAATCCCCGGGTTCCGATTCGAGCAGTACACACCGGTCAAGGGAACGGGCGCCGGTGGCACCGACCCGCTCACCGGCTACGCGCTCAACGCCGACGGGTCGTACCAGACCGTGGAGCCACTGCAGCCCAAGGACGGCAAGGACTGCTCGAACGTGGATCCCTCGGTCCTCTGCTACGTGAGCGAGAACAACGCCGCGCCGGCGCAGTGCTACCCGCGCGACGCCAACGGAAACCCGATCGGGTTCGATCCGAACGACCCGAAGAGCCTTGACTTCTTCACCTTCGGCGGCGCCTGCGTCGAGGCCACGTCACAGTCGACCCAGTTCGGTCTGGGCACCGACAACTCCAATCCGCCGGTCAACCACCCGGTACAGACGGTCGACGGCAACTACACCCTGGGCAACAAGCCAGTGATCCCGGCCAAGAACCTGGGCGACACCCTGGTCCGGCCGGTGGTTCCCGTCGACACGGTCCTTCCGCAGGCCAATGGGAGCGACCGGCCGCTCTACACGTACACGAACGAACAGGACGTGAACGTCTTCAACTCTGTGCAGTACATCCCGCAGGGCTCCGACAAGTCGAAGCTGGTGTGGCCGCCCAAGAACGGCCCGGCGAAGCAGATGCCGACCGGGAACTATGAGGAAAATCCGTTCACGACGGCGCCCGGGCCCGATCCGATCTGCGCCGGCTCGAACTTCAAGGTTCACGTGACCAATCCCGGATTCCTGGCCCAGGGCGGCAGCCCGCTCGAGGGCCAGACCCGCCACACGTGCGACACGAAGCTCTTCAACGTCCAGGCCGGCCAGTCGGTCGCGCCCAACTTCCACGTGCACACCGCTGTCGACATCCCGCTCCCGACCCACTTCTGGGGCTACATGGTGGATGACGTCAGCGTCGACACCAACCGCAAGAGCACGAGCTTCGGAGAGGTGCACGGGATCCCTGGCGTGCCGGTCGGCATCTACGACTGGACCGGTCGCCGGAACTACTCGGTGACCTCCGACTACAACGGCGTCTGGGAGGTCCTGATGCCGTCGGCGGAGATCTTCAACTGCCCCACTCCGGCACAGACCTGCCCCAACGTTTACCGCTTCGTCGGCAACGACCCCGGCCAGCCGGGGCGCCCGAACCTGAACTACGACCCGAACTACAGGACCATCTCGGCGAACTTCCAGGCCTGGCCGAACATGCTCGTACCGGCCGACACCGCGCCGACCCGGTCTGTGGCCAGCGTGGAAGCGCCCGGTGCGCAGTTCAGTGCCACCTCACCCTGCGGGGTGAAGCAGCAGCAGCCGCAGCTGTTCGCCGTGGGGCCGGCGCCTTACACGAGGGCAGGCAATACCACGGTAACCATCGACGGGGCCAACTTCGGGGCCAGCGGGCGAGTCGAGTTCACGCCTGAATCGACTGGAGTGGCTCAGCCTCTCCAGCAGGTTGGCGCTTGGACCGACCACCAAGTGAAAGTCAGGATCGGCAACACCGTTAAGGACGCCAACAACAAGGCGATCCCGACGGGGGCCGGGATGCTCCACGTGATACAGAACGTGGTCGACCCGGTGACCCACGTGCAGGGCGCCAGCACAACCAACGGCGTGACGTTCCACGTCCTCGGCACGGGCTACAACCCGCACATCATCGAGGTCGGCTACCACAAGCAAATCGACCCCTTCGCCACCAACGCGCAGGGCAACCTGCTGCACCCGTTCGCCATCCAGGACGCGCTCGACCTGGCCGCACAGCAGTGGCAGACGTGGGGCGTTGGTCAGGTGACCAACCAGCACCGGCCGGTCCAGGACGTCGCCAACGATCCCAACGAGCAGTACCTGGTGGTCGTGTATCCGAAGTGGAACCCGACCCGCGGCCAGAACCAGGCCTTCGTGCCGCTGGGCACCTACTTCGAGAACCTCATCGTGCACAGCCCGGTGAAGCTTCAGGGCGTCGGACCGGGAGGTGCCTACGCGGACGCCACCGGCAAGACCGTCGCGGTCCAGGGGTCCATCGTCGACGGCCGGTTCTTCACCAACGCGACCTCTAGCGCGACAGACGGCGCCGATACGGGCGGCGAGGGCGGTCCGGGCGTCGGGCCGTCCGATCCCGGGGAGCCGGTCCTGCAGCACTGGATCACTCTGCTCGAGAACATCCAGACCAGCCAGTTCGGAACCGGCCTGCAGCCGGTGACCGGCCTCGTGGCCTGGAGCGGCGTGCAGCAGCCTGTGGGTGAGGGTGCCGTCGTCACGGTGCTGGCCACCACCGGCACCTACGACACCAAGGGCTACAACGCGGCGGTGGACGGCTTCACCATCTCGGGTGGGGACCAGAAGGACTTCCCCGGCAACATCAACGAGGTCGGCGGCACGAAGACTGGCCAGTTCCCCGAGGGTGGCAACACCGACGAGGCAACCGGCGCGCTCTCGGTACAGGGCGGCGCGGTCTACGTCAACGGCGGCACCGACAAGTACCGGATCACGAACAACTCGATAAAGCAGAACTCCTCGGCCTATGGGGCCGTTCGCTTCGGCACGCTCTTCCAGAGCGATCCCGCGCTGGATGGCGGAATGAGCCACAACTGGGACGCGGCAGTGAGCCACAACGCCTTCGTGGCGAACGGCGGCACCAACCTGGCGGGCGCCATCGGGCTCTTCACTGACACCAAGAACTACTCGATCGACCACAACACGTTCTGCATGAACGCGTCGACGGAGTACGGCGGCGCGGTGAGCCACCACGGCTACAGCCCGGGCGGAAAGATCGCCTACAACAAGATGTTCCTGAACACCGCCTTCGACGAGGGCGGGGCCATCACCATCGCCAGCGAGCCCGCGTTCAAGGTCTTTACCGGTCCCGACGTGATACCGATTCCGGACCCGACGGGCTTCACGCAGGGCACGGGCGACGTTTCCATCGACCACAACTACATCGGAGACAACCTGGCCCAGGACGACGGCGGCGCGCTGCGGATCATGGGCACCGCCGGTACCAAGGGCCTCTCGCCGATCACGTTGACGAACAACATGATCACCAACAACGTCTCCGCCCATGAGGGCGCCGCGCTGTCGATCTTTGACGCGCCCGTGGTGAACCTCGTCAACAACACCATCGCCAAGAACGTCACCACTGCAACGGCGACCACGAGCAACGGCCAGCCCGCTCCCGGCGGCATCTCCAGCGGTCTCAACAGTTCGGGCCTGAACACCCTGCTGCAGACCCGCTTCTCGAACGACGTCCCCGCCTGGATGCACAGCACGAACTGGCCGGGCTTCAGCAACGCGCTGATCCAGAACGACACATTTTGGGACAACCGCGCCGGCTCCTGGACGCCGAACGGCGTAGCTCAGATCGGGCAGCCCGGAGAC
>CATPBP010000229.1 GCA_955652675.1 Candidatus Dormiibacterota bacterium
CAGCGAATCTGCCCGCAGCCGCTGCCCCATTGCGGCCATGACCTGCCCGAGGAGGTCTTCGTTTCCCTTGATGGCGTCACGGAACTGCGCGTGGCTCATCACCATCAGGCGTGCGGGGGTTCGCGTGACGACGGTTGCCGTAGCCGGGCCGCGATCCAGCATGCTGATCTCCCCGAAGAAGTCGCCGGGCTTGAGTGCAGGTCGTGGCTTGCCATCCACTTCCAGGTCTGCCTCCCCCTCGAGCAGCACGTAGAACGTGTCGGCCGGGTGTCCCTGCCGCACCAGAGGGCGGCCGGCCGGTACCTCGACCTCGTCGGTCCTGCTGGCTACGAACTCAAGGTCCTTGTTCGCGCAGCGCGCGAAGAGCGGAACCTGACGGAGAGCATCGGCTTTGGGGCCTGTCATGGCGAGGAATATACTCAGAAGCCTGCAGCGCGTCTGGCTCGCACGCACCCGAAAACGAGCCTTCCACTGCACCCGGCCGCGATCGCCGCCGGACCCCAAAGTCCCCTAGAATCGCGATCAGCTATGGATCTGCGCTCCGTGAAGCTCTTCGCTGGGATGCGCGACCGTGACCTGGAGCAGATCGCAAAGCAGATGCGCGAGGTGAGGCATGCCAGGGGTGCGGAGGTCACCGTCCGCGGCGAAGATGGCCTGGGCTTCATGGTCATCCTGGACGGCGAGGCGGAGGTCACCGTTCCGGATGGTCACAAGCGAGTACTCCGGGCGGGCGACCATTTCGGCGAGATGGCGCTGCTGGACCAGGCCGGCCGCAGTGCTTCCGTAACCGCCACTACCGACCTGGTCGTGGGAGCGATTCCGTCGTGGCACTTCAAGCCTTTCCTGATCGAGCACCCCGAAGTGGCCTACCGGATGCTCCAGATACTCAGCCACCGCCTTCGTGAGGCCGAAGCCCACTAGGCGTACCGCCCAGCCCCCGGCCTCGAATCGAGGTTCTGACGGTTCCGTCCAGCGAAAGTACGCGGGAGATGCCCCGGGATGACCTGCTCGGTCTGTGGTCGTCCGCTCCCTGAGGCCGCTCGCTTCTGTCCAAGCTGCGGGGCCGCCGTCGGGCCGCTGCTCGAGACCGCGGAGCGCAAGATGGTCACGGTCCTTTTCGCCGACCTGGTCGACTCGACAGGCCTCGCCCAGAGACTGGATCCCGAGCGTGCTCGCGATGTGCTCGGGAGCTTCTTCGACGCTGCTGCCACTGAGCTGCAAGCGCTCCGGGGCCGGCCAGAGAAGTTCATCGGCGACGCCGTTATGGCGGTGTTCGGGGTACCGCGGGTACATGACGACGACGCGCTGCGGGCCGTCCGCGCCGGCCTCGCAATCCGCGGCCGTACACGAAAGCTCGGTCAATCGGTCGGCCTGTCCGAACCACTGGAGGTACGGATCGGCATCGAGTCGGGTGAGGCGGCCATGGGGCGGGGACCGGCCGGCCAGCTCCTTGTGACCGGACCAGTCGTTAACGCGGCGGCGCGCCTACAGGCCGCGGCTCAGCCCGGCCAGGTCCTGGCCGGGTCCACGACGCATGTTCTGACCACCACGGCGGTGTCCTATGGGCGGCCCCGCAGAGTGAGGGCCCGGGGTTTCGGAGGCGTGATCGTCGGCTTCCCGGTGCAAGGCCTCACGACTCGTTCGGCCCGGCGCACCATTCCCTTTGTCGGGCGCACCAGTGAGCAAGCCATGCTGGGAGAGAGCCTCGGCCTGGCGAGCACGACTGGCCGGCCGGTGCTGGTGACAGTGGTGGGCGAGTCCGGCATCGGAAAGACTCGTCTGGCCGACGAGCTCGCGGCGGGGGTTGGTGCGGCGGTGATCGTCCTGCGAGGCCGCGCCCGCTCCTACACCGACACCGCCATGTTCGCCCCGGTCGCCGGCATCATCGAGGACCTGATGGCCGGCAAGGCCGGCGAATCTGCCGACGAGGTCAGGCGACGGCTACGTGAGCTTGTGGACCGCTACTGCGATCAATCCGAGGCAGGCCAGATCGTCGAGCAGCTCGCGCTGGTATTCGGCCTCGCGGAGCGGCCAGAGGAATCAACGTTCGTGCACAACGTGCAGGCCGGCTTCATCGCACTGATGGACGGGCTGGCTCGCGACCACCCCGTCCTGCTGATCTTCGAGGACGCCCACATGCTGAAGGCGCCGATGCTGGACCTGATCGAGCGTCTGGGCACCAGGAGCCGTCGCGGACCACGCCAGGCCCTGGTCCTCGCGCTGGGGCGCAACGAGCTGCTCGAGGAGCGCCCCGCTTGGGGATCCAGTAGCGGGAACGCTGTGCTCGTCCGCCTCGATCCACTGTCGACCGAGGAGTCGATCCACCTCATCCGCCACGCGGGCGGTGGCCACATCGATGACGCCCGCGCCTCGGAGATCGCCCGGCGGGCAGGTGGCAATCCGTATTTCATAATCGAGACGACGGGCATGCTGATGCCCGGCGGCGGCGGTCCGCCGACGAGCGGGGTCACTCTACCGCCGACGGTGCAGGCCGTCGTCAGCGCCAGACTGGACGCCTTACCCGCCAGGCTGCGCGAGCTCGCCCGCAGGGCATCCCTGTTCGTATTTGCCTTTGATCTCGACGAGCTCGCCGTGGTGGATGGGCTTGCGACTGTGGAGGAGCTGCGGAAGCTCGAGGACGCCGAAATCCTGGTGCGCGACGAGGGGAACGCCATCCCGCGCTGGCGGCTGAGGCATGCCACGCTCAGGGAGGTCGCCTACGCAAGCCTGCCCAAGCGAGAACGCCTGCGGCTGCACGAGCTCATCGCCGAGAAGCTCCTGGGTTCCGGCCAACCTTCCTGGGCCGCTGATCATCTCGAGCTGGCCGCTCTGGCTTCGCTCGATCTCGATCCTAACGACCGCTCCGCTGCCGAACGAGCCGCCGACGCGCTGCTGTCGGCCGGAGATCGCGCCAGGCGGCGGATGGACAGCCGCTCCGCGATCGACTTGTACGAACGGGCGCTGGCCATGGGCGGGATAGAGGAGGGCTGGGGTGTGCGGGAGGCCAGAGCGCTGGCCGGGATGGGCGAGGCCCGGTACTGGTTGGGGGAGTATGCGGCAGCGACTCAGACCCTGAATCGGGCCGTGACACTGGGCGAGGCTCGCGACGACCAGTTCGCGCTTGCGCTGGCCCTCCGCTTCCTCGGCGACATCGCAATCAACTTCGAGGCTGACGTGGACAAGGCCGAGCGGCTTCTCGATCAGTCCCTGGCTGCTGCGGAGCGGCTTGGCAGTCCCTGGGCCACGGTTCGCACTCTGCTTTTCGCGGGTTGGGTGCCCTGGACGCGACAGCGATTCGAAGAGGCGGAGGCGATCTGGAGGCGTGCACTGTCGGTCGCCGACCCGAGGGATCGCTGGGCGCGCGTGCGAGCCCTTACCTCTCTATCGATAAACCGCACGGACATGCACGACCTCGAGGGTGGGCTCCAGCTCATCGAGGAGGCCAGTGAGCTGGCCGAGGACACAGGCGACCAGTTCAGCGTCGCGGTGACGGCCGTGCAGAAGGCCCGGGTCTTCGAGGAACTCGGTCGCCTGGAGGAGTCGCTGCCCTGCCTGGATCATGGGATCGGGATCTTCGGCGAGCTGGGGGCGCGGTGGGAGCTCGCGGACGCCAGGGCCGAGAGGGGGATCGTGAATCGCGAGCTCGGCCGTCTGGACGAGGCGGAGGAGGACTTGCGATACGCGATCCGTATGTCACAAGAGCTGGGAGAGCGCCAGCTGGCAGGTTGGGCGTGGCGCGCATTCGCCCGCCTAGCCGAGCGGCAGGGCGATCTCGGCGAAGCCGAGGAGAGGTATCGTCGCTCGCGGACCGAGGACGATCTGGGTCCCCGCTAAAAACTTCCCTCCCATACGGGGGATGGACTAACCCGGAACAAGCGACTGTGCGGCTGGCGCGTCACGGATGCACCGGGGCTGAGCCGGGAACCGAGGCCAGGCCCCGCACCCAGCTGGCGAAGGCAGCAGCCATGAGGGCGAGCGGCAGCGTGATCATCATCGAGAGGTTCAGGTAGGTGCTCAGCGCCGCAGCAGGCAGGCCGGCGACACGGAGCGCTGAAGGTCCCAGCGTGAGCACGGCCGCCGCCAGCGCGATCACGGCGATCGTGCACCCGGCGACGAAGGCCGCGAAGAGCGCGTGGACCGCACCCAGTCGACGTGTCCATGAGGCGACGGCCACCGCCACTCCCGCCTGGACAAGTAGGCCCAGAACGGCCTGTCCCGGGCCCAGCCAGGCGGCCAGGGCGTCGGTGGCGAGCGCGGCGAGGCCGGCTGCCACTGGGAGGTCGATCGCGCCAAACACAGCGCCGCCGGCCAGACCGGCAAGTGCGGCCGGGCCGGGCTGAAGGGCCGCCAGCGGCCTGCTGCTCTCGACTCTCTCCGCGCCCGCGTCGAGCAGGGCCCAGCTGGCGCTGAGCGCGGGAGCTGCCCCTCTCCGCCACAGCCAGGGGGCGAGTGGCACTAGCCAGAGGAGCTGGGCGGTGACGTAGAAGAGAGGGCTGGTCGCGAGAAGCACCAGCAGGAAGGCAAGCGCGAGCGCGGCGTCGAGGTAGTCGCCGACGGGGACCGGGAAGCCGGCGGAGGACAGGGCCTGCGCGACGGTCGCCGCAGGGATTGCGCCGCCCACGAGGCGGAAGCTGTTCAGGTAGAAGAGGTACTGGAGCCAGACCGAGAGAACCACGGCCGCCGGGATGAAGCCGAGCAGATGTGCCAGTCGGGGTGAGTCACGGCGGGCCATGGCCTCGAGCCAGGCCGATGCGCAGCCGACCACCCAGCGCAGGAAGAGCGTGACGCCACCCAGCAGGAGTCCGTACCAGACCACGTCGAACATGAGAAGTGCTGCGCCGGTCAGGCGGAAGCCAGCCGGGACATAGACGGTCTCAGACAGGGAGAGCAGCTCGCCGAGGGCGAGGCCGGCGCCCAAACCCGCCGCGAGCAGCCAGGTTCGTGGTGCCAGCTCACCCCTGGCCAGGGCCGCGAAGGAGGCACGCCAGGCACCGAGCCCAACCACTCCAACCACCAGAGAGCCGAACAGCAGGGCGGCTATCCACGAACTGGCGTCGCTGCCACCGGGAAACGCCAGGCCGACCACCGCCTCGACATTGGGGTAGGCGATCGCACCGGCGATGCCGGTGCCAAGGGCGATCCAAAACCCGACACGGAACAGCGGCGCCGGATCCCTCACAACCTGGCGGCGGAGCGCGGGCGAGGGATGCCGGCCGAGCAGGCGGCGCCATCGGGAGAGGCGGGTGTCCGGGTCGGCGGGCAGAAGCCGGTCCAGCGCCGCGGCGATTCCTGGCCGGGTCGAGGCGCGGACGTCGGCGTAGACCTCGCGCGAGCGCAGCGTCGCGTTGCGGAGCAGGTACACGAGCAGCGCTAGCGCGGCGACTCGCAGCCCGGTGGCGAGTAGGTTGGAGCGACTGAAGATCAGCAGGCTCAGGACGTACGGTCCTAGCGCTGTCGCCAGGAACGCCCACCAGACTGCCACCACCAGGTAAGCCTTGTCGACGTCACCATTGCGGAGGTGAGCCAGCTCGTGCAGAGCCACCGCACGGAAGGCATCCGAATCGGTCCAGTATCGAGTGACTAGGCCTCCGGTGAGGGCTATGTGGCGCCGGCTGGGCGGCCCGAAGGCTAGGCCGCTGGACGCCGGATTGAGAGGATCCCAGACGAAGCGCGGCTGCCGCACGCCCGCCTCGCGGCAGAGGGCCACCAGCTCCTGAACCACCTCAGGAGCGTCATCGGTGGTGAGCGGTTGAAGCCCCCGCCGCCGGGCGTTCAGGGCGGGGATGAGCAGGTAAAGGGCTACGGAGGTTACCGCGAGCCCGGCCGTGCCAGCGAGCACGGCGGGGAGGACCGAGGCCACGGAGTCGGTCTCACACGCGTTGAAGATGCTGACCCAGGCGCTGCGCTCCCCCAACGTCAACCCCGGGTGCTGGGCGGTGGCCTGCTTCTCGCAGCGGGCGTTGAGCGCCGTCTGGCTTTCGCCACCAGCAAGCACTGCGTTGGCAACCGCCAGGTGGAGCAGGATGCTGGACCCCAGGATCGCTGCGATCAGAAGCCAGAATGCGAAATCCGTGTCGGAGGGGAACGCGAAGGGATTGAGGCGCGCCAGCCGCCTCGTGGCGGGCGCCGGCCCACTCATCCGCTCTCCCTCCTCAGGTCGAGAGCACCAGACTCCCGACCGCCGCATCCGCGAGCAGCCCGGCGCGGGCTTCGCCCACGTGCAACTGGCGGGCCTTCTCAAAGGTGATCCGGCGCACGTCGGCGAGCTGCTCCTCCGTCAGGCTGGCCGCCTGGTGCGCTCGCGGCCCCCGGAACCGGTGAAACAGGCTCCGAACCAGGTCGTCGACCGCTCCGGACGCCTCATGCTTCAGGGAGCGGGCCAGCTCAGCTCGGAGGTAGGCGACGACTTCGGTCATCACCGTCAGAGCGACCGGCGTCAGGAACACTATCGCCTCGCCGCCCCCAAACCCGAGCATGTCGTCGCCGCCCAGCCGCTGCGCAAGCTTTGCCGGGTCCTCGAAGTAGGCCGCCGTGACCGGCCTGAAGACCGGCATCTCTTCTGGCGCGACCGCTGCCACCACGTCTCGAGAGATGTCAGTGATCAGCTGACGGTCCTGGCTGCTTGTTCCCATGCTCCCCTGCCCTCCCCAGTTCGTCCAGTTTAGGCCTGGCGTTAAGGCGCGGTTCAGGAGTATTGCCGGGCGCCGGCCGCGCGGTCCGCGATCGAGGGACCGCCCAATCGCATCGCAAGCCATCAGCCCGAATGCAGCGGCTACCGAGAGGCCGCTGCCTTAGCCACTCTGCGGAGCTGCCTCATGCTCCGCAGCAATGTGGGTCCTTACGCCGTGCCCCCAACTCGGCTTCCCGGCAAAAACGCCATCAGTTATGCGCTATCTCGAACGAGGTTAGCTGCTGGCGACGAATTCCCGCCGGATGTTGCGTCGACGTGTAAGACGGCCACTCTTGGTCTCATCCCACTCCCTGCTCAAGCCTGATAGAGCGCCGATTAGCGACTTCGCCGGTGCTTCAGCTGGTCCTCCAATTGCCTGAGCTCCGCTGCTGGCGCTCCCAGCCCGTCCAGCCTTCGCCGCTGCTCCTCCAGCCGGGGAGAGCCGAGGGCCGTCAGCGCAAGCAGTTCGATCGACTGGTGTACCAGCTCCGCGTCATATCTCAAGATGGCCCTGATCCTCGTGACGTACTTCCTCACCTCCGGATCGGCCGATTGAGGCAGCTGTTCCTCCAGGGCGAACAACGACCTTACGAGGGGACCGCCCTTCCCAGCTACTTCCCCCAGCGGCCGCCCCTCTTGCACCGCCCTGATGACCACCTCTGCCCTGGCCTGCAGGGAGACGCCCTCCCCAGCGATCCTGCGTAATAGCTCCAGTTCCAGACTCACCTCTCTGCAGCTCCTGCCTACGAGAGTAAGGTCCTCCGCATCTGGCTCGGGTCGCGAAGCTAAGTCGCCTAGGTTCCGGCGGAGTTTCGCGGCCAATCTCATCGGCTTGAGGAAGGTCGAGGGGCCTCGTGGAGGTGGCCGGCCCAGGGCGTCGTTCGAATCCCAAGCCCGGCCACCCGCAATATGCTTGGAACCGATGCTCCCCGAACTGGAACGGGTGCCGCGAATGGAGCTCGCGATCACCCCGACGCCGCTCCAGGAGACTCCGCGACTGGCGGCGGCGCTGGGCCTGGACCGTCTGCTGGTGAAGCGGGACGACAACACCGGGCTGGCGCTGGGCGGCAACAAGGCGCGCAAGCTCGAGTACCTGGTGGCGGCAGCGACCCGTGCTGGCGCTGACATCCTGCTTACGGTGGGCGCGCCGCAGTCCAACCACTGCCGCTGCACCGCGGCCGCGGCTCGGGCGGCCGGCATGGACGCCCACTTCGTCTTCAACGGCCCGCCGGTCGAGGAGGTCCAGGGCAACCTCCTGCTCGACCGCCTGCTAGGCGCGACCTGGTCCTTCTCGCCTGACCGCCCGGCCTCGGAACGGGTGGCTGAGCTGGCGGAGGAGCTGCGCGCGGCCGGCCGGCGGCCGTACGTGATCCCGGGCGGCGGCAGCAACGGCCTCGGGGCGCTGGGCTACGTTCGCTGCGCCTTGGAGCTGGCCGAGCAGCTGGCCGGGCACGGGGGACGTCCCCGCTACTTGGTATGCGCCGGCGGGTCCTGTGGGACCCTGTCGGGGCTCACTCTGGGGCTTGCGCTGGCCGGGAGCGACGCGCAGGTGGCTGGGGTGAGCATCTCCAACTCCGTTCCCGACCGAGACGCGCGCACGCGCGAGATCATGGCCGAGGCCTGCGAGCACCTCGACATGGCCCTGCCGGACGCCGCCCCCGTGATTTGGGGCGGCTACGTGGGCTCCGGGTACGGAATGCCCACCGAGCTCTCGACGCGGGCTCTGGAGACAGCAGCCCGCACCGAAGGCCTGATTCTTGATCCCGTCTACACTGCCAAGGCGTTAGGCGGGCTGATCGGCGAGATCGAGGCAGGCCGCGTCAAGCGCGACGACTTCGTTGTGTTCTTACACACCGGGGGAACGCCTGCGCTCTTCGCGGACCCCGCACTCTACTGGCACCCCGACTGATCCCAAGCAAGGGCAGCGCCACGACGACGATCGCAATGTCCACGGACAGCGTGCCGGCGAAACCGGTAGCGGCTGCCACCAGCCAAGCCAGCGCGCCCCGTCCGCGCCGGCGCCGCATCGGACGCCCCGCCGCCGGGTCGGTGACGACCTGACACTTATGGAGAGAGGACGGTCGACTACTGCTGCGGCTTACTACTGCTCACCGCTGGTCCTTTTGTACCCGGATGATTGACCTGTCGGGTCTCCACATCTATGCCACCAGTCAAGCGGCCACCCGAAAGCCGTGCAGCACGCTCCAGGAAGGAGGTCCACATGTGAAACTGCACTTCCTTGGCCATGCGCAGGTGTTGGTAGAGGAGCCTTGAGAAGCGGTCGCCGCTGCTTGCCCAAGTTTCGATTGACAGATAGAGATCATCGTCGTAGAAAGCCCGAAACTCAATTTGGCCCGCTTCAAGATGACCCGCAAGCGTAGCCAGTCGGAACGATCTGGGTGTGACCGAGACTACGCGGACTGGTCCGTCCCAAGGACCTGGCATGCGTACAACGTATTCGTCACCCAGGCGGATGCAGTCTTCGTCGCCGAGCACTTTGCTGAAATGCGCGAACCCTGTCGGCGTCAGCCGATTGAGGTGGGACATCACTAACGCCATTAGCCCCTCCGGAGAGGTACCGGTATTGCTGATGCGGGCGCGAAATCGGCGGTGGAACAACGGCCCAACACCATCCTCTGGGACCTGAACCTCGTCGAGGTCGACCTCAGTGGGAAGCGGGGGGGCCCAGTCCCTCGCTGTTGAACCAGGTAGGTCTCGGCGGTGAAATGGCGTCGTCCGCCACATGTAGTTCCATGACGTGAGCCCGACCCCGATAGGCCAGAATACCGCGGTGACGATCCGCGTGGTGAGTGTCGGCCGTCGAGGCACAGACTACCTCTCTACCAATGTCCGCGTTAATTCAGTGTAACATGGTCGCTGAAAGTTGACTGAAACCATGCGCGCTGCTGGAATCCGTGCGTGGCAGCTACATGCCGCCTCGATGGGTTCGGTCGGTCTGTGCATCGGTCTCTGGATCCGTGCGAAGACAGTGGATCAGGATGAGCGAGGGAACGCCGAGCGTCGCGCTCTGTTCGTTGGTTTGTGGGCCCCGACCCTCTGGCTTATTGGTGACGCCCTGGAGCGGCGCGAGAACAGACCACACTTGGTTCACTGGTGGTATCGAGACCGCTGGTTCCGATTTTAGGTCGACAGTCTGACCAGGTCGGAGCGGTGACCGGGAAGATAGCAATCGGCGGCCAAGGCCGCCTTGTCGTCCGGAGTTAAGGGCGGCCGGGTTGGTCTCGACCATCGGTATTCCACCGCGTGTGACGATCGTTCCAGCATTCCTCCTCACCCGCCTCTTGCTCCATTGCCCCCAACGCGCAGCTCTGACCGGTGGGTGCAATCGATGGAAGTGATTCTTCGCAAAGTCGTCCGAGAACGAAGGAGGAAGCAAACGTGAGCATTAACACGACCACCTCGAAAGACGGAACCGTGATCGCCTACGACCGCGCGGGCGACGGGCCGGCGGTTGTCCTCGTCCACCCTGCCTTCGGCCATCGCGCGGGCAGCCCCGAATTCGCCGGGCTGGCTCAGCTGCTGGCGGCGTCCGGCTATTCGGTTTATACCTACGACCGCCGAGGCCGCGGCGAGAGTGGCGACACCCAACCCTACGCGGTGGAGCGGGAAATCGAGGATCTGGATGCGATGATCGCGGCGGCGGGCGGCTCGGCGGCCATCTACGGGATGTCCTCGGGCGCGGCGCTGGCGCTCTGGGCTGCAAACCAAGGTCTGCCGATCACATCGCTGGCGCTGTTCGAGCCCCCCTTTATCGTCGACGACAGCCGCCCTCCGATGCCGGACGATGTGCGGTCGAAGCTGGAGTCCCTCTGCGCGGCCGGGCGGCGCGGTGACGCTGTTGCTCTATTCATGACCAACGTCGGCACGCCGGCGGAGATGGTCGCCCAGTTCCGGACGCAGCCGTGGTTTGCCGGGCTCGAGGCGGTGGCGCCAACGCTCGCCTACGACGTGGCTATCCTGGAGGGTACCCAGCAGGGGCGCCCGCTGTCCCCGTCGCGGACCGCACATGTGACCCAGCCGACGCTCGTAATCGTGAGCTCGCCAGGCCTCCCCTGGATGCACAACGGGTGCCAGGCACTGGTCGACGCGCTGCCCGATGCACGGCTGACCGCGCTTGAGGGCGAGTTCCACGCGCTGAAGCCGGAGGTCCTGGCACCAGCGGTGTCCAATTTCTTCGCGGGAGAAGTCAAGACGAGCCCTCATTGACGATTGGCTGCGCCATTGCATGAGCTGTCCGATCGGTGTGACCGTCGGCAGTAGCGAAAGGGCTTAAGTCGGCGTCTTGACTTTGCCGTCGCCGCTTGATTTGAATTGGAAATGCGCCTGGCAGGAATCGAACCTGCTGCCTCATGCTCCGCAGTAATGTGGGTCCTAACGCTGTAGCCCCAACTCGGGCTCCCGGCAAAAACGCTATCAGTTATGCGCTGTCTTTGAATCGGGATTCCGATCCTCGGCAGCGGAGCCGCTCACGAATGGTACCTCTGCCACGGCGTCCCGCAGTGCGTCCTCTCGCCCACTCCGCTCGCCAACCACCAGCCGGCCTCCTTCTCC
>CATPBP010000230.1 GCA_955652675.1 Candidatus Dormiibacterota bacterium
CCGCGAAGTCGGGGGAGTACCCGGCCGTGCCGGGGGAGGGGGTCCCGCGCAGTCGGGGGAGGTAGCTCTCACAGCAAGTCAGGCTGTTAACGCCCCCCACCCAACTCTCCCCCCGCGTGCGGGGGGAGGACGTCAGGGCCGCACGGCCGGTCTCATACATCAGCACCAGGCGCGCCCCAGTTTCGCAGTGGATAACAGCCTCGACTCATAGTCTGGGCAGTCGGGCGTGGACAGATCGAGAAGCGGCAGTCTCTCATGCGGACGCAGTAGATGGCGCTCATACCAACGCAGCTTCCGCACACTGCGATAGAGGTGTCGGCGCACAGGCGCGCCACCCTTCATCTGCCTGAAAAGGGCCCGACCTCTGCGCATGAGGAGATAGTCCGCATGCACGTTGTTGACGCGACGGCGGCCGTCTTAGCCTGCTGAAGTCTTCTGCTGAAGACCGGCTGCATGCGCAGCACACCTGGCCGGCTCACTGGGTTCATTTCGCCAACTTGGCGCCCGCGCCGGCAGCGATTTTTTTGACACCAGGAGTTTGGCATTCAGTGATCGAAAAGCGATGGGCTTGCTGCGGCGCGGGTTGTGTGACCGCGTGACGCCTGGTCTTGTCTCAGCCCTCACGTTGCCACAAGACCGGAGGAAGGACCTGCACTTGGAGGCTGATCAGGAGCATGGCCGCGCGCCCCGAACGGTGCCCCGCAAATCGGCGCCCCGGCTGTCTGTCGTGGTGCCGACTCGCAACGAGGCCGCCAACCTCTGCCAGCTCAGGGACGAGCTGGAGAGGGCGCTCGCCGGGGTCGACCACGAGGTCGTCGTGGTTGACGACTCGTCCGACGCCACCACCCGCCCGCTGCTGGCAAGAATCTCGTCGGAGGCCCCGCACTGGCACGTGGTGGAGCGTTCACCGGCGGAGCAGACAGGGCTGGCGACGGCGGTGACCACCGGGCTGGCCCTGGCTCAGGGCGACGCGGTCTGCGTCATGGACGGCGATCTCCAGCACCCTCCTGAGGTTGCGCCCCGGCTGCTGCGGGCCGTCGAGGCCGGGGCGGACCTGGCCGTAGCCTCCCGCTACGTCGAAGGCGGTGAGGCCTCCGGTCTGGTCAGCGGCTACCGCCAGCTGGTCAGTAGAGGTTCTCGCTGGGCCGCCTTCGCCATGTTCCCGGAGTCGCGCCGGACCAGCGACCCGCTCACGGGCTTCTTCTGCGTTCGGCGCTCTGCCGTCGCCGGGCTGGAGCTGCGGCCGGTGGGCTTCAAGGTCCTGCTCGAGCTCCTGGTCCTCTGCCCGGGGCTGAAGACGGTGGACGTGCCCTTCGTCTTCGGGCGCCGGCTCGAAGGGCAGTCGAAGGCGAGCGCAAGGCAGGGCCTGCTCTTCCTCCGGCACCTGGTCTCTCTGTTTCTGCACGTGCCGGAGAGCTCTCACGCGCTCAAGTTCGCTCTGGTCAGCCTCTGCAGTCTGGCCGTCTTTCAGGGCGCCTTCGATTCCCTGGCGCGCACCGCCCTCCCGCTGCTGGTGATCTGGGCGGCAGCTTCGCTGGCCAGCTCGCTGCTCAACGCGGTCCTTCAGCGACACCTGACCTTCCGCAGTCACTGGCGCCGGCCCCTGCTCTACAGGGCGTTCGGGTCGAGCGGCAGCCTGGCTGGCCTCGCGGTCTACGCCGCCCTGCTCTGGGCCAGCCCGCGACATCCCACGTTGATGGCCGGCGTGGCCCAGGCCATAGCCCTCGCCATTCCCATGACGGTGAACCTGCTGAGCGTCCGGCGCTGGTTCAGGGTCGGAACCGCCGGCTCGCCGAACAGGCTGGAGGAGCTGGGCCGCCGGCTGGAGGTGGACACCGCTTGGTGGAGCGAGCCGGCGCCGGAGCCGCTCGATGCCAGACGGCGCGAACTGGCCCCCGCCGGGCTCGAGGAGCTGATCAGGCACTGCGCCGCCTCGACCATCCCGGACCTGGTCGTCCAGTCGCCGTCGGACCGGCCGCAGCCTCGCCGGAACATCGAGTCGCTGTCCGCGATCATGGTGCCCAAGCCGGAGGTGGGCCGTGTTGCGGTCCTGGTCCGGCGAAGCGTGAAACCGTTCACCGCCGCCGACCTGGAGCAGGCCGTCCGCCTCCTCCACGGGTCGGAGTTGGAGGCCGAAGGCGCGGCCCTTCAGCTGAGGGTGGCGAAGCCTTGAGCGCTCTCAGCCCGGCACCCCTGGACGGCGCCGCCGGCGCGCCGATCGCCGCCTGGATGCGCTGGTGGAGCTCGGCCGGCGCCTTCGGCCTGGTGGGTCTGAGCGGCATCGCGGTCAACCAGGCGCTGCTCGCGGCCCTGGTCTCCGGGGCACGCCTCAACTACCTCGTGGCCGCCGTGCTGGCGAGCGCCGGCTCCAGCACCTGCAACTTCCTGCTCACCGAGCGCTGGGTCTTCCGAGGGCGGCGCCGCGGCGGAGCGATGAGGCGGTTCCTGGGCTACTCCGCCCTGACTCTCGGCTCGACGCCGCTGCGGCTGCCAATCCTCTACGTCCTCACCTCGCTTCACGGCGTCCATTACCTGCTCTCGAACCTGGTCGCCATCGTCGCCGTCTTCGGAGGTCGCTACCTCGTTTCGGACCTCCTGATCTGGCGGCAGCACGTCACACCCAACCTGGAGGTCAACGTCACCGAATGAACGAGTCCCGTCACCGCTACGACATCGACGGCATCATCCGGATCCGATCCGCCGTGCGGCTGCCGGAGCTCGAGTTCGCGCGCTCGCATCGACCCCTCAAACCCGACCTTGTCATAGAGCGCGGCCTGGTCGGCGGCCCCCTGCCCAGAGCTCGCCGGTCTCTGGTGTCGGAAGCAGGGCGGATCACCTGGCGGGAGCACCTGGGAAGCCTGGGCGCGAACTTCCGCATCGAGTTCGGAGAACCGATCCGCATAACGGTTGGTCCGCTCCTGACGGTGTCCCCGCACGTGGTCTACACGAACCTCGTCGAGCCGCTGCTCCGCTTCATGCTGGTCCGGCGCGGGCGCGTGCTGCTCCACGCGGCCACCGTCGTCCTGGACGGCCAGACGGTCATGCTCTCGGCGGAGACCGACACCGGCAAGACCACAACGATCCTTCGGCTGCTCCAGGAGCACGGCGGCACCTTCTACTCCGACGACATGGTGCTGGTGGACCCCAACGGCTGGGTGACGCGGTATCCGAAGCCGCTGACGATCAGTGCGCACACCGTCCGCGCGACGCCCCGGAACCGCCTCAGCCTGGGCAAGCGGCTGGCACTTCCGCTCCAGAGCCGCCTGCACTCGCGCGGCGTGCGGGGGGCGGGCAAGCGGATGGGGAGCCTGAACCTTCCCATCATGTCGCTGAACGCGGCGATACAGGCCGTCGTCCCGCCGCCCAAGTACGCCGTCACCGACCTGGTGGACTGCGAGATGGGCCGGCGGACCCGCCTGGAACACGTATTCCTGATCGAGCGCGGCGCGCAGACGGAGATCGGGCAGGTGACGGGTTCGGAGGCCGTGGAGGCCCTGATCCGCAACACAGAGGACGCCTACGGCTTCCCGCCCTATCCGATTCTCGCTCGCCACATATGCATCGACGGCATGGGTCTCGCGGGTCTCCGGCGACGGGAGCGGGCCATCCTCGAATCGGCTCTGGGTGACCGGGACCTGACCCGGATCGTCGCGGCGGACTACGGATGGGCGGACATCATCGTGCAGCGCCTCGGACTCGACGAGGCCCTCCAGCCCGCGCTGGAGGCGCTGGCTCCGGTGGAGCGGTCCCTGACCCCAGTGCAGCTGTCGTCGCTCACGGAGGGCGCCGGCGGCGCGTCCTCCAGGCCCGAGTCCGAGCCGGAACCAGTCGCTTCGGGCCGCCCTTGAGGATCACCCAGGAGACGCCTCAGAGGAGAGGCGTCGTGCGAGGGAAGGGAATGATGAGCCGCGGCAGGGCCGCGCTGCTCACTTCACCCAGCCAGCTCCCGGGCGCCGCCCGGGCGCTGCGCCTGGGCTCCCGGGTGGGGGCCTGGAGGGCCACGGAGGTGGTGCTGGTGGTCGCCCTGGTGGGGGGCGCCTGCTTCCTGCGCCTCTGGCAGCTCGGCCACGTCGGCTTTCGCGGAGACGAGGCGGTTTACGGCGGCCAGGCCGCCCTGCTGGCCGGGGTCCATCCCATGGGCCGGCACTTCATCCTGCTCTCCCGCGGGAACTCGAACTTCCTTCTCTACCAGCACCTCGTCGCCGCCGTGTACCACGCGGTGGGCGTCAACGACCTTGCCGCGCGAGCGGTCGCCGCCACCTTCAGTGTGCTCACCGTGGTGGTAACCCTGCTCATCGCGCGCACGCTCTACGATCGGCCCACGGCGTACCTCTCCGCCATCCTGATGGCGGCCAGCAGCTACGCGGTGTCCTTGGGCCGGCTGGCCTTCCTCGACTCCACGCTCACCTTCTTCTTCGCCCTCTCCATGCTCTGCCTGGTTCGCTGGCTGCGGACGGGCAGGGTCCTCTGGATGGCCGCCTTCGGGGCGGCGGCCGCCTTCGCGGTCCAGGCC
>CATPBP010000231.1 GCA_955652675.1 Candidatus Dormiibacterota bacterium
AGGCAGGCCTCCCCCACGGGCCCCCTCCCGCGGGAGTTAAGTTGGGGAGTCGTTGGGAATAGGGACTCACTCAGGGCAGCAAAGCCGCCCTTATCAAGGAACGCCCCCGTCCGTCCACCTTCGAAACATTCGGGTGTTGATCGAGTACGACGGCACGGGGTTTGCTGGGTGGCAGCAGCAGCGGGGATTGCGGACTGTTGAGGGTGAGCTCAAGCGGGCACTGTCTGACCTGACGGGAGGCGAGGTCACCGTCTACGGCGCCGGGCGGACGGACGCTGGGGCGCACGCCGAGGGGCAGGCGGCCAACTTCCGGTACGCCGGCTCTCTGGCCCCCGCCCGCCTCGCCGCAGCGTTGAACGCCAGGCTCCCTGAGGACGTGGCCATCCTCTCTGCCGAGCAGGCGCCAGAGGACTTTCACGCCCGCTTCTCCGCCCGCTGGAGGCGGTACCGCTACCGGTACCTGGACCGTCCTGTCCGGCCGGCCCTCGACCGCGGCCGCTGCTGGCACGTCCGCCACGAGCTTGACGTGGCCGCAATGCAGGCGGCGGCCGCCTGTCTGGTCGGAGGGCATGACTGGACGACCTTCTGCGCCGCCTCGGAGCCGCCCGGGGACCGGGTGCGGGTGATGCAGTCGGCCGGTGTGAAGAGGAGAGGCAGGTTTGTGGACTTCGAGCTTGTGGGCGAGGGTTTCCTGCGCGGCCTGGTGAGAGGCATCGCCGGCGGGCTGCGCGATGTGGGCACCCATCGGCGGTCCGTGGACTGGTTCGTCGAGGCGTTGGAGGCCGAGGATCGAAGCCTCGCAGCACCCACCGCGCCGGCCCGAGGGTTGACATTGGTCGAGGTCGTGTACTGACGGTCGTTGACCCGATGCCCCCCGCCGGATACATTGCCTGGCGTGAGGACCGTAGCCGAGGTCCTGCGGTGGCGAGCGAGGCGCCATCCCGCGCAACCGATGACCTGGTTCCAGGGTCGGACGCGCAGCTTCGCCGAGGTGAACGCCTCCAGCTCCGCCCTGGCCGGAGGGCTGGTCTCCCAGCTCGGTATCCAGCCCGGCGACCGGGTGGCGATCCTCGACAAGAACTCCGACGACTACCTGGAGCTGATCTTCGCCCTGGACAAGGCCGGTGCCGTCATGGTGCCCGTCAACTGGCGGTTGACGCCACATGAGGTTGCGCAGGTGGTCAATGACGCCGACCCCAAAGTTCTGGTGGTTGGCGAGGATCTGCGTCCAGGCGCCGCCGAGGTGTCGACTCAAGTGCTCGGCTTCGGCGAGCTGCCTCGGGGTGGGGATGACCCCCGCCGGGACCGGGAGGACGCCGTCACCTGGCAGCTCTACACATCGGGCACGACGGGCGTCCCCAAGGGCGCCATGCTGACAAACCGCAGCCTGCTCGGACCGGTCGGACCGCTGGGCTTTGAGATCCCGGAGCTGGTGGAGGGGTCGCGGTCCCTGGTGGCCATGCCGCTCTACCACATCGGGGGTTGCGGCTGGGCGCTTGCCGCGCTCACCTGCGGAGCCACCTCGGTGGTGGTGCGCGAGGTGATCCCACCCGAGCTGCTCAAGGTGATGGTTGAGCAGCGCGTCGAGACGGCCTTCCTGGTGCCGGCGGTCCTCCTCTTCATGACCCAGATCCCCGGCGTAGACCAGGAGGACTTCTCAGCCCTGAAGAACGTGGTGTACGGTGCCTCACCGATTTCCCAGGACATCTTGAGGCGTTCGATCGAGACCTTCGGCTGCCGGTTCACGCAGGTCTACGGACTGACCGAGAGCACGGGCGCCATCACGGCGCTGCGCCACGAGGATCACGTCGCGGACCGGCTGCTCTCCTGCGGCCGGGCCTCTTTCGGAAACGAGATCGAGGCCGTTGACCCGACCGGCCAGGAGGTCCCTCCGGGAGAGATAGGCGAGATCGTGTATCGCGGGATCGGTGTCATGGATGGCTACTGGCGCCGGCCACAGGAGACGGAGGACGCGATACGCGACGGCTGGTTGCACACGGGCGACGCGGGCAGTATCGACGAGGACGGTTTCATCTTCATCCGGGACCGGATCAAGGACTTGATCGTCTCCGGCGGCGAGAACATCTATCCGGCGGAGCTCGAGAGCGTGCTCGCAGAGCATCCGGCGGTGGCCGATGTGGCGGTGATCGGGATTCCGGACGACCGATGGGGCGAGACCGTGAAGGCAATCGTCGTCAGGCGAGGCGGAGCGACCTTGCTCGAGGAGGAGCTGATCTCGTGGTCGCGCGAGCGCCTGGCAGGGTACAAGCGCCCGCGATCCGTCGACTTCGTCGACTCCATCCCTCGCAACCCGAGCGGCAAGATCCTCAAACGGGAGCTGCGCGAGCCGTATTGGGCAGGAGTCGCAAGACGGGTCCACTGATCGCGCTGGGGCGCGGGCAAGGGCAGCAGACAGCTCGGCGTATCGTCTATCGGTAGTTCCAATTGGTATTCGCACGCTCTCGGCGGCCGACCTACGTGTTCGCGGCCTTCGCGCTGGCCCTCGCCGCTGCGCTGCTGGGCGCCGGCGCCTGGCTCGTGCGCCACGGCAGTGGCTGGGCGGCGCTGATAGCGGCCATGCTGGCGGGGGTCGCGCTGGCAGTGTTGACGCGGATGATCAGGCGGCTGCGCCACTGGCCGCCGAGCCGGCTGGGGCTTTTCGCCGACCGGCTGGTAATGGTCCAGGGACCAGTCGAGATGCAGGCCCCTTGGGAGCTGGTGGAGTGGGCGACGCTGGCCTCCGCGCAGGATGCCGAGTTCCCCGGCTGGTCGGAGCTGCGGCTGACCGACCGGCTTCGCGTCGGCTTGAGGCAGGGCCGAACCTTCAGTCTCCGCCCGGCCGTCTTCGGCCTGGAGGCGGAGGCCTGCCGGGACCTGGTCCTAAGGCTTCGGGACGATCCCTCCCTCCGCGCCCGGCTCCCAGAGTTCGATTCCATGCTCGATCTCGAAAACCGGCCTCCGCACACGGGGGGCCTGACCCACTCTCCTCTCTAAGAGGTGTATCGATGGCGGCCCAGGATCGTTGAAGTAATGTGACGGCGGTGGCAACGAGCACCATGGAGCGCCTCAGAGGGTCGGATTTCCTGGACATAGCCCAGCTTGACCGGATGGAACTGGAGGGGATCCTGGACCTCGCCGGTCGGATCAAGGCCGGCGGCTGGAGCGACACCCCCCTTCTTGGCCGCACCCTCGCACTGCTTTTTCAAAAGCCGTCCATGCGTACGCGTGTCTCGTTCCAGGTCGGCGTCTCGCGCTTGGGCGGCCGTGCCGTGACCCTGGGCAACGAGGAGGTCGGGCTGGGGCAGCGCGAGGGCGTGGCCGATGTGGCTCGAGTGCTCGACCGCTACGTCGACGGCATCGTCGCCAGGGTCGGGCCCCACCGCGACCTCCTGGAGCTCGCGTCGGCGTCAGCGAACCCGGTCATCAACGCGCTCAGCGACGCATCACATCCCTGCCAGGTCCTGGCCGACTTGCTTACCATGCGGGAGGCGCTCGGACGCCTCGACGCGACGACGAGGGTCGTCTTCGTGGGAGACGGGAACAACGTGGTGAGTTCGTTGATGGAGGCGGCGACGCTGCTCGGCTTCCCCCTGACCGTCGTCTCGCCCCCGGCGTACAGGCCCAGCGCGGAGGCGGTGGCGCGGGCGCCCGAAGTCTCTGTGACCTCCGACCTCGCCGCTGTGGCCGGGGCCGCCATCGTCTACACGGACGTCTGGACCTCGATGGGGCAGGAGGCGGAGGCCGAGGCCAGGCGTGCCGAGTTCGCGAAATACCAGGTAAACGAGAGGCTGATGGAGATGGCGCCGGAGGCGCTCTTCATGCATTGCCTTCCCGCGCATCGGGGGGAGGAGGTGACCGCGGAGGTCATCGATGGTCCGCGGTCGGTCGTCTTCGACCAGGCGGGTAACCGGCTCGATGCCCAGATGGCGCTCCTGGCGCTGATCTATGGAGAGGCTTGATGGAGAACGTCGGAGACTGGCTCCACCAGCTCTTCAACATCATCGCCAAGGGCGGACCGATCGAGGTCATCGATGTGATCGTCGTCTCCTTGATCCTCTACCAACTGCTGCGGCTGGTGCGCGGCACCCAGGCCCTGCAGCTGCTGGTCGGGCTGGTCCTGCTCGCGATCGTTGGGGTGGTCGCCAGCCAGCTCAACCTGATCCTTCTCAAGTGGCTGTTCCAGAACGCCGCTCCCTTCGTGGTGATCGCCATCATCGTTCTCTTCCAGCCCGAGCTCCGGCGGATGCTGGACCAGGTGGGCCGGATCGGTCACCTGGGAAGGCCACTCTCGGCCTTCAACCAGCAGCTCTTCAACCGTTCCATCGCGGAGGCGATACGGGCGGCCGAGCGGATGGCGGCGCGGCGCATGGGCGCCCTCATAGCCTTCGAGCGCGAGGTCGGGTTGGAGGACTACGCCGCCACCGGCGTCCGCATAAACGGGGACCTTTCCGCGGAGTTCCTCCAGAGCATCTTCTTCCCGAACTCGCCTCTCCACGACGGCGCTGTGATCGTCAGGGGCAACACCATCCTGGCCGCCGGCTGCCTGCTCCCGCTCGCCGACGAGGCGGTCGTCCGCGAGCGCCTCGGTACCCGTCACAGGGCTGCGATCGGCCTCTCTCTCGCCTCCGACGCGCTGATCCTGGTCGTCTCCGAGGAGACCGGTGCTATCTCGGTCGTCGAGAACGGCAAGATCACGCGGAACCTGGACGCGGACGGCCTGCGGCGGCGGCTTACCGGCAGCCTGGAGACGTCCGGGCCGAGCGGAGGCGGCCGGCAGCACCTGCTCGGGTGGAGGCTGAGCGGGCCCAAGCCATGAACCTGAATCCGGGGCACGTCGAGTGAGCAGGATCATCGCCAACTGGCGGCTGAAGCTGCTGGCCCTCCTGCTCGCGATCGGGCTCTTGACGGCCGTGGCCTTCTCCGAGAACCCGGTCGAGGGCCGGACGGTGCCGGTCGGCGTGCAGTACGTGAACAAGCCGGAAGGGCTCGTGCTGGTTCAGCCCCCGGCCCGCGTCAGCGTCTCGGTGGTCGGCTTGAGGGACGCCGTCGAAAGAGTCCAGTCCAGCGCCGTGGGCGTGACGGTGGATCTGGCGGGGGCCAAGGCCGGTCCCAACCAGACCTTCTACGGGCACACCAAGGTGGTCGGCGGCGGGGTGAGCGCCCAGCCCGATCCGGTGCCGCTGCTGCTGACGATCGACAGCTATCAGCGGGTCCTCCTCGACATCAACGTGGCGCTGCCCGACTCCCCGACAGGGATCCGGATCAACAACAAGGTCGCCCTTTGCCCGGGCTCCAAGGATCCCTGCAAGGAGCCCGTGAGCGGGCCATCGGGCATCCTGGACGGTCTCCAGGCCTTCGTCCGCTACGACACGCCCATAACCAACTCGGGCAGCTTCGACAGCCCCTCGCAGCCGGTGCAGTTCCAGAAGAACGGCAAGCCGATCGACCTTCGCTCCATCAACACCTCACCGGTGATCGCGATCGAGCAGCCGACGGTGGCGGTTCACATCGACGCGGTGGGGGGGACCTTCGCGCGCCAGGTCATCCTGAATCCCAGGACCGTCAACAGCCTGCCCTGCGGCTACCAGATGGGTGTCGAGGTGGCTCCCGCCACCGTGAGCATCTCAGGGCCTATCGATCAGATCTCCAAGATCGGAAGCCTGCCGCTCGATCCACCGATCAACCTGGCCAACCTCACGACCTCCCAGAGCTTTGCTCGCACCATCGCCACGGGGTCGGACGCGATCAGGGCAGACCCACCGACGGTGCATGTGAACGTCACGGTCAGTCAGGCTTTCAGCTGCGGGGCGGCTTCCCCCACGCCGACGCCAACCAGGTAGAAGTAACCACCGCCCGGCGGGCACCGTTCCTACCAAGAGATTTCACTAGGGGTCATCGAACTATGTGCGGGATAATCGGATACCTCGGAGACAGAGAAGCAACGCCGGTCCTGATGGATGGCCTTAAGCGCCTGGAGTATCGGGGCTACGACTCGGCCGGCGTGGCCGTGCTGCAGCAGGGCGCCGAGATGACGAGCGTCACCAAGAGTGAGGCGAAGGTCGACCTGCTGATCGCCAAGCTGCAGGACAACATGCCGAGCGGCCGCCTGGGAATCGGGCATACCCGCTGGGCGACGCACGGCAAGCCGACCATCGTCAACGCCCATCCGCACACCGACTGCTACGGGCGGATCTCGGTCGTCCACAACGGCATCATCGAGAACTTCGCTGAACTGAAGCAGGAGCTCGAGGCGGCCGGGCACGAGTTCGTCTCCGACACCGACACCGAGGTCGTTCCCCACCTCATCGAGCAGTACTACAAGGGCGACTTCCTCTCCGCCGTGCGCCAGGCGCTGCAGCGCATCCGCGGGGCCTATGCCCTGGCCATGTTCAGCCTGGAGGATCCCGAGCTGCTGGTCGGAGCCAGGCTCAACGCCCCGCTGGTCGTGGGAATCGGGGAGGGGGAGTACTTCGTCGCCTCGGACATCACCGCGATCATTCCCTACACCAAGAAGGTGCTCATCCTCGGCGAAGGCGAGATGGCCGCGGTCACCCCGCTCGGGTCCACAGTGACGACCCTGGACGGGCTCCCGGTCGAAGCCAAGGTCATCCACGTCGACTGGGACGTGAGCCAGGCCGAGAAGGGCGGTTTCCCGCACTTCATGCTGAAGGAGATCCAGGAGACGCCCGAGGCGGTCTCCAACGCCCTCCGAGGCAGGTTGGACGAGGACGGCCACGTCTCCTTCATGGAGTTCAACGCCTCCGATCAGCATCTGCGGCGCTTCGAGGAGGTCCGCCTGCTCGGGATGGGCACCTCTTTGCACGCCGCCATGGTCGGTGAGAACGTGATTGAGGACTGGGCGGGCATCCCGGCGCGGGCCCAGGACGCCTCCGAGTTCCGCTATCGGCGCCCCACCCTGGGGGAGCGGACGCTGACCGTCGTGATCACTCAGTCCGGGGAGACCGCCGACACGCTGGTTGGGCTGAGGCAGGCCCGGGACCGGGGTTCGCTGACAGTGGCCGTCACCAACGTCGTGGGCAGTACGGCGGCGCGGGACTCGGACGGGGCCATCTACCTGCACTCGGGTCCGGAGATCGGCGTCGCCTCCACCAAGACCTTCATCGCTCACCTGGTCAGCCAGTACCTTCTGGCTCTCCGTCTGGCCACCGCCCACGGGCGCGTTTCGCTGGAGCGTCGAGAGGAGATCGCCCGAAGTCTCAAGACGCTGCCGGACGAGATCCGGCGAGTGCTGGCCAACCATAAGGAGATCGCCCGGCTGGCCCACCACTACAGCCGGTTCCGCAACTTCATGTACGTCGGCCGCGGCCTCAACCATCCCGTGGCGCTGGAGGGTGCTCTCAAGCTCAAGGAGATCAGCTACCTCCACGCCGAGGGCAGCTCCGGTGGCGAGCTGAAGCACGGGCCAATCGCCCTCCTGGATCGAGACTTCCCGGTGGTCGCCATCTGCACCGACTGCGCGACCAAGGAGAAGATGATCAGCAACGTCCACGAGGTGGTGGCCCGGGACGCCCCGGTCCTGGCGCTGGTCAGCGAAGGCGACCACAACCTCGACGACCTGGCCACCGACGTGATCGAGGTGCCCGCCGCCGACGAGGCGGCCAGCGCGATCCTGTCCAGCGTGGTGCTCCAGCTCTTCGCCTACCACGTCGCCGTTGAACTGGGCTGCGACGTGGACCAGCCAAGGAACCTGGCCAAGTCCGTTACAGTCGAATAACGCCCAGCACCGACCGGTCGGGCGTCTCCATATGATCCGGCGAATAGGGGTTGACGCACTCTCCGTGGACCGGATGGCAGCCGGTCTTCGGCGTTCCGGTGAGGGCTTTCTCGCTCGCTCTTTCACGCGAGAGGAGATCGCTTACTGCAGGGGAGACCCGGAGCGGCTGGCCGGTCGCTGGACCGCCAAGGAGGCGGTCATCAAGTGCTTCGACCGGACGCCGATCTGCTTCCCGCGCCGGCGGATCGAAGTGCTGGCCAGCGCGGGCGGTGCGCCCAGGGTCAGCCTGCTGGGCGCCGACAGCCGCGGCGCCGAGGTGGAGGTGAGCATCACGCACCACTCGGGCATGGCAGTGGCCGCTGCCGTTCTCGAGATGCCCGAGTCCGTGGGCCTGCTTCCGCCGCCTCCCGACCTTCGGCTGCCGCTCCGGCCGGGTGAGGCGCACAAGGGCACCTTCGGGTCGGTGACGGCCATCGCCGGCAGCCTCGGTCTGACGGGGGCGGCCTTCCTCTGCTCGAACGCGGCGGCCCGCGCCGGGGCCGGAACCGTCAGGCTGCTGGTCGCCGAGACCATCTATCCGATCCTGGCCGCCAAGTGCATCGAGGTCATGGCCACTCCTGTCCGGGAGGCCGCTCCCGGTGCGCTCGGCCCCTCCGCCTTCGATGCGCTGAAAGGCCACCTGGAAACCGCCAGCGCCTGCCTGCTGGGACCTGGCCTGGGCCAGGCTCGCCCCACCTGGCGGCTGATCCAACGCCTGGTGCCGGCGATCCCCTGCCCCCTGGTGGTGGACGCGGACGGCCTGAACGCGCTGGCCGCCGAGAAACGCCTCCTCCGCCGGCTGGGCAAGGATCGCGTCCTCACTCCCCATCCGGGCGAGATGTCGCGGTTGAGCGGCCTTCCCACCTCGGAGGTGCAGCGGGACCGAAGAGGGCTGGCCGCCCAGGCGGCGCGAGACTGGCAGGCGGTGGTGGTCCTCAAAGGAGCCCACACCATCGTGGCCGGCCCCAACGGCGAGCTCTCAGAGGATCCCCACGAGGTGCCCGCCCTGGCCACCGGTGGGACCGGGGACGTGCTGGGGGGCGTCATCGCGGGCCTCATGGCCCAGGGTCTCGACGCATACCGGGCCGCCGTGACCGGCGTCTACGTGCACGCTGAGGCCGGGAGGCGTGTCTCAGGCTGGCTGGGGGCCTCCGGCCTGCTGGCCTCTGATCTCCTTCTAGAGGTGCCGCTGGTCATGAAGGCCTTGCGCACCGAGGGCTACTGAGCAAGCTGGCTCAGCGCTGGGCCGACGTTGACCTCGCCGCCATCGGCCACAACGTCCGTTACATCTGCGCTCGCCTCGAGCCACGCACCCGGCTGATCGCGGTCGTCAAGGCCGACGGGTACGGGCACGGCGCCGAGAGGGCCGCTCGCGCCGCCCTTGAAGCCGGCGCCTGGGGCATCGCCGTATCGACGGCGGTCGAGGCCGCAGGGCTCCGAGGCCTGGTCGAGCGGGAGCGCCTGCTGGCGCTGGGCGGCCTTGCCCCCGGCGACGCGGCTGAAGCTGTGGCGGCGGGCTGCGCGGTCACCTGCCACAGCGAAGAGCTGGTCAGCGCTCTGGAGGCTGCGCAACC
>CATPBP010000232.1 GCA_955652675.1 Candidatus Dormiibacterota bacterium
CGATCCACCGCTGGCCGCGAGACCGGTGCAGAGCGTGAGGACCGGCGGCCCCACGTACTGCATGGCGTCGTAGATCGAGAGGGCTGCGGTGGCCGAGCCTCCGGGACTGTTGATGTAGAGGCCGATCTCCTTCTCGGGGTCTTCGCTGGCCAGGAAGAGCAGCTGAGCCACGAGCAGGTTCGCCATCTGGTCGTTCATCTCGCCGCCCACGAAGACGATGCGGTCTCGCAGCAGTCTCGAATAGATGTCGTAGGCCCGCTCACCGCGCCCATTGCTCTCAATCACGGTAGGCACCAGCATCAGATCACCTCAGAAACCCGATCGGACGCTTCTTGGGCGCCGTCTCGGTCATGGCCAGAAAGGTCGTGAAGCGCGCCGCGGTGCGCAGTGCGTCATTGCCAAGCATCTCGCTCATCCGGCGCAGCTGGACTCGCGGGTTCGCCTCCCACGCGACCGCGTCCACCGGCTCCCTCGCGCCCAGCTCCTTAGCCAGCTCGAGATAGAGCTCGGCCACCGTCGTCTCCAGGGCGGCCGCCACGCGGAGCAGGCGCTCCGTGGATATGTCCTTGAGCCCGCGCTCGACCTCGGAGAGGAAGCCCGGGGAGATGCCGGCCGGCCGCGCGACCTCGACCAGCCCGCGCTCGGTGGCCTCCCGCCGCCGGCGCATGACGGCCCCGAGCGTGGCCCTCACATGCTCCGCCGTTTCGCTGTGAGCGAATGTCATCTGCTTACAGCTAATAATAGCGTCAGATCCCTCCCCTTTTGCGGGGAGGGAAGACTTTCGATGGTCTAGGCCTGGCGGCCGCGAACCTCGACCTGGCCCTGTCGGATGCGCGTCTGGAGGCGGGGCATGGCGAATGTGGCGGGTCCCCGGCAGACGGCTCCGTCGGTCAGGCGGAAGCGGGAGCCGTGCCAGGGGCAGGTGACGACGCCGTCCTGCACCTCGCCCTCGCCGAGCGGGCCCCCCAGGTGGCTGCAGGTGCCCTCCAGGGCGTAGACCCTACCGCTCTCCCGGTAGAGCAGGATGGGGCGGCCTTCCACCTCGGCGGGCTTCATGGCACCCTCGTTGACCTCGGCCTCTGGCGCCACCGGCGTCCATTTCTCTGGTCCGGCAACCCAGGCGTCGCGATTGACCATGACCCCGCGGCCGAACACCAGCTCGCCGCCCAGGTAGGCGGCGGCAGAGCTGACCGTGAGGCCGAGGGCCGAGAGCGCCATCGCGCTCGTCTTCCGCCGGCGCAGCCGGGCGCTGAGCGAGAGCATCTGGAGACCCATGCCGCTCAGGTTCAAGAGACCGTGCAGCACTCCGAGCCGGCGATCGCGCCCGACGGTGTCCGACCAGTCAGCGAATCCTGACGCCGCCGCGCCGACCGCGCCTGCAGATCCGGCCGCGCTGAGCACACCCGCCGACTTGTGAGCGCCGACCGTGTCGAGCAAGAGGGAGCCCGCCCACATGCCGATGGGCAGGTCCGTGAGCACCGGGTGCAGTGCGTGGCCCAGCCAGCGCCCGTGCAGAAAGTCCATGACTCGCTCTGCCTGGGGATGCTCGAGCAGTGGCTTGACGAGCTCCATCGCGTAGTCGCCCACCTGGTCGAGCCAGGGCTGCTCCTCAAGCGGGCCGATCAGTTCCGCGTTCCACGAAGACTCCATGGTCCAGGGCTGCTGCGGTTCCATGAAACGCCAGGCTATCGCACTGACTTGGGCGCCGGTGCGAGCGGGCTCAGGTCAGGTTGGCCGGGTCGAGCAACTCGTCGCGCGGGCGCTCGATGCGCTGCCGCGAGTGCATGATCTCGATCAGCTTCTTGCGGCCCTTGGGAGGACCGATCATGATCGCGCCCACCAGCCGGTCGTCGAGGAAGAAGAGCTTGCGAAAGAACCCCTCCTCGAACGAGAAGGTGCGGACCGACTCCAGGTCCGGCTGCACGTCCGGCGTGACCCCCATCACGGCCATCGTCGAACCGAACATCGTGGTGGTGTAGGTCGGCACGTCGAAGAAGTCTTCATCGCCGCCCGCCATGTTGTGGGCGGCCACCTTGCCGTGCGCCAGCGCGTTGTCCCAGGTGCCCATCTGGTTGTGCCGGCCGACCATGAGGTCGAAGAAGACGGCGATGTCGCCCGCGGCGTAGACGTCGGGGGCGCCGGTGCGCAGCTTGGCGTCCGTCACGATCCCCTTCCTGGTCTCGACGCCGGTTCCCTGCGCGGGTTCGACGTAGTAGTCGAGGCCGACGCCGTAGGTCAGCATGTCGAACTCCACGCGGCGGCCGTTGAGCGTCTCACCCAGGTAGTGGCCGTTGCAGCGGGAGAAGCGCTTGACCTCGTCGTTGACGACGAACTCGACGCCCCCGGCCTCTCCCAGCTGGCGGCAGAGCTGCCCGCCTTCGGCGTCGAGCACGTAGCGCAGGAACCAGGGTCCGCGCATCACCCAGGTCACCTTGGCTCGCTGGCGGTAGGCGATGCCCTCGGCCAGCTCGTAGCCGATGAAGCTGCCGCCCATCACCAGCACCCTCCCGGAGGCGTCGGCCTTCTCGATGATCGCCTTGGTGTCGTCCAGAGTCTGGAAGCCGAGCACCTCGTCGACCTCGTCGCAGCCGGGCCAGGGCGGAGGCTTGGGCCGGCCTCCGGTGGCGACCAGGAGAGCGTCGTAGGGGAACTCCTGGTCGCGATTCGTGCGCACGACCCTGGCCTGCGTGTCGATCTCTGTGGCCCAGGTCTCGAAGTGGATCTCCAAGCCCCGCTTCTGGTAGTCCTCGACGGTGCGCATGAGGACCTTCTCCTCTCTGACCTGGCCGCGCAGGAAGCGAGGCAGCGCGACCCGGTTGTAGAGGGGGTGGCGTTCGGCCGCGATCATGACGATCGAGCACTCGGAATCCTGCTTGCGCAGCTCCTCGGCGCAGGTCTGGCCGGCGATGCCGTTTCCGAGAATGACGTAGCGCTGGCTCACCCCGTCAACTCCCTGGCGTACGCGTACCGCTGAACCTGACCATCGGCGAGATGGTATCCGACCTCGGCGAAGTCATCGGAGGCCGGGTGAGGAACCGGTGCGAAGAGGCGGACGCCTTCGTAGCCCTGAGAGTCAGCCTCGAAGCGCAGGCCCATCAGCAGATCCTGGAGGGCGGCTCCAGAGCCGGCCACCAGGCTCGCCGCCAGCCGGTTGTGGGGCCGCGGCTCGAGCAGGGCCAGGGCGCGGCCTCCGCCGCTGGCGCGAACCAGCCCCTCCTCAGCCAGCCGTCCGAGCAGCTCCTCGTCCAGGTCGGAGACGTCCTGCCAGTGCGCGTTGACCCGGCCGTATGCGTCGTAGGCGGGGTCGGCGCGGAGTCGGGCGAAGAGGGCGGCAGCCTCGTCCGCCGCGACCAGGCGGGGCAGGTCGACACCCTCGACCCGGCCCGCAAGCCAGACCTGGCAGTGGACCAGCCGGTGGAAGCCCTCGGCATCGAAGAGCCCGCAGGCGGCCGGGTTGCCGGTGATCAGACGCATCTCACCAAAGCCCTGGCCGGAGCCTTCTTCGAGCGCGTGCCGGAGCATCGCTCTGGCGACGCCGCGCCGCCGGTGCTCCTCGGCGACGCGGAGCCCTTCATAGAGGACGATGCGCTGAGTGATCGGGCGCAGGCGCTGGAAGCCGACCACGACGCCGTCCAGCTCGGCGACCTCCAGGGTCGCGTTGGGGTCGGCCAGCCAGCGGTCCAGCACGTGCGGCAGGTAGTCGGTGCCCTCCCAGACCCTGGCCGTGATCTCGAGCACCCGCGGCCGGTCGGCCGGCCGCAGGGGCCGGAAATCTAGCTCCTCGGATTCCAGTGCAGCACCCCCGCGGCCAGCGGGCCGCCCTCGTAGGTCAGCGAGCCGCTCGGCTCCGGACGCAGGTTGGACCGGAGCCAGGCCGGCCCGGCGTGTTCGTCCCAGATCGGACCGAGCCGCATCCGGCACTCTTCGACCGCCGCCTCCAGTGACTCGAAGCGGAAGGAAACGGCGCGTTCGTACATCGTGACGTCGGGCTTGATCCCCATCTCGCGCAGCAGCAAATAGCAGTCTCGCAGACGCGGCTCCCGGATCCTGGGCTCGCCGCCCATCAACTCGGCCGGGTGCGGCTGGACCGAGTCCCTCAGCGCCACGAATACCCGCTCCTGGGCGTGCCTCTCCAGCTTCTCCACAAAGGGCACCGGATCCGCGATCGAATAGAGGACGCTGACGCAGATGACGAGGTGCGCGGGCGCCGCCTCCGCGTCCTCCCAGGTGCTGCCGATCAGGGTCAGGTTGTCGAGCGCCGGGATCCGCTCGCGCATGGCCTGGGCCGGCTCCACCGCCGTCACCCAGTCCAGCCGGTCGGCCAGCGGGACGACATGGCGTCCGATCCCAGCGCCGACGTCGAGAAGCGTGTGAGAAGGTTTCAGCCAGGGCTCGAGGAACTCCACGAACGGGTCAGGCTCGCCGCGCGTCGAGAAGGCGAAGCCGCGCGCGCGTCCTTCGCCCCAGTGAGGGCTTCCGCCGCCGGCCTGCGCCGATCGTGCCTCCACCAGGTCCCTCCAGTGCGCGGCCCAGTCGACACCCATCAGTCGGTCCACGACAGCCGATTATGAGATGCCGCGGCGCCGGCCCGACCTGAGGCACAGGCAATCCCAATTCGGAAATTGCACGCCCTGGGGCCTCCTGTGCTATAGATGCACCTGGCTGTTCGGGGGTCGAGATGGTTGCTTAACAGGGCGCTTGGCGGTTTGGTGCGCGGGTCGGCTAAAGCCGTTCCGTCTCCCCAGCATATCCGGCCGGAACTCCTATCCCGGGAAGAAGGCGCCGAGCTCGCCCGGGCGCTCCTGGAATGGACTGAATGGCCGCAGGTTCGGCTCGTTTCAGTTCTGAAGGAGGTGGCCAAGGAGTGGAAGCTCCCGCTGCCAGGCTTGGATACCGTCACGGTCAATCGTTGGGTCACAGGCAAGCAATGCCCGACGTCCTACTACGTGCGCCTGCTGCTGGCGCTGCTGGCCCGTCTTCTCATGTCGGCCGCTAGAGACCCTTCCTTGGCGCGCAGGCTCGACCGTCTGCGGCGCCGGGACTTCCTCCTCCGCGCGGCGGCGGCCGCCGGGGTCTCCGCCATCGCCCCCAGCCTGGTGGCCGAGACCGACGCCGGCCTTGCAGGGGCTCTGGAGAATTCGGTCATTCCTCACTCCTCCCAGATAGAGGCTGCCGTCGGCTACCTCCGGCGCGTCTTCAGCGAGTTCGACACCGCCGACTGGCTGCTGGGTCCACAGCTCCAGCTCCCCACCGTGGCGAGCCATTTCGGGCTCGTCGAAAAGCTGCTGAGCGACGCCAGGGACGCCGCCCGCGCAGAGTTGCTCGCGCTCCGGACGAAGTACGCGGAGTTCGCGGGCTGGCTTCACCAGGACAGCGGCCACTGGTCAGCAGGCGTCTGGTGGACCGAGCGGGCGCTGAGGTCGGCCCGCGAGACGGGCGACTCCCTGATGACGGCCTACTTGATGGTGCGTAAGAGTCACCAGGCCGTCGTGGAGGGGGATATCGGCCTGGGTCTCCGACTCGCCCACGCCGCCCAGGGCACCTCGTCGCTCACTCCCAAGGTTCGCGCCGTGGCCTTGCAGCAGGAGGCCTACGGGCTGGCGCTGGCCGGGCAGGCGGACGAGTGTCACAGAAAGCTTGATGCGGCGCTCGCACTGTCCGCGCAGGCCTCTGATCGCGATCTCGACGGGCCGGCCCGGTACTGTATCCCTGGGTTCGTCGAGATGTGGCGAGCCACATGTCTCATGGAACTCGGCAGACCGCGCCAAGCAATCGACGTGTTCGAGCGTGAGCTCGCGACGCTTCCTTCCCATCACTACCGGGACCGCGGGGTATACCTGGGCCGGCTGGCCGTGGCCTACGCCATGGAGGGTTCTCCTGAACCGGCGGTGGCCAGGGGCCGCCAGGCGCAGGAAGTCGCCAGGGCAACCGGGTCCGACCGCATAAGCCGGGAGCTGGTCAGGTTGGAACTGAAGCTGGACCGCTGGCGGGATCTCCCGGAGGTGAGCGAGCTCCGTCGCGCCCTTGCCGAGACAGCACCGGGTCGATGAGCGCCAACGGCGGCCAGCCAGTGATGGCTCGGCCCCTGGTGACTTGGAAGTGCGGTCTCTCTCTCGACGGTCGCCTGGCCGCCGCGGACGGTTCCAGCCGCTGGATCACCAGCAAGGAGGCACGGGCCGACGTCCACCGCTTGCGGGCTGAGTCGGACGCGGTAATCATCGGCTCGGGAACCCGGCGCTTGGACGATCCCCAGCTCGGCGTCCGTCATGTGTCCGTGAGCCGGCAGCCGCTCCGTGTCGTGGTCGACACCATGGCGCGCACGCCGGTCAGCGCACGGGTGCTGGACGGCTTCGCGCCCACCCTGGTGGCGGTGGCCGATGACGCGGACGGCTCACACCTCGAGGGGCGCGCGACGGTGACCCGCCTGCCCCGGGCTCCCGGCGGCCTGGATCTCCACGCCCTCCTCCAGGTGCTCTACATCCGAGACGTACGCTCGGCTCTGCTGGAGGGCGGACCCACGCTGGCCGCCAGCTTCCTTGCGGCCGGTTTGGTGGATCGCGTTGTCATCTATCTGGCGCCGACGCTGATCGGTGGGGGCGGCCTGGCGGCGCTGCAGGGAGTTGGCGCACCCACCATCGGCGACGTCATCCGTCTGCGCTTTGACGAGGTGGTGCGGATCGGTCCGGATGTTCGGCTCACCGCCACTCTCCAGACGGAGACCAGCCTTCCCACCTGGGAGGCGGCTGCCGCTCAGCGCTAGAGCCGCACCGCGCGCCCTTTTGCGGGCGCGATCTTAATGACCAGGCTTGCCGGCCGCCAGCTCCCACCAATACGATCCACAGCGCATTAACCCCCCGAGGGCGGGTGGCTTTGGATGGGGGGGTGCGGGAGCGAGGCGCGGGCTGGCGGAGTGGTCTGGCAATCCGTGCGTGCACCTGAATGACATTGATCCAGAAGCGTCCGCGGAAGCGTTCGTTCGTCCAGGCATTGCTGAAGAGACAGCCTTCTCCAGACCGGCGGAGTTCC
>CATPBP010000233.1 GCA_955652675.1 Candidatus Dormiibacterota bacterium
GCCTGGGAGGGTGGAGGGGGTAGCCACTCGACCGCGGGAGCTACCCCCCTCCCACCCCTCCTTCAGGGGAGGGGTCTCCGCTCAGACTTTGGCTGCCGCGTTCTTCTCCACGAAGGCGCGGACGCCGCCCGGGCCGGGATAGCCGACCAGCCGGTCGACGAGCTTTCCGTCCTGGAAGATGCCCAGGGTGGGGATGCCCATGATGCCGTAGCGCATCGCGATTGCAGGGCTGGAGTCCACGTCCAGCTTTCCGACCTTCACCCGGCCGTCGAACTCGCCGGCGATCTGGTCGAGGACAGGGGCCATCATCTTGCAGGGGCCGCACCAGTCGGCGTAGAAGTCGACAAGCACGACACCTTCGGACTGGAGGACCTCCGTCTCGAAGGTGGCCTCCTCCAACTTCTTGAAGTTGCTCATAACTAGATCAATGGCTGACCGGCTGGCGCTATTCCTCCGGCCCAAAGGAGTGGGGGTGGTGGCACAAGCGGGCCACGCCGACGCCGCCGGCCGCTTCTGCGGATAATCCCGAGGGATGTCTACGGGCCAGCCCGCGGTTGTGGCGACCGCCCCCTCCGCGCTGCGACAGGCCGGCGACCGGCTTCTTGAAGCCGTACCCGGCCTCGTCACCTGGACACTGCTCCTGGCGCCGGCCTGGATCCCTCTCGTCTTCGCCTCGACCGGCGCCTTCGCCGTGGCCGTGGCCGTGTTGGTGTTCGATATCTACTGGTTCTTCCGCTCTTTCATGGTCATCATCGGCGTCTGGTCGACGTATCTGAAGATGCGGCGGGACATGGACGTGGACTGGCTGGAGCGCTGCCGGGAAGCACCCCCCGGGGGCTGTCCGGAACCGCTCTCCTTCTACCACCTGAGCATCATCCCGACGTACACCGAGCCCTACCACGTGCTGGAGAAGACGGTGGGGGCCATCGTGGAAGCCAACTACCCGAGCCATCTCAAGCTGGTGGGGATCATCACCCGTGTCACCGATAAGCCGGGCTGGGCCAATGTCGAGCGGCTGCGGGAGCAGTTCGGGGACCAGCTGGGCGGCTTTTTTCACATCAAGGACCCCATGGAGCCACCGCTGGTGCCCGGAAAGTCCGCCGCCATGAACTGGGGGGGCCGCGACATGGTCAGGCGGCTCCGGGAGCTGGGCTACAACCTCGGGGCGGTGCTGGTCACGGACCTGGACTCGGACTACCGGGTGCACAGGGAGTACTTCGGGTGGATCAGCTACCACCACTCCCGGAACCCCATGCGTGACTTCGTCATCTGGCAGCCCGTCCCGGTCTTCCACAACAACATCTGGGAGGTGCCAACGGCGGTTCGCGTCATGTCGGCCAGCGCCACGCAGTGGCAGATGTTCCTGCACTCCCAGCCCCAGCGTCTTGTCGCGTTCTCCAGCTACACCTGCAGCCTGCAGTTCATTCACGACGTGGGCTACTGGGATAAGGACGTCATCCCCGAGGATTCCCGCTTCTACTGGAAGGCTTTCTTCACCTTTGGTTCGCGCTTCGCGGTGCAATCCGTCTGGCTGCCGCTCTACGGAGACTCACCGGAATCGCGGGACTACGCGGCGACGCACCTGAGCCAGTACAACCAGATCAAGCGGTGGGCTTGGGGTATCACCGACATCCCCTACGTGCTCAAGCGGCTCTTCAAGCATCCCGAGATCCCGCTCGTGCTCCGCATCCGCCGTTTCGCCAACCTGTTCCTGAACCACCTCAACTGGATATTCCTGCCCATCCTCCTCATGTTCGGGGCCTCCATGCCGGTGTGGGTCAGCGTGGACTTCTCGATCACCGACCTGGGGCAGAACATCTGGCAGTGGTCGAGCACCATCCTCGGCGTCACCCTTTCCACGGTCGTGGCCCTGATACTGCTCGAGCACCTCATGCTGCCCCCCAAGCCAGCTCGTTGGGGCCGGCTGCATCGCTCCCTGATCTACCTCCAGTACCTCAGCTATCCGGTGGTTGCCCTGATGCTGAGCGTGCTGCCAGCCCTGGAGGCCCATACGCGGCTCCTCCTGGGCAAGTACCTCGAGTACCGCGTCACCGAGAAAGTCTGACGTCCGCCCCCGAACATCCGTAAGCTGGCTCCGGGTCTTGCCGTAATCCCCGTCGTCGCACTCGTGTCTCAGCAGCAAGAAGGCGGTTCCCTCGAGAGGGGGAGGCGCCAGGGAAGACCCAAGGAGGAATCCACAGATGACCCAGATCGTCCGCTACCTGAGCCGGCCCAACTATGAGGCCCGTGACTTCCAGGGCAGGTTCGAAGGCACCTTCCGCTGGCGCTGGCTCGCCACCATGTGGGCCAACCTCCACTCCGAGCGCCCCATGACCACGACGGCCCTAACCCCCGCCAAGGTCCGCCCCCTCGAGAACACGCTCGTCACCAACTAACGACTGAGAGAGAATCCCTCTCCGCCAGGGGGAGGGAAATGGACAGGACGTTTCATGGAAGGCCCGGGTTCCCCGGGCCGAGTGATTCCCATTTCCCAGCGACTCCAGCCGTCACTCCTGCGCGGAGGGGGTCCGTGGGGGAGGCCTGCCTCTCCCACGC
>CATPBP010000234.1 GCA_955652675.1 Candidatus Dormiibacterota bacterium
CAGGGACGTCGGTCACGCGGTCGTGGCCTTGGCCGACTCCCACGGGATCTGGTTGGGCAGCCCAGGCTCGCTGTGGCTGTATGCGTCGGGTCGCTGTTCAAGGTGGCGGACCTGCCGGTGGGCGCCGTCGGCGGTCAGTCGCCGGCGCGAATCGAGAGCGCGAGCGCCGCGGACAGCCTGCCGCCGCCTGTTGTGGCCGGTCCCTGCAGCTGAGCGGGCCCGGCGCCGCTCACCACTCCAGCACGCGATCCAACCTGCGGATGTTGGGATCCGTCCAGAGGTCGTACTCGTCCATGCTCCGGGTTGAGAATTCGCTCACGACAGCGCCCTGATCACCCGCCTGGAACCAGTGCAGCGTCTCCGGCGGCAGGGTCCACTGCTGGCCCGGCCCCAGCTCGATCTCTCTCCAGGCGCTGAGGTAGGGGCCATAGCCGGCCGGCACCTGCGCTTTGGGGGTATCCACAGGCTCGCCCGGGACATAGAGGTAGACGATCCCCCAGCGGCAGCGGAACGTCTCTTCCTTCCCCGGGTAATCGCCCACCGGCGGGTGCTGATGTTCGGGGCAGGTCTGCCGGGGCAGCAGCATCAGCTCTTTGGCGCAGCAGCGCTCGGTGTTGATGTACGTCACCAACTGGAGCCCTAGCTCGCGCAGGCGACCGAGGCCGAAGTCGGCCACCTCGAAGGCGGCGACCTCCTCCGGCGTCAGGACGATGCCCGTCCTGGACAGGAGCGCTATGGACTCATCTCGCGCATCCCGAAACAGCTGTGGAGGTGGCTGGACGTTCATTGTCGTGCTGTTACCGGGGAATGGTTGGAGATCACGCGTGCCATTCACGGTACCAGTGCTCGGGGGCCGCGGCCAGCAGCGACGGCCCGGACAGGGCCGGCAGGTAGGGACGCCCGTGACGCCTCGTGAGGTCTGCCAGCTCGGAGAGCCGGTTGATCGCCGTCTGGAAAGCGGCAGCTCGGGAGGATTCGCCGTGCGTCGCGGCCGCGTCACGCCAGATCGAGCGACCAGCCAGGAATCCCGAGGCGCCGCTCTTGCAGGCCAGCTCCACCTGAGTGCGGAAGTCGTCGTAGCCGACGCCGGCGGACAGGATCACCCAGGGGACGTCGATACCGGCGTCGAGGCGGCGACAGGCGGCCAGCGCGGCCGATTGTGCGTCTGGCGTGTCGACGTCGCCCGGAAACTCAACCTTCAGCATGTCCACGCTGAGGCTGGCCGCCTCGTGCGCCGACGCGATGATGCCCTCCACCCGTCTGGCTCGCCACTCGGGGCTGGTCTCGTCCTCTCCCTCGAGAGGGTGCCAGATCGGCTCGACAACCAACGGCAGGGAGACCTCCGCGCACTGCTCGACGAGGTCGCGGACGACCTGGCGCTGCGCCTCGGCGGTCGGCCCGTCAGGACGGTAGAACCAGAGCAGCTTGCACACATCCGCGCCGATCAACTTGATCTTGCGCACGCCCCAGCCGGCCCGCAGCCTGGTCGCCCTGCTGCCTGACTCCCGCTGGTAGCCTTCGTCCTCCACGCTTGCCATGAGACCGACCTGGCCAGGCAGCGAATGGGACAGAATCGCCTGGGCCAGCCCGAAGTGCGGGTCGAGCAGGAAGGCGCTGACCACGGGCGAAAGGTCGCGCACCAGGTCCATCTTCACCTCGACCGTGCGCTCGTAGTCGGACCGTTCCGCGCCGATAAGCTCCTGAAAGTCGGAGAGGTGGTCCAGCGCGCAGATCACGAAGTAGCCGTCCGGGCTGGTCACGCGCTGCAAGCCGCGCACCTTGCCGGGATCGAGAATGCCGAGTTGAGTCGTGCTCATGCGGGATCTCCTTGTGTCATGACTGGCCGAATTCGAGCAGCGACCCGGCCAGGAAGCTGTCACCCAGACCAACCGTGGCGGTCGGTGCGGGGAGGTGAGGGGCCACGCAGGAGGTGACGGTCCAGTCACGGACCTGGCTCGATGCGGGCCACGGCAAGCGGGCGAGCTCAGCCCCCGGGAGCGGCCAGCGGACTGGCGCCGGCCGGCCTGCCGCTGCCCGCGAAGCCGCGACCAGGCAACCGGCCAGGAGCGCCCTGAAGTCCCGATCCGGCTCCCCCCGGCGGCTTGCGCACAGGGCCCACCTGTCCCCATGGACCCACACGCGTCGCACACCCACGGTCTCGCCCAGGGCTATGGCTCTGAGCGGCGGGGGCTCGGGACCCGGACGCATGCGTTCCAGTTCGCTGGCACTCATGCCCATGGAGGTGGCCGTGCTCCCGAGAGCCTCGAGCACCTGAGCAAGCTTGCCGGGCGCCGGATAGTCGGCGTGCTCCAGATGCACGACCTCGAGGCCGGAGTCACGCCAGCGCCGGGCCAGCTCCGCCACCCGTCGGAGCAGCCCCGGAAGCGTCTCTGGCGGAGCCGCGTTAAAGCCGGAGAGAAGAGCCGTGCCGCCCTCTGCGGCGAGCTGGGCGCTTGCATCGGCGAAGTAGTCGTCCCACTCCAGATCGTCGTCCTGAAAGCGCACGATGACGCGTGTAGAGCGGGGTGGGATGACGCGTCCGGCCGGCCGCCCGGCCGTGTACTCGAAGAGGTAGTGGGCCGGCTTGCCCGAACCACTGCCTCGGACTCGCCGGGCATTGACGAGGCCGGCTGGAGTCGCCAGCAGCACCTCAGGGCTCAAGACGGCCAGCTGTGGCTCGCTGCGATCCCTCAAGGCAAGGAGCGCCGGAGCGCCCAGTGTCGCCAGCGTCGTTGCAGCCTGTGCCGCGGTTCCGCCCACCCTGGCCTCGCCAGGGCAGTGCTGCTCCAGCCATGCAGGCCCCGCCGGCCAGTCGACCACGATCTCACCCCCGATCCCGGCGGCGGCCCGGCGCTCCAGCTCGGCAGCGAGCGCCAGCGGCGCCGGCTCGGTCGCGCACTGCAGTTGCGCCAGGGCCGCGTCGAGAGGGATGTTGATGTCGACGCAGGCCGAGAACCCGCAGAGCATGGGCCTTGCCTTGCGAGCAAGCTCACCGACGCGCTGGTAGGTGTCGGCGTAGAGCCGACCCCAACGCGGGCTGTCCACGACGCTACTCCTTGACAGCACCCTGAGTCAGGCCGGAGATGATCCGCCGCTGGAACACGAGCACAAGGGCCACCAACGGGATGGTGACAACCATCGAGGCCGCCGCGATGTCGCCCCAGGGGACCGAGTAGAGCTGAGTGAAGTTGGCGACGCCGACCGGAATGGTCTGGTGGTGGATGTCGGAGGTGAATGCGAGCGCGAACATGAACTCGTTCCAGGAGGCGATGAAGCTGAGCAACCCGGTCGTCACCAGCCCTGGAAGGGAGATGGGCAGCAGGATGCTCCAGAGGATCCGGATCGCACCCGCGCCGTCGATCTTGGCAGCCTCGTCAAGCTCTCGTGGGAGCTCCCGGAAGTAACCGAACAGCACCCACACCACAAGAGGCAGGCCCAAGGCCAGGTAGACGATGATCAGCGACTGATAGGTGTTGAGAAAGCCGATCCCGGACATGAGCAGGTAGAGCGGCGCCACGATCGCGATCTGAGGAAACATCGAGATTGCGAGGATCACACCCAGAATGCCGAACCGGCCCTGGACGTTGAACCGTGCCAGGCCGTATGCGGCTAATGATCCGAAGGTGAGACAAAAGAGGGTGGTGATGCCGGCAACGATTAGAGAGTTGATGATGTACAGCTCGAACTGCTTGACGAAGAACACGTTGTAGTAGTGCTGGATGGTTCCAGGCACGGGAAGGAAGTGCGGGGGCGAGGCAGCGAGGTAGCGGTCGGGTTGCAGCGACGCGTTCAGCTGCCACACGAAGGGTCCGATCGACCAGACGACGATGCCCGCGACGGCCAGGTAGAACAGGAATCGGGTGGCGACCCTGCGCAGCGACCGCTGGCTCAGCCTGCTCGCGACTTGCTGGTGGGAACGCGCTATCTCAGCCACCGCTAGCCCTCATGCGCCGCAGCAGGAATACGCCGAATCCGATCGCTATCAACAACTCCGTCAGGAACATGGCCATCGCCAGCGCCGAGCCAAAGCCGAACTGGAGGCCTGAGAAGAGGTGCTTGTACGTGAGCGTGGAGAGGGTCTCGGTGGAGTCGGCGGGCCCTCCACCCGTCAACACATAGGGAAGGTCGAAGATGCGGAAGGCATCCAGCGCCCTCAGCAGCGCCGCGATGAGGAGAGTAGGCATCAGCAGCGGCAGCCTGATCCGCCAGAAATACTGGAACGCGCTTGCGCCGTCGACGCGCGCCGCTTCGTTGAGGGTGCCCGAGATGCTCTGGAGACCCGCCAGGAGGAGCAGCGCCATGAACGGCGTCGTCTTCCAGACGTCCGCGATCACGATGGTCTGCAGCGCATGCTGCGTGGAGCCGTACCAGTTGACGTTGGCCTGGATCAGATGGCTGCCCTTGAGGAGGTAGTTGATGATGCCGTTCTGGCCGTCGAAGAGCCAGCCGAACATCTTCGAGGTGACCACGGTCGGGATGGCCCAGGGGACCAACATCGAAGCGCGAACGACGCCGCGGCCCCGAAAGGTCTCGAAGAGAACCAGCGCCATGGCCAGGCCGAGGACGGTCTCCAGCAATGTGGAGACCGCAGTGAACTCAATGGTGTTGCGCCAGGCGTTCCAGAACTGAGCATCCGCGAGGAGGGTGCGGAAGTTCTGTAGCCCAATGAAGCTGTCGGTCTGGGACGACAGTGTCGTGTTTCGCAGCGAGAGCGTTATGCCGCGGAATACCGGGTAGAGCGACACCACGGCGAGCGTGCCGATGGTGGGCAGCAGGAGGAGTCCAACCGTCCTCAGTGTCCGGGTGTCGAGCCCGGGAAGCCGCGCCGGCCGCAGAGATGGGGTGCCCGGACCCTCGGCGATGGTGGGGATGGGCTGCATGGCTTGACCCCTACGCCTTCACGATGCCTTCGATCTGGCTCTTCGCCGCCTGCAGAGCGCCCTTGACGTCACCCTGGGTGAGCGCCTTGGAGAGCTGGGACTGCAGTACCAGCGTGACCTGCGGGTACTTGGGTGTGACCGGCCTCGGGGTGGCTCCCACGAACACGGACTTGAGGCTCTGCATGAAGGGGTTCGCCTTGGCGAGCGCCGGGTCGTCGTAGACGGCCGCCTTGCTCGGCGCCAGGCCAACCTCGGTTGCGAAGCGAAGCTGCTGCGCCGGCTGGGACATCCAGCGCAGAAAGTCGACTGCCGCGTCCTTGTTCTTGGAAGCGGCGTTGACACCGTACTGGTAGCCGCCCAGGCAGGCAGCGCTCTTGCCGTTGTCGAAATGGGGCAGCGGCACCACGCCAACCTTGCCGACCACCGTGGAGCCACCCGGGTCCTGGGCGTTTTGCCAGACGTAGGACCAGTTCCGGAGAAGTGCGGCCTGGCCGGAGGTGAAGGGGCGGCGAGACGGCTCCTCGTCCCAGCTGAGCACGTCCGCCGGGCTGATCTTGCTCTGGTGAATGGTGTCGTACATGTACTGGACCGCTTCAACCGCCGGCGGGTCGGCGATGGTCACGGTCTTGCCGTCGGGTTTCAGGATCGCCCCGTTGGCGGAGGCGATGAACTCGACCGCGTCGCAGACCAGCACCTCGGCCTGCTTGCCCTGCCAGAGGAACCCGAAGTTGGCCTTTTGCTGGCTCATGGCCGCCTGGGCGGTCTTGGTCAGGTCTGCCCAGGTCTGCGGCGGCTGCAGGCCCAGAGCCTGGAGTATGTCGGTGCGGTAGTAGAGCATGCCGGCGTCCACGAACCAGGGCAGCGCCGTCAGCTTCCCCTGCCAGGTGCAGGCCTGGATCAAGCCGGGAAAGTAGGCGTCTCGATCGGAGGAGCTGAAGTAGCTGTCGAGGGGTGCCGCCCAGCCCGCCCCCGCAAACTCTGCGATCCAGATGACGTCCTGGGTGAACACGTCCGGAGTGCCATCCTTGCGGGCCAGCTGCTGGACCAGGGTCTGATGGACCTCGGTCGAAGAGCTGGGTGGGGGCAGCTCCTGGTAGGTGACGTGGACCTTGCTCTGCGACTTGTTGTACTCGTCCACGATCTGGCTCATGTTCGACTTGCCGTAGAAGCGGGCGCTGCTGAACGTGATCTGGGTGGGGCCGCTGCTCGAGGATCCAGACGAGGTAGAGCAGGCAGCCAGCAGTGGACCGCCTACTGTCCCGCCTACCGTCATGCCTGCCGCTTTCAGGAAGTCGCGCCTACTCCAGCCGTCCCGCCAGGGGCTGCTGGGCGGCGTCGCGGTGGACTCACTCTTAATGCGCATACCACGCCCTCCTTTCCTCTCCGATCGCGCCTGATTCTGCGGTTATTTGCAGGTTAATGCCGGGTTGCGCCAATGTCAAGAGTGAGAGTATGCTACTTTCCGCGTGAGCGAACGCCCATTCCCTACGCCTGGCCCCAACGGCGTACTACCTGCCCGGCGCCGCAGCGAGCTGCTCGAGCTGGCCCGGAACCACAGTCAGGTCACCGTGGCCGACCTGGCTTCCAAGTTCGGCGTGTCTCCGGATACGATCCGGCGAGATCTCGATGTGCTGGCCGGACAGGGACTGCTCGAGCGCACGCACGGAGGAGCGGTTCCGGCCGGCCTGGTCAACCAGGACTCACCCTTGGACCAGCGAATTGTTGCGCATAAACCCGCAAAACAGCGCATTGCTCGAGCCGCTGCTGATCTCATCCGCGATGGCGAGACGCTGATGATCAACGGCGGCTCCACCACGCTTGCCTTCGCGCGTGAACTGGCCGGCTGCCACGATCTAACGATCGTCACCAACAACCTGCAGGTACCCGCAGCGGTGCCTCGGGGCGCCGTGCGCGACCTCTACGTTCTCGGCGGTCAGTATCGCTTTGAATCTCAGGTGACGATCGGCGCCGTGGGTTTTGCGACGGTACCCAGCATCAGCACCGACACCGCGGTGATCGGCGTCGGGGCCATCACCGCCGACGGGCTGTCCACGACATTGCTCATCGAGGCGGAGATGATGCGGGCCATGATCGGGTCAGCGCGCCGGACCATCGTGCTGGCGGACGCCAGCAAGTTCGGCCATAGCTCCTTTGCAGAGATTGTTTCGCTCAAGCATGTCGAGGTTCTTGTGACGGACGAGCCACCACCCGAAGACGTCGGCGAGGCGCTGGCTGAGGCCCAGGTCGAACTCGTGCTGGCACCATCGTGAGATCTGGGCGGCGCCGCCCCCGAGCGTGACCCTTCTGGTCGGCCTCGACATCGGCACCAGCGGTGCCCGCGCGGTGGCCATCGACCTTTCGGGCAAGGTGGTGGCGCAGGCAGCCAGCGAGTACCCGCTCCTGACGCCCCGCCCCGGCTGGACCGAGCAACACCCGGAGGACTGGTGGCGCGCCTCGCAGGAGGTCCTGGCCAGGGTGGCGGCTGAGGCTGGCGGGGAGGTTACCGGCCTGGGGCTCACCGGCCAGATGCACGGCTCGGTGTTTCTCGACGCGAACTCCGAGGTAATCCGGCCGGCGCTGCTCTGGAACGACCAGCGTACTGAGCTCCAGTGCCGTGAGATCACTGATCGGGTCGGCGCCAGGCGGCTGCTGGAAATCACCGGCAATCCGGCCCTGACCGGGTTCCAGGCACCCAAGCTTCTCTGGCTTCGCGAGGAGGAGCCGGAAGCCTACGCCCGGGTGGCACATGTGCTGCTCCCCAAGGACTACGTCCGCCTGAGGCTGACGGGCGAGCACGCCACTGACGCGTCAGATGCCTCCGGCACGCTCCTCCTGGACCTCGGCCGGCGGGACTGGTCCGACGAGATCCTCACGACGCTGGAGCTGCCGCGCGAGTGGATGCCGAGGGTTCTGGAGGGACCTCAAGTGAGCGGGCGGCTGCGCCCCGGGGCTGCAGCCGAAACGGGCCTGCCGGAAGGTCTCCAGGTCGCCGCCGGCGGCGGTGACAACGCAGCAGCCGCCGTGGGCACGGGCGTCATCCACCATGGCCTGGCCAGCTCCTCGATCGGTACGAGCGGCGTTGTCTTCTCCCCCAGCGAGGGGTCGCTGCGGGACCCCCAAGGCCGGGTGCACGCCTTATGCCATGCGGTGCCCGGTGGGTACCACCTGATGGGAGTCACTCTGTCGGCAGGCGGCTCACTGCGCTGGTGGAGGGATCTGATCGACGGCAGGCTCGGCTACGACGAGCTGACCGCCCTGGCAGCACAGGCGCCGCCCGGGTCCGAAGGACTCATTTTCCTTCCCTACCTGACCGGCGAGCGAACGCCGCACCTTGACCCCTCGGCACGTGGCGCCTTCTTCGGCCTCACCAGCCGGCACAGCCAGGCCCACCTGACGCGAGCCGTCATGGAAGGCGTCGTGTTCAGCCTGCGCGCCTGCCTGGAAGCGATGGCGGCGGCAGGTGTGGTCCCCGACCAGGTCCGGGCCACCGGCGGGGGTGCGCGCAATGCGCGCTGGCGCCAGCTTCAAGCCGATGTGTACGGGTTGCCGATTCACCGCACCCTGTGGGAGGAGGGACCTGCCTACGGGGCCGCGCTGCTGGGCGGCGTCGCCGCAGGTGTCTTCGGAAGCGTCGAAGAGGCGTGCCGGCTGGTCAGGTTGCAGGCCGATGTGGCTGAGCCGGACCCGGCGGTCCGCGAAGTGTACGACGCGTACTACCGAGCGTTCTCGAGCCTCTACCCCGCCAGCCAGAGGGTGATGCACGACCTCTCGCGCCTGGCTCAAGGGAACCGCTGACGCCTCGCTTCGAATGTCGTTCTAAGGGTAGGATTCGGCGCTGAAAGTGACGACCACTGTCGTGAACGGTGTCCAGCTCTGGTATCAGCTGGTGGGGAGCGGTGACGTCGTCATGCACATTCATGGCGCGGGTTTCGGACACCAGAATTTCGAGCCGATCACGCCGCTGATGGCGCAGCGATACCGGGTGCTCGACCTCGACCTGCGCGGCTACGGCGAGTCCGAGCGGCCGGACCAGGTGTACTCGATGAAGACCTGGAGCGACGACGTGGCG
>CATPBP010000235.1 GCA_955652675.1 Candidatus Dormiibacterota bacterium
TGCTCACCCGCCGGTGGCTCGGATGACCTCCCCATCATCAGGAGAGCGTCAAGTCCTATTAGCAGAGGAGCTGCGCCGGCGGCGCACCGCCCTGGGCTGGACCCTGGAGCAGGTGGCGGAGCAGGCCCAGGTCTCGGTCGGGATGTTGTCTTTGATCGAGACTGGCAAGCGGCGACCTTCGCTGCGTTCCTGGGGGCGAATCCGACAGACACTGGGGATCACTGAGGCGCTGCCGGTCGAGGTCCTACATCAGCAGCGAAGGGAGATCACTGACGGGCTGGTGGCCAGCCTCGGTGCCTGTCTGGCCGCGGTTCGTCAAGCCACCCTGGCCGAGCTTTCCGAGGCGACCGGTTGGCCCGTCTCGGAGGTGCGGCTGGCCCTTCGCAGGCTGGCTGAGCAGTAGGAGGCAACCGGCATGCTGGTCCTCGACGACGGCAGCCACGTCCAGCTGGCGCCCGATCGGCGGTTTCACGGCACCGTCGCCCAGCTAGTCAAGCCCGACCAGCTGCTCCGGCTGACTCAGGAGCAGGCAGAGGTCCTGGCGGTCGTGATCTCAGATGGCATGACCACTCGGCGGCGGATCGAGGAGGCCAGAGGTGCGCCGCAGCTGTCGATAGGCCCGGAGGGGCCGGTCTCGCTGCCGAGGGACAGCTCGGAGACACTGGCCCTCCTGCTCTCTCGAGGCCTGCTCTGCGCCGATCGGGACGATCATGCCAACGGGCGTCCGCTGGTGTACCGGCCCACGCCGCGGCTGCTGCAGCTGATTGGGGCGGAAACGCTCGAGGAGGCGAGGCGGGCGATGGCGGTAACGGCCGAGCACCGGTCTCAGGGGAGCCAACCCCAGGATCAAGCGGCCCCCTTTGAACACCAAGCTGACTCACAGCGAGCGGTGACCCAATGAGTTCCTTGCACGCGGTGTTCGGCACCGGCGCGGTCGGCATGGCCGTCATGGAAGCGCTGGTGCGCCGCGGCTACCGAGTCCGAATGGTCAACCGCAGCGGTCACGCCAGCGTCCCGTCGGGGGTCGAGGTGGTCGGCGGGGATGCCTCGGATCCCGGGTTCAGCCGCCAAGCCGCGACCGGCGCCGGCGTGCTCTACCAGTGCCTGAATCCGCCCTACCACCGGTGGGTCGAGCTGTTTCCCGCGCTGCAGGCCGGCGTGCTGGCCGCCGCTGAATCGACCGAGGCGAAGCTGGTGGTCATGGAGAACGTCTACATGTACGGACTTCCCCAAGGTCGGCCGCTCACCGAAGATCGCCCCTACGACGCGCACACCAAAAAGGGGCGGCTTCGGGCCAGGATGACCAACGAGCTGCTGGACGCACACCGGCGCGGCGTCCGCATTACCATCGGCCGGGCGTCGGACTACTTCGGGCCACGTGGTGGCGCCCAGTCCATCCTCGGCGACCGGGTGATCCCCCCTGCTCTGGCCGGTAAGCCTGCCCAGCTTCTGGGCAATCCCGACCTGCCCCACACGTACACGTACATTCCTGACATCGGCGAGGCCCTGGTTCTCCTCGGCGAACGCGATGAGGCCCTGGGCCAGCCGTGGCACCTTCCCAACTCAGAGACCCTTACCACCAGGCAGCTCGTTGAGCTGATCTACCAGCAGGCCGGTTACCCACTCAAGCTGCGAGTCGCTCCGAAGCTGCTGCTCCGGCTGATGGGCCTGTTCGACCCAACGGTGCGTGAGCTTGTCGAAATGGCCTACGAGTTCGAGGAGCCATTCATCGTCGACAGCACCAAGTTCCAGACCAAGCTCGGCATGACCGCAACCCCGATCCAGCACGCCATCGCCCAGACCGTTGAGTGGTACCAGCGCCGCGCCGCCGACCGAGCGTGAAGGGCCGCTAGGAGGTGGAGTTGCGGATGAGGGCCTATGTGCTGGTCAACGCCAGACCCGGTCGTTCCCTGGAGCTGGCCCAGGGGCTCCGCGATGTGCAGGGGGTGCAGCGAGCGCTATCCGCTCGCTGCGCTTTGCGAACGGCAAGATGACGCAGGCCGAACTCGTCATCGCCATCGAGCAGGGCCGAGATGGCCTTGCGGATCGCCCGAGTGTTCGGCGTTCCGCTCGACGACGTATTCCAGTACCCGGACTCCCCCGAGGTGACGACATGAAGGCGATCGTTCAGGACGTGTACGGCTCGGCCGACGTGCTCGAGCTGCGTGACATCGACCGGCCCTCGATCGGTGACGCCGAGGTGCTCGTCCAAGTGTGTGCCGCTGGTGTGGATCCGGGCGTGTGGCACCTCATGACCGGCGAGCCATACCTCTTGCGCGCCATGGGGTTCGGGCTCCGGAAGCCAAAAGTGGCGGTGCGCGGCCGGGACGTCGCCGGAGTGGTGGAGGCGGTCGGCGCACGCGTGACCCGCTTTCGTCCCGGGGACGAGGTGTACGGGACCTGCGAGAGCGGCTCGTTCGCCGAGTACGCGGCCGCACGGGAAGAGCGGCTGGCGTCGAAGCCGGCGAACGTCTCCTTCGAGCAGGCCGCGGTGGTGCCGATCTCCGGGGTGACGGCGCTGCAGGGCGTCCGCGACGGCGGGCGCGTGCAGCCGGGGCAACAGGTGATGGTCATCGGCGCGGCGGGAGGCGTGGGGTCGTTCGCCGTGCAGATCTCGAAGGCGTTCGGCGCGAGAGTGACCGGCGTGTGCAGTACATCGAAGGCCGACCTCGTGCGTTCCCTCGGCGCCGATGACGTCATCGACTACACGCACGACGAGATCGACTGCAACGGAGGGCGGTACGACGTCGTCATCGACACGGCCGGGAACCGTCCATTGTCACTGCTGCGGCGCGCTATGACGCCGCACGGGACGCTGGTCCTGGTAGGTGGTGAGCACAGTGGCGGCCGAGTGCTCGGCGGCTTCGACCGACAGCTCCTCCGGGCGCCGATGGTCTCGATGTTCGTGGGGCAGCAGCTGCACGGCCTGGGCGCCAAGGAGCGCGCTGAGGACCTCGAGGCCGTGACCCGGCTCATCGAGTCCCGCGCCGTCACGCCGGTCATCGACCGCACCTACGCCCTCGTCGACGCGCCCGATGCGATCCGCTACCTCGCCGGGGGTCACGCCGCGGGGAAGGTCGTCGTCACCGTGTGAAGTTCTCACCGGAAGACGACGTCGTCAGCGGTCAGCGTCACCAGCGCCGAGTCGAGAGCACGCTGGTAGGGAGGCCACGGAGTTGTCTTCACGCTCCAGGCCGCGCTGGCCGTCTTACTGGTCCCGGCGCTGGCCCCGCCGGGACCACCACACCTCGGAGGAGGCTGCGGAGTTGGCGGAGACCATCCTCCGGCAGCTCCACGCCGACGAGTACCCCCATCTCGCCGAGATGATCATCGAGCACGCCCTGAAGCCCGGCTACGACTACGCGGAAGAGTTCGAGTTCGGGCTAGATCTGATCCTCGACGGCCTCGAGAGGCTCCGAAGCACGGCCTGATGCTGGTCGGCGCCTCACACTCATGATGACGACCTCTCATAGAGCGTGGCCTTGCTCGAGGTATCGGAGAGCTTCAGGGACTTCGCTCAACGGGTAGCGTCTGTCGATGACGGGCGCTACGCTGCCGGAGACTCATGAAAGCAGTTGTCTATGACAGGTACGGGGCGCCGGACGTCCAGCGACTCGAAGACGTCGAGCAGCCCGTCCCCAAGGAGGACGAAGTACTCGTCAGGATTCACGCCACGACGGTCACCCGGTCGGACTGCGGGGTTCGTGGAGGCAAGCCGTTCATCAGCCGCTTCTTCTCTGGCCTCCGCCGACCGAAGCAGCGGATCCTCGGCACCGAGCTGTCGGGAGAGGTCGAAGCAGTCGGCGCAGCCGTCAGCGAGTTCGCGGTCGGTGACCACGTCTTCGGCAGCACGAGTGAGTTCAGGTTCGGAACACACGCGGAGTTCATCTGCATGCCGGAGAGCGCCCCGCTGGCGCGCAAGCCGGCCGGAATGAGCTTCGAAGAGGCTGCGGCGGTCTGCGACGGAGCGATCTTGGCCCTGATGGGCCTGAGACCGGCAGGTCTCCGGAAGGGGCAGAGGATCCTCGTCTACGGCGCATCTGGATCGATCGGCACCGCGGGGGTGCAGCTTGCCAGGTACTTCGAAGCCGAAGTCACCGCGGTGTGCAACACCAAGAACGTCGAGCTTGTGAGATCGCTCGGAGCCGACCGGGTCATCGACTACACGCAGGAAGACTTCACCAAGAACGTCGAGACGTACGACGTCATCTTCGACGCGGTCGGCAAGCACTCGTTCAGGCGCTCCAGAGGCTCACTGAAGCGAGGCGGCATCTACTTAGCAACCGACGGGCTCCAGAATCTCATCTTGGCGCCGTGGACCTCGCGGATCGGAGACAAGAAAGTGATGTTTCCGATATCACCTCGATACACGAAGAAGGATGTCCTCTTCCTCAAAGAGCTCATCGAGGCCGGGAGATACCGGGCGGTCATCGATCGGCGCTACCCGTTAGAGGACGTTGTCGAGGCGACCCGGTACGTGGAAACGCAGCAGAAGACCGGGAACGTCGTCCTGACCGTCAACGGCGGCCAAGCTCGATGAGAGCGATCGTCCAGACGATTGGCCGACTGTTGGATGAGCTGCGAGCCGCGTCCGAGTAGGACGGCACCGTGGTCGCAGGTGGTTAGATTTTTGCTGCTGGGTGGCTCGCTGCGCTGACATCGCCGCCTCAGATCACAAGGATTGAGTTCAAATGGGCGGTTCTAAATCGAACTCACCCTAGGAGACCAGCAGCATGAAGAACTCAGAGTGTGAGATCTATATCGAAACGAAGAACACTCGTACTGTAGTCGTCAAAGAGGGTGACCACTGGTCATGACAACGTCTCGAGGTCGAACATTTCGAGCAACTGCATGAGTACGCCCCGAGTGGAGCCTGTATATCCAGTCGGAGGCACGTCAAGCCGCACCCCGGCTACCTTGCGGCTGGTGACACGGACCCGAGCACCGGGCCAACAGGCAGGGCCATACTGGCCGAGCTCGCACACCCAACCGCCTCCTCTATCTCGGAGTTGCGGCTCGCCCTGCGGCGGCTGGCCGAGCAGCTGGAGCCCACCGGGATGCACGTCCTCGCCGCTGGAGAGTTGGTGCCGACCACGATGCCCGGTTCATCGTGGAGGCGCAGCTGGAGCACCCTCCAACTCGCGCTTGATGCCCTCGCTGACGTCCCGGAGGTGGGGCCTCATGCGCAGCGGCATTATTGGGGCGATCACCTTCATTATCCCCGCCGGTTGAGCCACGCCGATCACCGTGACCTTCGTCGAGCTGCCCGCTGCCTCCAGCTCGAAGCTCATCCGGGCATCGTGCATGCCCTTTGGCACCGAGTGGTAGGTGAGGCGCCGCGGGGCTTCATAGTCGCTGAGATCCTGGTCAAGCTCGCCAAAGCCCTGGTAGGAGCCGCGGAAAACCGAGCCCGGGCCGATCGGGCCCTCGCTGACCTTACGAACCCACTTTGCCCAAGGGTTCCATTTCGCCTCGTTCGTGACGTCGGCCAGGTAGGAGAAGACTTCCTGGACCGGCCTGGCAACCTCGAATGCGTGCTCCAGCCTCATTTCGGCCCTCCAGCAACCTGAATTTGGTTAAGAAACTGAACCATACTGGGGTTGGGATGTCAAGCCTGCCGACCCAGTCACGAGAGCCGCGCCATTTCCTGCTTGGCCGGATGCGTGCGATCGAGCGGGCGGCCCACCGCGCGATGCTTGAGGCGATCCAGGAGGCGGGCTACCCGTACATGCGGATGCCGCACATCGCTTTGATGGCGCACATGACCACGGAGGGCCTGCGCATCACCGAGCTCGCCGACCTGATGCAGGTGACGAAGTCAGCAGCAAGCCAACTGGTGACTTGGCTCGAAGGCCATGGCCTGGTGGAGCGCGTCCCGGATCCCGCGGATCGCCGCGCCGCTCTTGTCAGAGCCACTCATGCCGCCGACGCCGGTTTCAGAGCCGCCCGACACCGCTACGCTGAGATGGAGGACGAGTGGGAGCAAGCGATCGGCCCCGAAGGTCTCGCCAAGCTCGCCGCGACGCTCAGCGAACTGGAGTCGTTACGTCCGCGTAGGCGGCGATCGCGTCAAGGGCGACAGGCTTAGAAGCCGCCAGGTGCCGAGTTGATCGCCTCCAGGGCCGCCAGCTGCGGCGGCCGTGACAGGCCCGGTGCTCGGGTCCGTGTCCCCAGGGGGTGGTCGGGCTGGCGGCGGTCGGGCTGGCGGCATCAAGGTGGCTGTCTCAATGGTCTTCGCCGGCCAGTACGGGTGGCACCGGGACGAGCTCTACAACCTGGCCAGCGAGCCGGTGATCGTCTTCGACCAGGAGGATCCGCATGCTGTCAGTTTCCAACACCCGCCCCTCTTGTCCTCAGTTCCATCACGGAATCAGGAGCTGGAGAACTGCCAGGGCGGAGCCCCGTGCGGCCTGATGCCGCCCTACTCCTCACCACCCAGCTGAGTTCGGCGCCTTCCCGGACGGCCCAGGTTTCCAACTATGACGGCGACTATGGTGACCAGGTAGATCTGCCCGGTGAGCGCCTCGCACACCGCCAGCATCCTTCCCAGCCCGGTCTTGGCCACCAGGTCGCCGAATCCGACGGTGGCCAGTGTCGAATAGCTGAAGTAAACGTAGTCGACTGTGGTGGGGTTGCTCGTGGAGGCGAAGAAACGGCCGGACTCTAGCGTCGAGATCAACCCGAACATCATGGCGAAGAACTCGTCAAGCAATACGTACACACACCGCGCCGGCGATGGTCGCGGCGTTGACCGTTGGGTGCTCGACCAATCGCCTCGCCACCACCACGCCGGTCGCCCCCACCAGCAGGCACGAGAGGCCGTAGCCGACCCCCCGGTGCGCCGGCTCGTCGACCAGCAGCCTGGAGCCAGCCGAGGCCCCTAGGCTCACGGCGATCAGCGCCAGCGCCACTAGGAACACGGGCGCCGGGGCACGTGAGGTCCAGAGCGTGAAGATCAGCGATACGGCGAGCAGTGACCCCCACGCCAGCCGGGGGCCGATTCCCACGTCCCCCGCGAGGGCGGTGAGGATGATCGAGCTGAGAATCAGGATCAGTACGACGCCGTATCGATCCCGGCCGAGTATGACGCCCATCAAGCCACTGGGTGGCCGCCTTCGGCCGGCCGAGGGGGTGTCTGAGTGGCTCAGCGCTGGAATCGCACCATTATCCGTGCGGGGATCCTCCCCGCATACCCCTGGCAGCCGTGAAGGGTTCTTTGTGCGGACCTCTGGCGAGGGGTGGGATCGGTCGCTGAGTGGCTAGCAGCCCGTCTGAGTAATCCCTGATGATCGTTGTCGCTCGCCATGCCGTTGTGCGTGCCCACGCACGGACAAATGCGCTTGTTGTGCAGTGCTGGCGCCCGGACGCGCTCTCAGCAGTCGAACACCGACCAGCAGATGTCGTTCCGCAACCGCTGGTCGTCGAGTACGAGCTCGCGAATCGCCTCCGGGAGCTGGTCGCGCTGCCACCGGCATTCGAGTCGTCCTGCGCTCTCGCCCTCTCCTTCCGGCGCCGCAGCACGTGCCGCCTTGATCGCATAGGCGGCCGCACCGAGCTCGTGCGCGGCGACGTGTGCGACGGCCGCGGCCTGGCCGGCAGCGTACGCGGCATGCCGTGCTGCCCCACTCAGGTCTCTGGCTGCGGCGTTTGCATGGCCAGCCGCCGTGCGAGCCTGGCTCATGGTGATCTCGCCGCGCACCCAGGCGCGGGTCTCGTCGATCGCCTGACGCGGTCGCTGGTCCTCAGGCTGAGCCGACTCGAAGAGGTCAAGGACGTGCTCCGCGCACGATGCCGCCCA